>CAZWDN010000042.1:0-23214 GCA_964633125.1 uncultured Pirellula sp. | reverse complement strand
ATCTCGGACAAGAGCGAGAGGCCGGAGACGAAGAAACGGAGCAAGTGACGGTAACCATGGCGGCGCTGGAGGAGTGATTTCCTTCTTTAGTCTCCGATCTCCCGTCTCCCAACTGTTCTCGTCTCGCCTTTCAGGAGCTGCCACGTGGCAAAGCACGTTTACGAAGCGATGTTCATTTTCGACTCCAACCGGTTCGGTCGCGATCCGGGCGGCGTCTCGGGCGCCATTGCGACCATGGCCCAAAAGTTCGGCGGCGAAATCCTCGCCAGCCGCCTTTGGGAAGAGCGTCGATTGGCCTACCCGATCAACGGCCAACGCAAGGGAACCTACTGGCTCACGTACCTCCGCTTGGAGAGCAAAGAGCTGACCAACTTGAACCGCGAGATCGCGCTCAACGAGTCGATCATGCGTTCGTTGATCCTCAAGGTCGATCCGCGGATCGTCGAAGCGTTGGTGAGCCACGCCTCGTCGTCGCATGCCCCGGCTCCCGAAGCCGCTAAATCCGCTCCGCGTCGCGACGCCGGCATCGTGGTACCCGCCGAAGCCGCGGCCATTGACGACTAACATTCTCGGATCGCCTTCCGGACAATCCTCGCTCCCGCAGCATTCGCCATGGCCAGCTTCAACAAAGTCATCTTGATGGGCAATCTGACCCGCGACCCCGAAGTGCGTTACACGCAAGGGGGCACGGCGGTGTCGGAGATCGGCCTGGCCGTCAACGACAAACGCAAAGATGCCAAGGGAGAGTGGGTCGAAGAAACGACGTTCGTCGACGTCACGCTCTGGGGCCGCACGGCGGAAATCGCCGGCGAGTACCTCGGCAAGGGATCTTCGGTGCTCGTCGAAGGCCGGCTCAAGCTCGATAGCTGGGAGAAGGACGGTCAGAAGCGCTCGAAGCTCCGCGTCGTCGCTGAAAACATGCGCATGCTCGGCGGTAAAGGCGGAGGCGGCGGTCGCGGCGGTTCGGCCCCCCCCGACGAAAGCGAATACTCCGGCGAATCCTCCGATTACGGCGGTGCGAGTCGCGGCGGCGCCCGCGGCGGCTCCGGCGGTAATCGCGGAGGCTCGGGCGGCGGTCGTCCCCCGGCTGAAGAAGGCGACATCCCGTTCTAGTCGTCTCGCGAACACAACTACCAAACCGCGTTCCTTCGCGGACTTTCAATCAATCGGTTTGTCATTCAGGATTTCGAAATCATGCCCTCCACCAAGAAAACGTTCGGCAAGCGTTTGCCCCGCGGTCGCAACGGCGGCATTGAACTGATGCTGATTCAAGACGTCGATCACCTCGGCAAGCAAGGAGACGTCGTCAGCGTGCGTCCCGGCTACGCCAACAACTACTTGCTTCCGCAAGCGTTGGCCACGGTGGCCACGGAACACCACAAGCGCATGGTCGAAAAGCACCGTGCCCGCTTGAACGAAATCCAAAAGGCCCGCATGGCCGGTCTCCGCGACTTCGCCGAACAGTTGGCCAAGCAGAGCGTCACGATCGAAGCCAACGCCAACGACGAAGGCCATCTGTACGGCTCGGTCGGCCCGGCCGAAATCGTCAACGCCCTCAAGCGTTTGGAATTCACGATCACCGCCGATCAGGTGCGTCTGAAGGGCCCGCTCAAGGAATTGGGCCTCTACACCGTCAAGATCCACCTCGGCCACGAAATCGAAAGCGACCTGAAAGTGTGGGTCGTGCCGATGGTCGCCGACGAACATGCCGAGAAGAAACCGGTCGAAAAGACGGCTGAGAAGAAGTAATCGTTCGGCCTGGAGCCGGCATCCGTTATAATCACGGCGTTCGCATGCTTCGGCGGCGAACGCCGTTTTTATGCGCTCGCTTACCGCCATCAGTCTCGTGAGTCGCGCCCGCACGGAGGAGAGTTTCCCATGTCGACTCAAGAGCGCGAGCGTTTCGGTTCCCGTCGTGACGCGCCGCCGGTTCGTCCGACTTCCGAACTCTTCGACCGCTCGCCGCCGCATAGCCCCGAGGCTGAAAAAGGGGTGCTCGGCAGTTTGCTGCTCGACCCGCGCGTCTGCGACGACGTGGCGCTGGTCCTCCGTCCCGAAGAGTTCTATTCGCCGGCCTATCGCAAGGTGTACGAGTGCATGCTCGACATGCACAATTCCGGCAAGCAGATCGACGCCACATTGCTCATCGAACGCTTACAAGCCCAGGGCGATTTTGAAATGCTCGGAGGCATGTCGATGTTGCTCGACGTCGCCGAGTGCGTGCCGACCGCGGCCAACGCCGTCTGGTATTCGCAGATCGTGCGCGACAAGGCCGTCGTACGCGACCTGATCCACGCCTCGACGGAAATCCTCCGCGACTCCTACGATCAATCGATCGAGCCGCGCGAACTCTTGGCGCAAGCGGAAGCCAAGGTCTTTGCGATCCTCGAACAGAAGGGCTCGAACAACGTCGCCGGCATGGCCGACATTCTGCACGAGACCATGCTCCGCATCGACGACCGCATTAGTCGCGGCGGCGGCATCGGCGGCATCTCCACCGGCCTGCGCGATCTCGACACCCAAACCGGCGGGTTGCACGACTCCGAACTCATCATTCTCGCCGCTCGTCCGTCGATGGGCAAAACCGCGCTCGCCGCCACGATTTGCGAAAACGTGGCGATGGACAACCACTACGGCGTGCTCTTCGTCAGCTTGGAAATGTCGCGGCTCGAATTGGCCGAACGCATGCTCTGCTCGCGCGGCAAAATCAACGGCCACAACCTGCGCAACGGCACCATTTCGAAGGCCGAACGCCAGAAGCTGATCGAAGCCTCGAGCGACCTCAGCCAAGCGCCGATCTACATCGACGACTCGCCGAGCCGCACGATGACGGAAATCGCCGCGGCCGCGCGCCGCCTGAAACGTCGCGAAGGCCTGCGTCTGATCGTCATCGATTACTTGCAACTTATCGAACCGGACAACTCCAAAGACCCGCGGCAAGAACAAGTCTCCAAGATCGCCCGCCGCCTCAAAGGAATGGCCCGCGAATTGAAGGTGCCGGTGCTCTGCCTCTCACAGCTCAATCGCCAGGCTGAAGCGTCGAAGGACAACCGCCCGAAGCTGAGCCACCTCCGCGAATCGGGCGCCATCGAACAAGACGCCGACGTCGTGATGTTCGTGCATCGCGAAGAGTACTACATGACGAACGACGAAGACAAAGCCAAAGTCGCCGGCAAGGCCGACCTCATCATCGCCAAGCAGCGCAACGGGCCGATCGGCGACGTCAAAGTCGCCTGGCTCAAGGATTACACGCGCTTCGAAGACCTGACGAAGGAAGAGTATTCGTTCGACTAGAAGTAGGATTTATGAGTTCGGAGTTATGAATTATGAGTTCCGACAATTCATAACTCATAATTCTGAACTCATAACTCGCCGTAGGCGCAAGCTTCGTTCTTATTCGCCGTCAGCCGTCGCAGTCCGAAGCGATAGCCGCTTTCGCGCAGTACGTCTTTCACCCGCTCCAATTCCGCATCGTCGTCGCGGCCGCGGAACTTCACGGTGACGCAAAACGCGCGGCACCGCCGCTCGCCGAGCCAGCGAGCCAAGAGTTCGCAAATCCGGTCGGGGAAGGCGATGATGTCGCTCAAGAGCCAGTCCATCGGCTCCGGCGGGAAGTATTCGAACGCGTCGGCTTTCAGAAACGTCAAACGCGGGTTGCTCATCAGATCGTCGCGCAAGGGGCTGCGGTCGATCGCCGTTACGAGTGCGCCGCGATGGAGCGCCGTGTAAGCCCAACTCCCCGGCGAGCTTCCAAGGTCGACGCACGTTTCGCCGGGCCGAATCGAGCGACCGAGCCGAAGTTCGGCTTCGACCAACTTCGCAAAGGCCCGCGACGGCGCAAGCTTGTCGACCGCCGGCTCGATCAAGCCGCCGACGAACGGCGAAACGACGTGTCGCCAAGCTTGCCGCATGTCGGCGTCGGCGATGGAAATGTAGCCTTCGCTCGACGAGGTCAGCGACACCTGAACTAATGCTTCGTCCGGCAGCCATGCAGATTCGGCGGCGTCGTTCATCCGGCGTAAGAGCCGGCGGCGAACCTCGCGAAGTTTCGCGACCAAAGCATCTCGCATCAGCTTCGCGCGCCCCGCGCCCGTCGAACCGTCGGGAAACGGCGTTGCAAACACATGCAATCGCCACGGCGCGCTCGCTTGATCCAGCCGCGCGGAGATCCGCGCGCATGCGACGTCGGCCCATTGCGAAATCGAAGCCGCCGTGCATGGGACGGCGTCGGACAGCACTTGCGACGCGAAAGCGACGATCGGGTCGGCAGCCGGAGAATTCGCCCCCGACTCGACGTTCGCAACGACCCGCCCGGCCGCCGATGCCGCGACGTCGCTCGCGCGGCCGGGCTTCAGCCAGGTCCGCCGCAATTCGTCGGCCAGGGCTCCTTCCCAACCCGGTTCACAAAGGAATACAGTCGGCATCGGGCGCATCTATCTCAACAACACGATTCTCTACGCCGCCGATCGCCGCGCGTCCGCCGCCGACTCGCTTCCGACTAGATCTCTTCGTTTTCTTGGCGAATATCCACGCGCAGCGCGCCGAGCAACTTCATGATCTGTGCTTCCTTCTTCTTAATGAAGGGCACGTTGTCGAGAATGATTGCTCGCTCGTTGGCCGGTTGCAGAATGAGGCGGCCCGATTGCAGCAGCATGTACTCGAACAGATCATTGATCTCGTTATCGAGCCGCAGGTTCGGCGTCGCGCGTCGTTCCAAATTGCTGAGAAAGCCGTGGTGGTGCAGGATTTCGTTGGCCCGCACTTCCCAATAGTCGAAGCTCAGCGTGAGAAACGAAGCGGCGAAGATGCCGCCGAGAATCCCGGTGAACGCCCAATACCACGTGGCATTCGCCAACGGCCGAAACTTCGCCAGAAACTCCGTGAGCGCCGGCAGCAGCCCCGGCTTGAGCGTAAAGAGCAGCACCACGCCCAGCGCGATCGCCGCCCCGCAAAAGAACATCGTCAGTGAAGTCGTGCGGGGAAAGTCGAACGCCAGCACCACGAGATTGATCGCGAAGATCCCCAAGAACAACGTGTTCATGACGACCACGACCTTATTGTGCGGATCCAACGGGGCGGACGAGAAGCTTAGATAGAGCGCCGTGATGAACCCGAAGATCAACGTCGGGTACAAAAAGATGATCTTCGGATAAGAAACGACGATCACGCTTTCAACGTCATTGTCGTTTTTCGGCGGAGCGGGAGTAGCGGCTTGCGACATGAACAGGCTCTCGTGGAGATGTCTCGGATTGCGGAATGTTTCAAATGTTTCAGCGCCGACGCATGCATTGCGGCGAGCGGGTCGTCGCCGGCTTCGCCGGGTCAACATCTTATTCGCCGGCGACGGGAGAATCTTACCACGCTTAATATCTCGGGCGCAAGCAGTTCTGTCACGAACACGCCGATTGGTCGCAGGTCGCGCAACGGTGAGATCGGCAATACCGCCTGTTGGACGCCCGGTCGGCGCTGTGTTAGGCTGTTTTACGCACGGCCTGCTACGTAATTTTTCCCGCCTCAGAGGAGTTTCCCGCCCATGAAAACGCTTTGCACCCTGGCCCTCGGCCTATTGTTGGCCGCCGGTTCCGCCGGAGCCGCCGAATTGAAAGAAGGGGACGTCGCCCCGGACTTTTCGCTCCAAGGAAGCGACGGCAAGACCTACAAGCTCTCCGATTTCCGCGGCAAGTCGGCCGTCGTGGTCGCTTGGTATCCGAAGGCCTTCACCGGCGGCTGCACCACCGAATGCAAGAACATGAAAGCCGAAGGGGACAAGATCCGCGAATTCAACGTCGCCTACTTCACCGCCAGCGTGGATGAAGCCGACTACAACAAGAAGTTCGCCGAATCGCTGAGCCTAGATTATCCGATCCTGAGCGACCCCACGAAAAAGACCGCCGCCGAATACGGGGCGCTGAACGCCAAGGGGGTTTCGAGCCGCTACACCTATTACATCGGCGCCGACGGTCGCGTGCTCTACATCGACAAGGCCGTGAAGCCGGCGACGGCCTCCGCCGACATCGCCAAGAAGCTCGCCGAACTCGGCGTGCCGAAGAAATCGTAAGTACGCTCCCAGATCGCAACCACAAAGCGGAGTCGAGCCCTGTGCTCGGCTCCGCTTTTCTATTGCGCGAGCAACTGCTCGAATTCGTCTTCCGTGAGCACCGGCACGCCGAGCGACTGTGCCTTCTCCAATTTGCTCCCGGCGCTTTCACCGGCAACAAGATAGCTGGTCTTTTTCGACACGCTCGACGACGCCTTACCACCGTGCCGTTGGATCAACTCTTCGATCTCGTCCCGCTTGTATTTCGTCAATGTTCCGGTGACGACCAACGTCTTCCCTGCCAGCTTCCCCTCGCCCGTCGCACTCGTCGCGGCGCGCTTCGGCGAGGTCATGTCCAGCCCCGCCGACTTCAACTCGGCGATCATCTGCGCGCCTTCTTCGCCGTGCAAAAAGGCGTACACGCTCTTGGCGATGATTTCGCCGATTTCGTACACCTCGCCGAGTTGCTCTTCGCTCGCCGACAAAAGTTCGTCGATCGAGCCGAAATGCTCGGCCAAGATCACGGCGGTGCGCGTGCCGACATGGCGAATGGAAATCGCGTTCAACAGGCGCGCCAGTCCGCGCGTTTTGCTGGCCTCGATCCCCGCCAACAACCCCTCGGCGCTCTTGGTTCCCATCCGCTCCAACTCGGTCAGTTGCTCCAGCCGCAGCCGGTACAAGTCGCCGTAAGTCGTCACGAGGCCGGAATTCACCAATTGGTCGACCAGTTTATCCCCCAGCCCCTCGATATCCATCGCATTGCGGCCGGCAAAGTAGCGCAGCCGCTCCTTCCATTGCGCCGGGCAGCGATAATTGGGGCAGCGAATGTAAACCCCTTCCTCATCCTTCACCACCGGCGTGCCGCATTCCGGGCAGCTTATCGGAAACGGAAACGGCGGCAATTCCTCGGTCCGCCGATGCGCTTCCACGCGCACGATGTGCGGAATCACCTTGCCGGCCTTCTCAACGACGACGTAATCGCCGACCCGAATATCCTTGCGCTCGATTTCCTCCGCGTTGTGCAAACTCGCCCGACTCACCGTGGTGCCCGCAAGCTCGACCGGTTCCAAGTCGGCCACCGGTGTAATCGCGCCCGTCTTGCCGACCTGCACGCGAATACCGTTGAGCCGCGTCACCGCTTCGTACTTCTCAAACTTGTACGCGATGACCCAGCGCGGGCTCTTGCTGGTCGCGCCGAGCCGTTCGCGCTGCGCGAAATTGTTCACCTTCAGCACGAGCCCGTCGATCTCAAACGCCAACTCGTGCAACTTCTCGATCACTTCCTCGCAGTGCTTAGCCGCGGCGTCGAACGTATCAAACTTCTGCACCATCGGCGTCGGCGGCAAACCGTAGCCCCGGATTTCATCAAGAAACTCCATATGCGTCGTGGCGCGAATGCCGCTGGTCTCGCCCACGCCGTGGCAAAACAGGCGCAAACGTCGCTCGGCGCAAATCCGCGGGTCGAGCAAGCGAATGGTCCCCGCGGCCACGTTGCGTGAGTTCTTGTACGCTTCTTCGCCCCGCTCGGCCTGCATTTCGTTAAGCCGCACCAAGTCGGCGTTCGTCATGTAGATTTCCCCGCGCACCTCGAGCACTTCCGGCACATGGTCGCCGGTCAGCCGCAACGGGCAATCGATCACCGTCCGCACGTTGTGCGTGATGTCGTCGCCGACGCGGCCGTTGCCGCGAGTCGCTCCTTGCACGAGCACGCCGTGTTCGTAGCGGATCGATACCGCAACGCCGTCGATCTTGAGTTCGACGACCCATTCGATCGGCTCCCCGTCGAGCAATTTCGCCGTCTTCTCGGCATACTTTCGCAGCTCGTCGAGGCTGTACGTATTGTCGATCGACATCATCGGCACGCGATGCTCGACCGGCGTCAGTTCGCTAATCGGCGCGTCGCCGATCCGCTGCGTCGGGCTGTCCGGCGTCACTAGGCCCAGATGCTCGGCTTCCAACGCCTTCAGCCGATCGATCAGCCGATCGTACTGCATGTCCGAAATCGTCGGCGCGGCCTCGACGTAATACCGTCGATCGTGCTCGCGAATCTCCGCCCGAAGTTGCTCGATCTCGGCCGCAGCTCTTTTCTGACTCACGCTCAGAAACCCAGAGAGGAAGATAGGGGGATGATGAAGAGAAGGTTTGGGAGATGAAGAATAAGAATGAATGAGACAGCTTGCAACCACTGCTGCGGCGCCGTCTAGCGGTAAACACCTACCGCTTACTCATCCCCGACATCTCCCTCTATCCCCGTATTTCCCACTCTGATATTTGACGCCGCGTTAGGAATTATTCTCAGGCCGTGCGCATTCCGGGGCCATGGTCGCCGGAAGGCTCCGATGGCTGTTCGGCACAAAGCAGAGAAACTTCAAGGTCGAGCCGCCCGTGTTGCGGAATTGATGCACTTCGTCCGGCGCTACAAACACCACCGTGCCGGGCCGGAGCGGTCGCGGGACGTCTCCCTCATAGATTGCTCCCTCGCCTTCGAGCACGAACACTTCGTGTTCATAGGGATGGCTATGCCGCGGCGTGTAGCCGCCGGGGGCCACTTCGAATTGACGCATGGCAAAGTTCGGCGCACCGTCGGTTTCGTCGACGAGCCAACGCACCCGACAAGCATGCGAGCCGGGCATCGTCACTTCGGCGCTCGCGACCGCGTCATACGGCGTAACTTTCATGACGACTGCTCCTTCGTCGGTGCTTGTTCCAAACTTGCGGCGACTTCACGATTCAAGCGTTGCTTCTCGGCGGCGCGGCGAATCCAATAGCTATCCGTTCCCATCGCCGCAAACGTAGCGACGGTGAGTACCGCCAATTCGATGAGCAACAACTTCTCGCCGTTGCGTTCCATATAGGCCAACAACTGGTGCGGTCCGGGGCGCGCCGCGCTGTTCGCATCGGCCGCTCCCGTCGAACCTGCGACGGCGCGTGCGTCGTGCGAACGCTCCGGCCGCAAGGCCCGCATCGCCATCAGGCCGTAGGCGCACGCCGTGAGGCAAAACGCCGTGCCGACGATCACCAGCAACACGTAAAACGGATTGAAACCCTTCTTAAATCCCATGCGCAAATTATAGCGGCACCTGAGGTCGGCGGTCATACCGTTCCCGGCGCGGCTCCGGAGGCTTGCCGGCCGCCCCTGTTCGACCGACCGGGGCCTAGTTATGCTGATAGATTGCCGATTGCCTCGCCGGCGTCGCCAGTGCGTCGGCGAAATGTTGGAACCGCCTTCCGTGGCGTTCCGGCCGTGTTTGTTTTGCTCGAATTTCGGAGCGCCGCAGAGGGCGTCCCCTGCCGTACCAAACACTGAAAGCATTCGTTTTGGCCGAGCGACTGATCCAACTCCGCAAAGTCGAAGTCCATAACCTGAAGGGGATCGATCTCGATCTGCCGCGGGGGAAGCTCATCGTTTTTTGCGGACTCAGCGGCAGCGGCAAAAGCAGCCTCGCCTTCGATACGCTCTACGCCGAAGGGCAGCGGCGCTATATCGAAAGCTTCTCCGCCTACACCCGGCAGTTTCTCGAACGCCTGGAAAAGCCGCAGGCCGAACGCATTGACGGTTTGCCGCCGTCAATCGCCGTCGCCGCGAAAAGCTCCACCCGATCGACACGTTCCACCGTCGGCACGGTGACCGAAGCGAACGACTATTTGCGGCTGCTGTTCTCCAAGATCGGCAGGCTGTTCTGCACCGGCTGCGGTCGGGAAGTGTTGCGCGACAGCCCGCAAAGCGTGGCGGAAGCTTTGGCGAAAGTTCCGGTCGGCCGACGGTTTATGATTGCCGTTCCCAAAAGCCTGCCGGAGACCGACGACGCCGGCCGGGCCCTCGCCGAACAACTTACGGCCCTGCGCGAAGACGGCTTCACGCGCATTGTGCTGCACGAGCGCACGGTGAATCTCAGCCAAGATTTCGCGCCGACGCCGGCAGACCTAAGCGAGCGCTCGTTCGACATCATCGTCGATCGCCTCAAGACGGGAGAAGCCGCTCCGCAACGTATTCGCGATTCGCTCGAAACGGCGTTCGCCGCCGGTGACGGACGTTCGGTGCTCTACGTGGAACATGCGCCCGGCACGACCAACGGCGACGATGCGCCGCTGGCGGCGCTGGGCGGCAAATCAGTCGCGGTCGACGGCGCCGCCTGGCGACGCATCGGCTACGTGAATCGACTTGCCTGCGAAGATTGCGGGCTCACGTTTCCCGAACCGGAGCCGCGGCTGTTCAGCTTCAATAGCCCGCTGGGCGCCTGCCCCGAGTGCGAAGGCTTCGGCAACGTGATCGACATCGATATGGACCTGGTCGTGCCCGACGCGCAGAAGAGCCTCAAAGAAGGGGCCATAGCGCCGTGGAACACGCCGGCCTACGAGCACGAACTTAAAGAGCTGCTGACGCTCGCAAAAGAGTTCGACGTGCCGGTCGACGTGCCGTTTAAGAAGCTCACGCCGGAGCAATTGCGCATCGTCGTCGAAGGGGTGCCGGAGCGAGAATTCGGCGGCCTCATAGGCTTCTTCGCTTGGCTGGAGAAGAAAAAATACAAGATGCACATCCGCGTGTTTCTGAGCCGCTGGCGCAGTTACCGCGAGTGCCCGACTTGCCGCGGCGCGCGTCTCCGACCGGAGCCGTTGGCCTGGCGCATCGGCGGCCGAAACATTGCCGAGATCACGGCCATGAAAACGGTCGACGCCTCGGCATTTCTCCGCGACTTGAAGCTCAGTGAATACGACGCGGCCGTCGGGCGAACGATGCTGGAGCAAGTACAGTCGCGCATTGGCTATCTGGAAGAAGTGGGCCTCGGCTATTTGACGCTCGACCGCACCATTCGCACCCTTTCGGGCGGCGAAATGCAACGGGTCACCCTCACGTCGACTCTCGGTTCCGGCCTCGTGAACATGCTCTACGTGCTCGACGAACCGTCGGCCGGCCTGCATCCGCAGGATACCGACCGACTCGTCTCGGCCGTGAAGCGATTGCGCGATCGGGGCAACAGCGTCGTCGTGGTCGAGCACGATGAAACCATGATTCGCGCGGCCGATCAGGTCGTGGAAATCGGCCCCGGCGCGGGACGCAACGGCGGACGCGTGGTGTTTCAAGGTACGCCGGCCGAGATGGAAGCGACCGTCGGCAACATGACGGGCGATTTCCTGGCCGGGCGCCGCGGAGCTTCGATCCCCGCGCTGCGCCGCAAAGCCGAGCACGGTTGGGTTCGCCTGGCCGGCGCTCGCGGCAATAACTTGCAGAACATCACGGTCGAGTTTCCGCTCGGGGTGCTCTGCGTGGTGACCGGCGTGAGCGGGGCCGGCAAAAGCACGCTCGTGCAAGACACGCTCTACCCGGCCCTTTGTCGCCGGATGCACGTGGAAGCGCCCCGTCCGCTCGACTACGACGACGTCTTTGGTGACGGCCAGATCGACGACGTAGTCTTGGTCGATCAGAGCCCGATCGGTCGTTCGCCCCGCTCGAACCCGGTGACCTACGTCAAAGCGTTTGACGAAATCCGGGCGGTCTTCGCGGAGCAGGTCGAAGCTCGCACGCGCAACTACACGGCCGGCTACTTCAGCTTCAATGTCGAAGGAGGCCGCTGCGAGCGTTGCGAAGGGGACGGCTACCTCGAAGTCGACATGCAGTTCATGGCCGACGTGTTCATGAAGTGCCCGGAATGCCGCGGTCGGCGATACCGCAAGGAAATCCTGGAAGTCACGTACCGCAACGCCTCGATTGCCGACGTGCTCGATATGACTGTGCGCGAGGCGTTCACTTTCTTCCGCGGCAGCACGAAGGTGCAAGCGAAGCTCAAGAAACTGATGGATGTCGGCCTCGACTACCTGCAACTCGGCCAACCGGCCAATACGCTCTCCGGCGGCGAATCGCAACGCTTGAAGCTGGCCGGCTACATGGCCTCGGCCCGCAAGGGTCGCGCGCTCTTTATTCTCGACGAGCCGACCTCGGGCCTGCATTTCGCCGACGTCGTGCAACTAATGGATTGCTTCGAGGCGCTGCTCGGCGTGGGGCACTCGCTGATCGTCGTCGAACACAACATGACGATCATTAAGGGAGCCGACTACGTGATCGACCTAGGCCCCGGCGCGGCCGACGAGGGAGGCCGGGTCGTCGCGAAAGGCTCGCCGGAACAAGTGGCCCGAATCGCCGAATCGGCCACCGGTCGCGTGCTGGCTCAACTACTCGCCGCCGAAAAGAAAGCGGCCCAAGAACGAGAACGCTCGGCATAGGTATGAATGGCACCTCCGCCTCCCCTCGCCCCTTGCGGGAGAGGGGCCGGGGGTGGGGGGTAAGGAATCCTAAGGGTCCCACGAACAGCATGCCGTCGACCTGCGAAGCCACCGTGTTCTACGACGATGCCGGCGAAGCTTCGGCGCGAATCTACGCGTTGGCCGCGCCGACCATCGACGGCCGACTGCTGACGGTCGACGAACTCGCCGAATGCCGACTGGAATGCCGCGTCGAAGGCCCGAAGTGCCGCTACTCGACGACGCTGCCGACGCGCGTGAAGCTCGCGCATCGCGGCGTGACCAACTGGGGCGACCTGCCGGCGGTCATGGCCGAAGCAGATCTCCCCGATCCTTGCCACTGGAGCCCGGAGCTGCCGTTTCTTTATCGCGTGATCGGTGAAGTGCGACTTGGCGAACAAGTGATCGCGGAGATCGATCAGACGTTCGGCATTCGGCCGATTACCGTGGTGCGCAACCGCATCGTGCTTTACGGTAAAACCTGGGTTCCGCGTGGAGTTGGTTGCGTGATTAGGGAAGTGCCGATGGAGGTATGGCGTGAAACTGCGACGACCATTCTTGCTGGTCAAGATGACGCCAAGCAACAAGAAGCAAGCGAAGTAGGCGTTACGTCAGTCGCCTTTATCCACGGTACCGGCGAGGAGTTGGCGAAGGCCGCTAGAAGAATGAGTCGCTTTCCTTCCGTGGTCATGATTCATGCTATTGCTCATGTCACGCCGTCCCTAGTTGCATCTGCACGAAACACACTTTTCATTTCCGATTTCAACAATCGTTTGGACAGCGACCAAGCGCAAGTCGACTTCATATATATCTGTCCCCCCGATGCTGCTTGGGTCTGGCCTCAGGACAACTCGAAACCGGTAATTGCGTTTCGCCCGGCAATGATACCCGACTCGCCCTACGAAGCTCGCGAGGCTTGCGATAAACTCCAAGCCGAAATGGCGGGGAAGTGCGATCCCGCAGGGTATTTCGTATGAGCGAACGCCTCGATCCCGCGCTCGAGCGCTACGCCCGGCAGATTCGCTATGCCTCGTTCGGCGAAGAGGGGCAACATCGATTGCTCGCGAGCCGCGTGCTGGTTTGCGGCGTCGGCGCTCTCGGAAGCGTACTTGCCAATACACTCGCTCGGGCCGGCGTCGGCAAGCTGCGGCTGGTCGATCGTGATTTCGTCGAACTCAACAACCTGCAACGGCAAGTGCTCTTCGACGAGGCGGACGTTGCGGCGAACCTGCCGAAGGCAATCGCCGCCGCCGAGAAACTTCGGGCGATCAATTCCGAAATCGAAATCGAGCCGATCGTCACCGACGTCGGGCCCGACAACATCGCGAGCCTGTGCAACGGCGTCGACCTGATCGTCGACGGCACCGATAATTTCGAAACACGCTTTCTCTTGAACGACGCCGCGGCCAAGTTCGGAATCCCGTGGGTCTACGGCGGTTGCATCGGCGCCGAAGGCCAGACGATGACGATCCTCCCCGGCGAGACTCCTTGCCTCCGCTGCGTGATGGCCGAGCCGCCGCCGCCGGGCTCCTCGCCCACCTGCGACACGGCCGGCATCTTGAGCCCGATCATCAACGTGATCGCCTCGGTCGAAGCGATGGAAGCGATCAAGATCCTCGCGGGCCGGCGCGAGGCCGTCCAGCGCGGGCTGATGCTCTTCGACTTGTGGGACAACACGGTCCGCACCGTGAAGCTCGACGGGCTGCGCGACATGGCCGATTGCCCGACTTGTCGGCATGCCGATTTCCCGTGGCTCGACGGGCGACGCGGCAGCCGCACGGCCGTGCTGTGCGGACGGAACGCCGTGCAGATCTCAGGCGCGGCAGGGCACGCAGTTGCGCTGGATGCGCTGGCGACGAAGTTGGCGGCCGTCGGCAAGGTCTCGCGCAACCCGTTTCTGCTCCGCGCGCAAGTCGGCGAATACTTGTTGACCGTGTTTCCCGACGGTCGGGCCATCGTAGGCGGCACGGACGACGAGTCGGTCGCCCGCACGGTTTACGCCAAATACATCGGCGCTTGATCGACGGCCGAGTCATTCGCCGCAGGACGTCCGAAAACTCTTGTGCGGCCCCCGCCGACCGAATAACATAAGAACCTTAAGAAATTCGCTCGCCCCGGTTTTTCGGCCTCGCAAGCCATTTGCCGCCACTCACGAGAAGGGTCAACGCATGCACGCCCCGCGCTCGATTTTACGTCCGTTTTCGACCGCTTCCCTGTGCATCTCCGTGGCCCTGCTAAGCGGCTGCAATCGGGGAGGTGACGACAAAATCCACGTGGCGTTCGTCACCAACAATCCGCACGCATTTTGGACCCTCGCCGAGCGCGGTTGTGAGAAGTCCGCTAAGGATTTCAACGTCCAAGTCGAATTCCGCCGCCCGGCTCAAAACAGCCCAAAAGATCAGCAAGACATCGTCGACAAGCTCATGCTCATGGGCATTCAGGGCATCGCCGTCAGCCCGAACGACGGCAAGAACCAAGCGGACTATTACAACGACATTGCTACGAAAGTTCCGCTCATTACGCAGGACAGTGACCTGCCGCCGGGGAGCAAGCGTCGCTGCTATCTGGGTACGAACAACGTCGGCGCCGGAATGGCCGCCGGGAAAATGGTGAAGGAAATCCTGCCCGACGGCGGTCAGGTTGTGATCCTCGTCGGCAGCCTCGATGTGCAAAACGCCGTCGAACGTCGCCAAGGAGTGCTCGACGAACTCGGCGGCAAGGCGGGCGCCACGGGTCCGCAGCTCGGCAAGCACGAACTGCTCACGACGATCACCGACGGCGGCAAAGCCGACGAATGCAAGCGCAAGGTCGAAGACTTCCTCGTGAAGTACACCGGCGATCCGCAAAAGCTCTGCTTCGTCGGGCTCTGGGCCTACAACCCGCACATGGCTTTGGAAGCGGTGAAAACGGCAAAGCTCGAAGGCAAAGTGAAGGTGGTCGGCTTCGATGAAGACGAACCGACGCTGGCCGGCATCCGCGCGGGGCTAATCCACGGCACGGTCGTGCAGTCGCCGTTTGAGTTCGGCTACGAGGCGATTCGCATTCTCACGGGGCTCGTGAAGAAGGATGAAAGCGTGCTGCCCGCCGGCGGCGTGCTTTACATCCCGTTCAAGGTCATCAAGAAGGACGAAGTCGACGCGTTCGAAAAGCGGCTGAACGAACTGCGAAATCCGAAAGCCGCCTAGGCTCCGCCGCGACCGTCCTGATTCTCTCCCCCCGACACTCGAAAGTGGCCTCCCCGTGCTGGAAGCGGTCGCCGTCGGCAAAAGTTTTCCCGGTGTGCAAGCGCTCGACGGCGTCAGCCTCGCGGTTGCGCCGGGAGAAGTCGTGTCGGTGGTCGGCGAGAACGGCGCCGGCAAGTCGACGCTGATGAAAATTCTCGCGGGCGTGCAATGCCCGGACGTCGGCACGCTCCGGCTCGACGGGCAGGACGTCCGCTTCGCCGACGTTGACGCCGCGCAACAGGCCGGCATCGTGCTGATTCACCAAGAATTAAACTTGGCCGAATCGCTCGACGTGGCGGCCAACATTTACCTGGGCCGCGAGCCGCGCCGGGGCGGGTTGCTCAATCTCGTCTCTTCGCGCATTTACGACGATGCGGACGTTTTCACTCGCCGGCTCGGGCTCGATTGCTCCAGCCGGACGCGTGTCGCAAGTCTCTCCTTGGGGCAACGGCAGCTCGTCGAGATCGCTCGGGCATTGAGCCTGAAGTCGCGATACATCATTTTCGACGAGCCGACTTCCAGCCTTACCGAACGCGAAACGGCGCGATTGTTCGAGGTCGTGCGGGCCCTCAAGGCCGACGGCGTGGGGGTGCTCTACATTTCTCACCGCCTGCATGAAGTGCGCGAACTGAGCGATCGCGTGGTCGTGCTGCGCGACGGCAAAAACGCTGGCGATCTGCGGCGTGAAGAGATTACGCACCAAGCGCTCGTGCAGCGGATGGTCGGCCGGGAACTAAAGCAATTCTTCCACCGCCAACACCGCACCGGCACGGACACCTCGACATCCGCGCCGCTCGTCGAAGTGCGCAACTTGCGCTGGAGCCCGACGCAACAGGACGGAATTTCCTTCGACGTTCGGGCGGGAGAAATCGTCGGCATGGCGGGGCTCATGGGGGCCGGCCGCACCGAAACGGCCGAGGCGCTATTCGGCCTGCGGCATCGACTGAGCGGCACGATCAAGATCGCCGGAGATGAGATCACGCCGCAATCGCCGCATGATGCCGTCGCGGTAGGAGTCGCCTTAGTGCCGGAAGATCGCCGGGCGCAAGGGCTCGTGATCGACTTCTCCATTCGCGAGAACATCAGCCTGCCGTCGCTGGAGCGGATGCAACGCTGCGCGCTCGTCGATCGGCGCGCCGAAGCGACGCTGGCGAACGAATCATGCACGCGGCTCGCCGTGCGCACGACCGACGCGGAAAAGACCGTCGGCCTCTTGAGCGGCGGCAACCAGCAGAAGGTGGTGCTCGCCAAATGGCTGGCCCGGTCGCCGAAGCTGCTTATTCTCGACGAGCCGACGCGCGGCGTCGACGTCGGCGCAAAGGCCGACATCTACGCTTTGATGGACCAACTTGCCGGGCAAGGGACCGCGATTCTCATGATCTCCAGCGATTTGGAAGAAATCATGGGCGTCAGCGATCGCGTGCTCGTAATGCACGAACAACGTCTCGCCGGCGAGTTGCCGCGCGAGCAACTCTCGGAACAAGCAATTATGCACCTGGCCACCGGCGGTACGGCAACATGAAGAAACTCCTCGGACTATTGCTCGTACTCATTGTGCTCTACGGGGCGCTGTTGACGATGCTCCCGCCGCGCGCGATCGGCCAAAACAATTTCAACCTGGCCCGACGCGTCGGACAGTACGGCATCATCAGCCTCGGCGCGGGCGTGCTCATCGTGAGCGGCGGAATCGATCTTTCGATCGGATCGTTCATCGGCCTCAGCGCCACGGTGCTCGCCGTCGGCATTCAGCGGCAAGGATGGTCGCCGGGCGCGGGCATCGCCGCCGTGCTGGGGCTGGGCGCGGTCGTCGGCTGGATCCACGGCATACTCGTCACCAAAGCGAAATTGCAGCCGTTCGTCGTCACGCTCTGCGGGCTATTCATTTACCGGGGGCTCGCGCGCTGGTACGGCGACGACTCGAACGCCGGCCTCGGCTCCGAACATGAAACGTTTCGCAAAGCTTTTTCCAAATTCGAATTCATCGGGCTACCGGTGGAATTCTGGTATCTGATCGCCGCGGTCGTCGTATTCGGCGTCTTGCTGCACCGCAGCACGTACGGGCGTTACCTCTTCGCCATCGGCTCAAACGAATTGGCGGCCCGTTACTCCGGCATTCGGGTCGATCGCTACAAGATTTTCGCCTACATCCTGTGCTCGCTCACCGCGGCGTTCTTCTCGATTATGTTCCTGGCCGATTCCAACAGCGTGCAGCCGTCGAGCACCGGCTCGCTCATCGAGCTCTATGCTATCGCCGGGGCGGTGCTCGGAGGATGCAGCCTGCGCGGGGGAGAAGGGTCCGTTGCCGGCATCGTCTTGGGAACCGCGATCTTGTTCGTGCTGATGACCACGGTGTTCGTTGCCGGCGTCTCCGATAAGCTGGAATATACGGCAATCGGCCTCACGTTGCTCATCGGGGCAATGCTCGACGAGTTCCTGCGTCGGCGCGGCACAGCCGTCCGCAAGGCCTAGCCGGCACGCGGTTTGGCTCACCCGCCACCGGCCGCGGCGACGATAAGTTTTCTGAGGCTTGCCCCCGGCGTTTCAGAAACTTTCGCCCGCACATGCGCCCGATCGTCGTCAAATCTTTCTTGCACGCAATCAGTTCGACGCTCGACGAGCAGGCCCCGATGCGTCCGCCGGCGAGCGTCGAACGTCTCGGCAATTGGAAACTCGGCGCGGTACTTCATGCGCGCGATGGCGTCGTCCTGCGCGACGCCTCGCCGTGGTCGGCGGAGGCGACGGAGCCGCCGCGTTACGTCGTCAAGCTGCTGGAGTCGCAAATCGACGATCCGGCGCGCATGGCGCGATTCTGTCGCGAAGCCGCGGCCGGGCGCGGCGTGAGTTCGCCGCACGTCGTCGCCGTGTTGGCGGCCCACCTGCGCGAAACGCCGCGGTACTTCGTCATGCCGAAGCTCGTCGGCCAATCACTGGCTCAGTTGCTTGCCCGTCGCAGCCGATTGAGCCCGGCGTTGGCGCTCTGCGTGGCCAGACAGTCGGCGGCCGGATTGCAGGCGATTCACGCCGCCGGTTGGACGCATGCCGACGTGCGGCCCGCGAACATCATCGTCTCGCGTACGGGGCACGCCGTGCTGATCGATCTCGAGTACGCCGGCTCGGCGGGCGACGATTCGGACCCGATCGCGCGCTGCGTAGCAGGCACGGTCGAGTATTTGGCGCCCGAGGCGGCCTGCTCGCGCCACCGCGTCGACGGCCGCAGCGACCTCTATTCGTTGGGAATCGTGCTGTTCGAAATGCTGACGGGCCGGCTGCCGTTTCAAGGCGCCACGCCGGAAGAAACCGTCAACGCGCACCTGACGCAAGACCCGCCGTATCTACGCGAGCTTGCGGCCGATCTGCCGGAGAACGTCTGCGCGCTGGTGCGTACGTTGCTGCACAAGCAGCCGCTGCGGCGGCCCCAATCGGCCGGTGAAGTGGTCGAATCGCTGGCACGGCTCGAAATCGAACACCTGGAACTTCGCGCCGCGTAGCCGCGTTACTTGCGCCGCTGCGGGCTTGCCCGGCGGCGGCACATCGCCCCCTCCTCACACCGGCGGTTTTTCTTTTCGGTAGCTCATGTCGAGCAAGTCGATCGGATGCGCAATCCAGAGCTTTTCGCCGCGCAAGCGGGCCTCGCGCGCCACCTGCAACAAGCAGCCGGTATTGGCGGTCAGCACGGCTTTGGCGCCGGTTGAAAGAATGTTGTCGAGCTTGCGCTTGCTGAGCACCGCCGACATTTCCGGCTGCGTCAGGTTGTAGGTGCCCGCCGCGCCGCAGCAGAGTTCCGTTTCCGGCAAGTCGACGAGCTTCAAGCCCGGAATCTTCGCCAGCAACTTCCGCGGCGCTTCTTTGATTTTCTGCGCATGCCCGAGGTGGCAGGCGTCGTGATACGTGGCCGTGAAATTCATCGGGCCTTCGGGCGGGATGATGCCGAGTTCGTCGAGAAACTCGTTGATGTCGCGCGTTTTCGCGGCGAGCGATTCGCGCGCGGCGGAATCGGCGTCGCGCCAATGATGTCCGTAGTCTTTGATCATCGCGCCGCAGCCGGCGACGTTGACGATCACCCGATCCACGTCAGCGAAGGCCTTCACGTTCGTATCCGCAAACTCACGAGCCGGCTCCGCGGAACCGGCGTGCAAATGAATCGCGCCGCAGCAGGCTTGCTCGCGAGAAACAATGACGTCGCAACCGTTCTGCTGCAGCACGCGCGCCGTCGCCCAATTGGTGTGGCGAAACATGACGTCATTCACGCAGCCGGTGAACAACCCGACACGAGCCCGACGTCGGCCGATCGCCGGCAAGAACTCCGGCAGCGGCGGGTTGCTCGGAAAGCGTTCGGGTAACGTGTAGACGAGTTGCCGCATCCGCTGCGGCAACAGCTTCAACAGCCCGAGCTTTTCCGTGAGACGAATCACGCCGAGCCGTTGAGCCCACTTGGCCGGCGCGAGCGCCCAACGGAGTCGCTTCGGATAAGGAAACAGTCCGAAGAGAACGTACTTGTGAAACCAATCGTCCTGCGGCCGCGGCCCTTCGGCCACGTGGTCCATCGCCACGCGGAACGGCTCAATCAACTTGCCGTACTGCACGCCGGAAGGGCACGCCGTTTCGCAGGCCCGGCAATCGAGGCACAGTTCCAAGTGCCCGCGCACTTGATCGGCGAGCGGCAGGCGGCCGTCGGTCACGCCGCGCATGAGGTAGATCCGACCGCGCGGACTGTCGTTCTCGTTGCCGGTGACGACGTACGTCGGGCAGGAAGCGGTGCAGAGCCCGCAATGGACGCAATCGAGAAACAGCCCATAGTCGATCCCCGCGCCGGGGTTCGCGCCCGGGGCAAGCGGAGTCGCCGAACCGGCGGGCGCGGCGTGTCCGCGCGGCGCATCGTAGTGCGGCGGATTCTCCATCGTCGTATGTGCGGCGGGGCTTTTCACGTCGCGGCCTTATCCAAAAATAAATCGATCGGGATTCAGCAATCCCTTCGGATCAAATGTCTGCTTGACGCGACTTAGCATCGCATCGCTTTCGCGTGCGGGGCCCCAACAGACCGAACGGGTCAGCTCGCCGGCAAACGGAGAACTCCATACGCTGCATTGGCCGCCGAGGCGCGTCGCCAGCGGATGGAGCACTTGCAGGAGCGGCGAGGCCAATTCGTAGGCCGGGAGTTCGCCGTAGAGCCGCACAAGCACAGTACCGCCGCTGGCCTGGGCCAAAACGCTTGCCGCAGGGAACAAGCGTTGCACTTCGGCCGCCACAGCGACGACCGAACTGGGACGCACGGTCAGCTTGAGCACGACCGGCGGCTTCGACTTTACCGCGACGCCGCCGGCGTCGTCGCAGCCGAACTCGGTCAGGCGATCGCGCAGTGACGCGTACGCTTCCGGCTCGCTCACGGTCCGCGGCACGGCGAAGCCCGCCGTTTGCCATTCGCCTTTAAGCGTTGCGAGCATCCACTCCACCTCGGCGCCGGTTCCTTCCAGACCGACGACGAAGCGGGCCGCCGGCGCCGCGCCGGGCAATTCCAACTCGGGAACGTCGTTCCAGACGGCCCCCGTCAGCAGGTTCACGGAAACGGGCGTCGCACGCGAACCGGCCACGGCAATCGCCAGCGTCTCCGCTTGTTCGAGTGACGCGAGGCCGTGCACGAGATAGGCGGCCGCGGCGGGGCGCGGCTTTACCTTGAGCGTCACCTGCGTGACGATGGCCAGCGTCCCCAGCGACCCGACCAGCAGCTTGCAAAAATCGTAGCCGGCCACGTTCTTTACCACGCGGCCGCCGGCGCTGAACGCCGTGCCGCGCCCGTCGACTGCGGAGATGCCGATGACGTAATCACGGATGGAACCGTAACCGTAACGGCGCGGGCCGGCGACGTTCATCGCCACCACGCCGCCGATGGTCGCGTCGCCGGCTTGCGGCACATCGAGCGGCAGGAATTGATTCTCGGCGGCCAAGGTTTGCTGCAATGCACCGACGGTCATGCCGGCTTCGACGGTGATCGTCATGTCGCGTGCCGGGTAGTCGACCAAACGGTGGAGCGCGGTCGTCGCAATGCCGCGGCCCGGGCGTTTGCCGATCGGCGCACAGTGCAGCGCGGTGCCGCCGCCGAGCGGATACATGGGCGTGCCGGCGCGAAAGCAGGTTTGCACCTGCTCGGCGAGTTCGGCTTGCGCGGCGGGAGCGCACGTTTCGCTGAGCGGTAGTATTTTCGAGGCCTGGGCAAGCATGCGGTGCGGATTCAGGGTGGTTAGAGAGCGGCGCGGCGACCGGGGTGCGTGCGATCCATCGCGGGGGACGCTTTCGGTTTGTGTTCCATGCCGCACCCGCCGGCCGTCGGCAACATCTTACCGGGGCTCAGGCGATGTTCGGAATTAAAGCACTCGCGAACGCGCTGCATCACTTCCAAGTCGCCCGGTTGAAACAGCTTGGCCATGAACGGAATTTTTTCGACGCCGATGCCGTGCTCGCCCGTGACGCTGCCGCCGCACGCGATGCAGGCTTCGAGGATTTCGCCGCTCGCATCCAGGGCGGCCTTCACTTGAGCCGGCTCGCGTTCGTCGAACAGCACGATCGGGTGGATATTGCCGTCGCCGGCGTGGAACACGTTGACGATGCGTACGCCGTACTTGGCAGCGATCTCCGTGATGACGCGAAAAATATGCGGCAGCTTCGTGCGCGGCACCACGCCGTCTTGCGTGCAATAGCTGGGGCTCAAGCGACCAATGGCGCCGAACGCCTGCTTACGGCATTTCCAGAGCTTGAGCCGCTCTTTCGGATCGTCGGCCCGGCGGACTTCTTTGGCGCCGGCCGTTTCGCATAAGGCGACTACACGGTCGCGCTGTTCGTCGAGGCCGGCTTCGAGACCGTCGAGCTCGATGAGCAAAATCGCTTGGGCATCGAGCGGAAAACCGAAGTGAAAGGCTTGCTCCAGCGCGATGAGGATTCCTTGATCCATCATCTCGAGCGCCGCCGGAATAATGCCTTGGCCGATGATGGCGCTGATGGCTTGCGTCGCCGCGTCGACGGAATCGAAGATCGCGAGCATCGTACGGTAGCCTTGCGGATCGCGCGTGAGGCGTACCCAAACCTTGGTGACGACGACCAACGTCCCCTCGCTGCCGACGAGCAGACCGACCAAATCGGGGCCGACGTAGTCTTCGGCCGGGCCGCCGAAGCGGACGATCGAACCGTCGGTGAGTACGGCTTCGACCCCGAGCACGTGATTGACGGTGACGCCGTACTTCAGCGTGTGCGGCCCGCCGGAATTCGTGGCGACGTTGCCGCCGATGGTGCAGGCCCCCTGGCTCGACGGGTCGGGCGCGTAATGAAAGCCGGTGCCTTTGAGAGCGTTGGTTAGCCAGACGTTGACGACGCCCGGCTGCACGACGGCGTAGCGATCACGGAGATTGATTTCTTCAATCGCCTTCATCCGCGTGAAAACGATCAACACCCCGCCGTCGACCGGCAAGCAACCGCCGGCAAGGCTGGTTCCGGCGCCGCGGGGCAAGTAGGGGACGTCGAACTCGTTGCACAGACGGACGATCGTTTGCACATCGGCCGTGCTGCGCGGGAAGCAGACGACGTCGGGGCAGTTTTTCTCGATCGTAAAACCGTCGCATTCATAAACAACCATTTCCGCGTGGTTCGCCAGCAGATTGTCGTCGCCCAAGGCACGTCGCAATTCGGCGAGGAGCGTCGGGAATCGGGATGCGATCACGGCGGAGGAAT
>CAZWDN010000041.1:0-23287 GCA_964633125.1 uncultured Pirellula sp. | reverse complement strand
CCGACGGCGAAGCAAATCGAAACGTGGCGTTCCGAAAAGCTCGGCTACTGGCTCCTCGTCATTGCGGGCCTCGGCATTTTCTGCGGCTGCGTCGGCAAGAGCGCCCAGTTTCCGCTGCACGTTTGGTTGCCCGACGCTATGGAAGGCCCCACGCCGGTTTCCGCGCTCGTGCACTCCGCGACGATGGTCGCCGCCGGCGTTTATCTCGTCGGCCGGTTCTATCCGATGTTCACGCCGGAAGTGCTGCTCGTTATCGCCTACATCGGCCTGATCACGCTCTTCATCGCCGCCACGATCGCCATCACCGCCTCCGACATCAAACGCGTCTTGGCGTACAGCACAGTTAGTCAGCTCGGCTACATGATGCTCGCGCTCGGCATCGGCGGTTGGGCGGCCGGCTTGTTTCACCTGATTACGCACGCCTTCTTCAAGAGCTTGCTCTTCATGTGCTCCGGCTCCGTGATCCACGCCTGCCATACGAACGACATGTTCCGCATGGGCGGGCTGCGCAAGAAAATGCCGTGGACCGCCTACACGATGCTCGTCGGCTGCTTGGCGATCATCGGCACGCCCCTCTTCTCCGGCTTCTATTCGAAGGACGCAATCGTCGCTCAGGCCGTGATGTTCGCAAAACAGAATCCGGCTCACGGAATTCTGCTCTACGGTTTCGCAGGCGGCGCCGCGATGACCGCGTTCTACATGTTCCGTCTCTGGTACATGACGTTCTCGGGCAAGCCCCGCGATCATCACGTTTACGACCACGCCCACGAATCGCCGAAGGTGATGTACGTGCCGCTGGTGATTCTATCGGTATTCGCCGTGGGGGTCGGTTGGACGATGCCGTTCTTCGGCCTCTCGCTCACGAACCTGCTTGAGCAGGCCCGCCCGGCCGGCGAAGTCGGCGTCGGCGTGCTGCTGCCGGCCCTGTCGTATCCGTCCGAGCATTTGAGCCACGCTCCTTCGGTGCACCTCGTCGCGACGCTGATCGCTTCTGCGACGGCCGCAGGCGGCTTCCTGCTGGCCACGCTGTTCTACGGCCTGCGTAAGCTCGATGCGGCCGACGTCAAACGGCAATTCAACCCGATCTATCACTTCCTCGTGAACAAGTGGTACTTCGACGAACTCTATGCCTTCATCTTCATCAAGCCGCTGTTTTTCGTTTCCTCGATCATTTCCAAGATCGACAAGAACCTGATCGACGTCTTGATCGACAAGCTCGCCGTCGGCGTGAAATCGCTCTCGAAATTCGACGACTTGATCGACCGCTACGTGGTCGACGGATTCGTAAACGTCGTCGGCAATTGGACCTACTCGGCCGGACGCTCGCTCAAGGCGGTGCAAACCGGAAAGCTCCGCCAGTACGTCATGTTCATCGTCGTCGGCACCGTGGCGCTCACCGTCATCATGCAATGGGCCCTCGCCGCCGAATGACCTTCGCACCGTAAGTTCGCATTCATGCGTCGCCTCACGACGCTCGTACGACACAAAGCAAGTTATTACCCAACCCGAAGAAGTTCGTTATGCAAGACGTCGCTTTCCTAAGCCTCACGGTGTTCCTGCCCGCTCTCGGGGCGCTGCTCTTGGCGTTCTTCCCGAAGGACAAGCCCGACGCCATCAAGCTCGCGTCGCTGGCGATCACGGTCGCCGTGTTCGCGATGACCGTGTCGATGCTCATGGGGGGCGATGCGGCGCGATTTAAGGCCGGCGAGGCGGCCCTGCAAAGCGCGTTCTCCGTCGATTGGATCCCGTCGTTCAATATCTACTACTTCATGGGGCTCGACGGCATCAGCCTACCCCTCGTCGTCCTCACCTCGTTCACCAGCATGGTGGCGATGGGCGCGAGCTGGCCGATCCAGAAGCATGTGAAGGCCTACTGCATCCTGTTCCTCCTGCTGGAAACCGGCATGCTCGGCGTCTTCATGGCGCTCGACTTCTTCCTGTTCTACGTGTTCTGGGAAGTGATGCTGCTGCCGATGTATTTCCTCATCGGCGTGTGGGGCGGTCCGCGGCGCGAATACGCGGCGATCAAGTTCTTCCTTTACACGTTGCTCGGCAGCGTGCTGATGCTCATCGCCATCCTGATGCTCTACTTCAATAGCGACGTGCGCAAGCTGACGCCCGCGCAATTGGAAACTGCCCGCATCGTCGCCCCCGGCGACGCCAAGTCGGTCGACGCAATCAAGTCGGAAAAGGACGCGGTCCACACTTTCAACATCGTGGCCCTGCAATCACTCGGCCAAACCACCGATCAGTTCGATCGCGAGATTCTCTTCGGCAAGTCGATCCAATGGTGGTCGTTCCTGCTGCTCTTCATCGGCTTTGCGGTGAAGGTGCCGAGCGTGCCGGTGCATACTTGGTTGCCCGACGCGCACGTGGAAGCGCCGACGCCGATCTCGATGATCCTCGCCGGCGTGCTTCTGAAGATGGGCGGCTACGGCATCATTCGCATCTGCTATCCGATTTGCCCCGACGCCGGCTACGACCTCGCCTGGTTCGTCTGCGGACTCGGCGTCGTCAGCATGGTTTACGGCGCCTTCGCCGCGTTGGCTCAGAAGGACTTCAAGCGTCTCGTGGCCTACAGCTCCGTGAGCCACATGGGCTACGTCGTGCTCGGCATCGGCGTCTGGAGCATGTCGGCGGGCAACGGCTACAACGCCGCCTACATGGCCCAAGGTTGGAACGGCGCGATGTTCCAAATGATCGCTCACGGCATCAGCTCGGCCGGCATGTTCTTTATGGTGGGCGTCGTCTACGACCGCGTCCACCATCGCAACCTCGACGAATTCGGCGGGCTGTTCGCTCGCATGCCGGTCTACAGCGGTTTGGCGTACGTCGTGTTCTTCGCCGGCCTTGGTTTGCCGGGGCTCTGCGGGTTCATCGGCGAAGTCTTCGTCACGCTCAGCGTGTGGAACTACAGCAAAACGCTGGCCGTGATCTCGGCGGCGGTCGTCGTGCTCACCGCGGCGTACATCTTGTGGACGTTGCAACGCGTTTACCTCGGACCCGAATACAAGGGCCCGCACGGCGACCATCTGCACGACGTCGATCTGCGCGAGAAGCTCATCGCCGCGCCGCTCGTGGCGTTTGCCGTGCTCTTCGGCGTGAACCCGAACTTAGTCTTCAAGTACATGGAACCGACGGTGACCCACAGCGTCGAGCAACTTGCGACTTGGACCCAAAACGTAAAAGAGCCCCGCTTGCAGGCCGCTCGGGCCAAGGAGGCGAAAGCAGCCGAAGCCGCGGCGAAGCACGCCGCCGCAGCGCCTGCGAACGACGCGCGACAAGCCCGCCCGGCGGCGGACCATGTTTCCGCCCGATAGTCTCCGTGTTTTCCTAGCCGCGGTCGCCTGACAGAACCCAGCCTGAAACGAAACTCCCGGTAACGATGAATTTCTACCAGCTCATCGAACGCTTCCGTGTCGATACGCTCGACGTATCGCTGCCGGCGTTCGCTCCCGAATTGGCGATCTGCGCGACGATCGTCGCCATGCTTTTAGTCCGCATGCCGGGCTTCGGGCGGAAGATCAATTCGTTCTGCATTGCGCTGCCCGGCGCCGTGACGGCGCTTTGGCTTGCCGCTCCCTGGCACTATCTGCAAGGCGATGTCGACCTCCACGGCACGCCGATTTTCGACGGTCTGCTCATCTTCGACACGTTCACGATTTACTTCCGCAGCGTGTTGATGTTGTTCGCCGTATTGTTCTTGGTCTTCACCACGCTGTCCGGCATTCCCGATCGCGAAGACAGCCCGGATTTCTACACGCTCGTGCTCGGCGGTTTGCTGGGTATGTGCGTCATGGCCTCGGCCAATCACATGCTCACGGTATTTCTCGGCGTCGAAATGGCGAGCGTGCCGTCGTATGCCTTGGCCGGCATCCTCAAGGGCCGCCGGACCGCCGGTGAAGCCGCTTTGAAGTACGCCGTTTACGGCGCCGGAGCCGCGGGCGTGATGCTTTACGGCATCAGCTTGTTGGCTGGAGCTCTCGGTTCGGCCCATATTCCGACGATGGCCGCGCAACTCGCGTCGCTTTCGCCGGAGCAGTTCGCCGATCGGCAACTGGTGCTCATGACGGGCACGCTGATGGTCGCCGTCGGCTTGGCCTTTAAGCTCTCCGCCGTGCCGTTCCACTTCTGGGCGCCCGACGTCTTCGAAGGCGCCTGCGCCGAAGTCAACGCGTTTCTCTCCGTCGCCTCGAAGGCCGGAGCCATGGCGCTCTTGGTTCGTGTCGCCCTCGGCTTCTCGCACGCTCCGGCCCCGGCGCACGGCGAACCGCCGATTCCGCTGCCGGCCGCCGCCGCAGCAGCCGAAGCCGCGCCGTTCCAGTTGGTCGCCGGACCCAAGGGTCCGACGGTCGTCTCGCCCGACGATGACGAACCGGCCCACGCACATCACGAGCACGACGGTCACAATCACGCCCCGGGCGAACTCGCGCATGACCACGACCACGGGCACGCGGCCCATAGCATCGTCGCCGGCGGCGACAATCTGACGAAGGCTCGCAAGTTTATCGCCGGCCTCATCGCGCTGCTGGCCGCCGTGACTTGCACCTTCGGCAACTTGGCCGCTTACGGGCAGACGAACATCAAGCGTCTCTTGGCGTATTCCACCATCGCGCACGCCGGCTACATGATGATGCCGGTGGCCGCCGCCGTGGCGATGTCGGGCTCCGACTCGGCCGGTTCGCAGGAAGCGGTCGCGGCCGTCTGCTTCTACGTCGGCACGTATCTCTTTATGAACCTCTCGGCGTTCGCAATCATCGCGTTCCTCCGCAACACGCTCCGCAGCGAAGAAATCGCCGACTACGCCGGCCTGATCAAGCGTTCGCCGGGCTTGGTGATCTGCATGGCCACGGTCCTGATCAGCCTCGTCGGGTTGCCGCCGCTGGCCGGTTTTGCCGCAAAGTTTTTCGCCTTCGGTGCTTTGGTGAAAGCGGAAATGTTTGCCTTACTCGTCATCGGCGGCCTCAACACGGCCATCAGCCTGTTCTACTACCTCCGTGTCGTGAAGGCGATGACGATTGACCCGGAGCCGGAACATCGGGCTCCCGTGAGCTTCTCGATGATTTCCGTCGAAGGCGTGTACGTGGCGCTCGTGACGCTCCCGGTTTTGCTGCTCGGCATTTGGTTCGATACGTTGCTTCGTTGGGCGCAGGCGGCCGCCGGCGGGCTCATCTAGTAGCTGTTGTGTTTCATCGTCGCGTTTCTTGAGGCTGCGAGCGTTGCTATGGCGGACGTCGTTTCTCATCTCAATCGGTTGCTGGCCATCCACTACCGCTCGTTGCCCATGTACTTGGCCGATGCCGGCATGTGGCGCGGTTCCGACGCTCACGACGACGAGCTCGCAAAAGCACTCAAGCATTTGGTATCTGATTACACCGCGACCTGCAGCCGCATCGCCACGGCGATTCTCGATCGGGCCGGCGCGGTCGAGCACACGTCTTATTCGATGGAGTTCACGGATACGAACTTCCTCTCGCTCGACTACATGTTGGTCGAGATCATCGAATTGCTGAAACGCGATATGGACCAGATGCGCCGGATCGTAATTGCGCTCGGTGATGATGCGGACGCCAAAGCCCTAGCCCAAGAGGCGCTGGGCGCCGCCAAGGCTCATCTGGAAATCCTCACGGCGCTCGCCGCAAAGCAGCCTGCCTAACGAACTTGCGTCCGCGTGTGCGGCCCGGTTTCGAGCGAATTCGCGAAGGTCCGGGATCTCGCGCTGAAAATGATCGACACGCACTGCCATCTCGATCAGGACGAATTCCAAACCGACCTCGACGACGTCATTGCTCGAGCTCAAGCCGCAGGCGTCGAATCGCTCGTGTGCGTCGCCGTCACGGCGGCGAGCAGTGAGAATATCGTTCGCAACATCGCCTCGCGGCCCGGTTGCTACGCGGCGGTCGGCATTCATCCTAACTATACGCACGAGGCAAAGTCCGGCGATTGGGATCGCATCGAAGCTTTGGTCGGCGAGCCGCGCGTGGTGGCGCTCGGGGAAACGGGCCTCGATCGCCACTGGGACTACGCCCCGTTCGAACTTCAGCAAGAGTACTTCGCCCGTCACCTCGAACTCTCGCGCCGCACGGGACTGCCGTTCATCGTCCACCTGCGCGATTGCGAAGCCGACGTCATGGCGATGCTGGAAGACGCCGCGTTGCACGGCCTTCTCACCGGCGTGATGCATTCGTTTACGTGCGGCCCCGAGGCGGCGGCGCGCTGCGTCGAACTCGGTCTCTACATCAGCTTTGCCGGCATGGCGACGTTCAAGAAATCGGACGACGTTCGCCGCACGGCCGCGAGCGTGCCCGGAGATCGAATTTTGATTGAGACGGACAGTCCGTACCTCTCGCCGCAACCGCTGCGCGGTAAGCGGAACGAGCCGGCCAATATCGTGCATACGGCAAAGGTTCTCGCCGAAGTTCGAGGGACGCCGCTTGAACAGTTCGCTGCGCAAACCACTGCGAACGCTCGGCGACTGTTTTCACGGATGGAGTAGGTTGTCGGCGCGGCGCTCGGCCCGCCTTACGCCGGCGCCGGCTCGCTCCGTTCGCGTATCGCTTCCTGCAACTCTTCTTCATAGGAGAGCGGATGCGGCAGCCGCGAGAACCAGCGAAGGATCGCCCCGGCGACGACGATGCCGCCTGCGATAATCAGCGGATTGTAACCGATGCCGACGTAGCCGGGCGGATTGACGTCGGCGATCCACTTCCAATGCTTGTCGGGCACGATATGTTCCGCGACCCAGCTTGTGAGCAATACGGCCGCGGCATTGTGCGTGGCGTGAAACGCCATGCCGGGGAAAATGCTGCCGGTTTGCACGGCAACGTAGCCGATCACGAGCCCGAGCAAGCCGGCCGAAATCGCCTGTTGCATGATGCTCGCGTGGCTTAGCCCGAAAAAGAGCGACGTAAGAAAGATCGCGCGCCAAGTGTTGCCCACGCGGCGGAAGCCCGAAAGAATGAACCCTCGAAATGCGAGCTCTTCGCAGATCGCGGGGGTCAGCGAGAGCACGGCGGCGAGTAGATACGGATTGCCTCCGTCCATGATGCCGCTCATCTTGAGCAATTCCGGATTCACCGGGTAGAGCGTCTGCAACAAGTAGTTGATCAATAGCGCCGTCGGATGCAACGCCAACGCCAAGAGCGCGGCCGCCGGAACGGCGGCCCAGTGCGAGCCTCGCAAGAGCAGCGTCTGCCGCGGACTACGGACGGAGATTGCCGTCATGAGCAGCGCCGGCATCAAAATCACGGCGATCTGCGTCACGAGCGCATGCCGTAGGAACTCGTCATAGTTCGTCGGCGGCTTCATGGCGAAGCTCATGAAGAAATACGTCGTGAGGATCAACGCTCCGCAGAATACGGACCCGGCGATGCTCGGCGTGTCCTCGCGATCGCGCAGCAGATGGCGGAACCAAACTCCCAAGCCGCCTCGTTCGCTTTCGCGGAAGAGCACGTTTTCAGAATTGAATTGATCGACGGCCCAACGAATGGCCAACAGGCAACAGACGCCGGTCACGACGGTGACCGGCAAAATGTAACGCAACACTTCCCAGTATTGCCCTTCCAGCATCATCTTAAGCAGCAGCACCACGCCGCTCACCGGAATCAGGCTCATGCCGAGATTCAGTTCCACGCCCGGAGCCATCGGCAGAATTACCAGCGGCATCGTCACAAGGACGAGCGGCATCAAATAGTACTGACCTTCCTTGGTGCTTTTCGCGATCGACGCCAAGGCAATGCATAAGGCGCTGAACATGGCGGACATCGGCAACAGCGCGAGAAACAGCCAGATCGGCGCCAGCGGCGGCGGCGCGCCGAAGCTGTCGATCTTGCTCAGGGCGAACGCGCCGGTGATTCCCATGCTCAAGATATTGAGCACGGCCGTGACGACGCTGAAGAGCATTACCGTCAATAGCTTTCCCCAGACGATTTCGCCGCGCTCGGCGGGGCTGCTCAACAGCGTCTCCAGAGTGCCGCGTTCCTTTTCGCCCGCGCAAAGATCGACCGCCGGATAGAACGCTCCGGTCAGCGCCCAGATAAGCAGCAAAAACGGCAGGATTTTGCTCCAAAGCGCCGCCTCGCGTTGGCTTTGCTCCGCCACGTCTTCGTTCTGGAACTCAAACGGTCGGGCCGTGGTTTCCGGCAAATTGCGGCTGGCCAAGTTGGTGCGGCCGATGGCATCGCTCCATTGGTCGAGCGCGTCGCGCAAGCGGCGATAGGCCAGTTGCGACTTCTCCTTGGCCGTATTGTAAAACACCTCCGGACTCGGCACCCTCGGCTGATCTTTCTCGTTGCTCGCCTGCGGCTTCGATTCGTCGACCCGGCTCAGTTGCTTCCGGAAGTCGAACAGCTTGTCATTGAAGTCCGGCGGGAAATAAAGAACTGCCGCATACTCGCCATCTTGCACGAGTTTCTTTGCTTCCGCGCGGACCTCCTCCGGAGTTGCGCCGGCCGCGCGAATATCCAACGTCAGCAAACGCACGCTCTGGACGTCCGAAAAGAGTTCGTCGGCAAAGTGCTGCGTGCCGTCGGCGTCGCTGCGCACAAGCTTTGGAAAGTCGCGGGGTTCTTGAAATCCGATGAGCAGCACTTTCGTCGGCTGCTCGCGGATAAACTGGGTGACCTGCATCAGGCTCATGCCGAGCAACGGATAGAGCATCAGCGGCAGCACGAAAATCATGAACAGCGTCCGGCGGTCGCGCATTTGGTCGCGCACTTCGCGGACGAGAATTCGGCGAACGTTTTGCCACGTCATGATTTCACGCTGGCCTGAATATCTTGGACGGCCGCGGCCGCATCGTCGGCGACATTGCCGGCCTCGGCGCGCAATCGCTCGTGGTCGGAAATCAGGCGGAAGAAGAGTTCCTCCAAGTCGTTCTCGCGATGTTTTTCGCGCAGTTCTTCCAACGTTCCTTCGGCCAAGATGTGGCCGCGATACATGATGGCCAGGCGGTTACAAAGCTTTTCCGCCTCGCGCATGATGTGCGTGCTGAAGACCACGCATTTGCCTTGGTCGCGCAGCTCGGCGACGGTGTTCAACAGCGCGCGGGCCACCAACACGTCGAGTCCCGACGTCGCTTCGTCGAAGATCAAGATCGGCGGATCATGCACCAGCGCGCGGGCGATGGATACCTTCTGCTTCATACCGGTCGACATCTTCGCACCGAGCTGGTCGCGAATGTCGTTCATCTTCAGTCGCGTGAAGAGGTCTTCCATCCGCGAGCGAAGAAGTTCGTCGCTCAGGCCGTAGAGCTTGCCGAAGAATTCGACCATTTCCCAGGCCGTCATGCGGTCGTAGACGCCCGTGTTGGCCGACATGAAGCCGATTTGATGCCGTACTTGCGAGGCTTGCGTGAGGACGTCGAAGCCGTTGACCGTGGCCGTGCCGTCGGTGGGGCGCAGTACGGTGCTGATGATTCGCAGAGCCGTGGTCTTGCCCGCGCCGTTCGGGCCGAGGATGCCGTAGATCTCCCCGGGAAACGCGTCGAATGAAATGCCGGCCAACGCGGCGAACTTACCGCGTTTCAGATCGGCATATTCTTTGGCGAGACCGCGAACGTGAATCATCGACGGGCCGAACTCCGCAACGACGACGATTCATGCGCTCGACGTCAGGATGACGCCGGTCGCAAGAAATAATCGGACGGTGCTACGTATGAGGATCAAGCGGGAGTTCGTGCCGGAGTGCACGAGGCCCATTTGAGTGTAGCTTATTTCGTCACACTTACCCGGCCGCGCCTACCGGTTCGCCGGGTGTGTCGATTAGTTCGTAGAAGACGTTTCGGCGGCGCGGTTCAAAGCCGAGTTCACGAATGGCGTCTTTGATTTGCGTGAGCGTCAGATGATGCACGGTGCCGGCCGAGGCCACGACGTTTTCCTCGATCATCAGGCTGCCCATGTCGTTGGCCCCGTAAAGCAGCCCCAATTGACCGACTTTCAGGCCTTGGGTCACCCAGCTCGACTGGATGTTGCGGAAGTTGTTGAGGTAGAGCCGGGCGACGGCCTGCGTCTTCAAATAGTCAAAAGCGCCGTGCTTCGGAACCTCGGCAAGATCGGTATTTTCCGGCTGGAACGTCCAGCAGATAAAGGCCGTAAAACCGGCAGTTTCGTCCTGCAACTGGCGCAGGCGTTCAAGATGCTCGATCCGTTCGGCGAGCGTTTCCACATGGCCGAACATCATCGTGGCCGAGCCGATGCCGCCGAGTTCGTGCCACACGCGGCAGACCTCGAGCCACTGATCGGTCAGCGCCTTGCCGCGGGTGATTTCCTTACGGACGCGATCGACGAGAATCTCGCCGCCGCCGCCGGGCAAGCTGCCGAGACCGGCCGCTTTCAAACGTTCGAGAATCGTGCGAATCGGTAGCTTCGCAAGTTTGTGCAGCGCGTAGATTTCCGGCGGCGAGAAGGCGTGCAGGTTCACCTGCGGATAGCGCGCCTTCAGGCTGCTCAGCATGTCTTCATACCATTCCAGCGGCAATTCGGGATTCATGCCCCCTTGCATCAAGATTTGGTCGCCGCCGAGCGCGATCGTCTCTTCGATCTTTTGGTAGATCGTCTCTTTGTCGAGTACGTACCCTTCAGGATGCTTCGGCTTGCGATAGAACGCGCAGAAATCGCAGACGGCGCTGCACACGTTGGTGTAGTTGACGTTGCGATCGATGTTGTAGGTGCGGTAGCTCTCGGGATGAAGCCGGCGCGCGACGAGATCAGCCGCGTGACCGATGGCCGTGAGGTCGTGGCTTTCCAAGAGCGACAAGCCTTCGTCGGGCGTCAGACGCTCGCCGCCGACGGCTTTAGCTAGAACCTTCGAGATGGAGGCTACCAACATCGACTCCCGGCGGAGCAAGTTGCATCTGCTGCGCCAATTGGTGGAACATCGCGAGCCCGCTCCGTTCGCGCGGCCCGAGATAGAAATAGAGATTGTCTCGTAAGTAGGCCAGACACTCCGGCTGCGTCAGACCTAAGAGCGGAGCTTCCCGCTCGGCGATCTGCGGAAGCGCGGCCACTCCGGCATCTCGCGCCTTTTCCAAGGCTTGCTCAATACCGCAAAGGTCGGTGCCGGCCCGAGCCGTCCACATGGCAAACACAAACGGTCGCTCGGCCCAGCGACACCACTCGTCGCCAAGGTCCCAAACTTCGGCAAATGTGCCGATGGGGGAGTGGATCGCGCGGTCGCCGATCAAAAGCACGGCGTCGGCCTTGGTATCGGCCAGTGTCTGCTCGACCGCCAGTGGCTCCAGCCTAGGTTCGATGCCGAAACGTTGCTTGAGCAGCACGCGGGTGAGCGCCACGCTCGTGCGCGAGCCTTCATCGAGTGCGAGGCTGCGAATCTCGGCGGCGGGCACGCGGCTGAAGAGCTTGACCGAAAGCACCGGACCGCGGCAGGCGATACAGGCGTTGGAAACGATGGTATAGGAAGGGTCTTGGAAAAACTCGATCGACGGAATCAGGGCGACGTCGAGTTCGCCGCGCGTCAAAGAGTCGGCCAGCCGGCTCGGGTAGTCGAGCACAAGCTGCGCATGCGGGGCCAGCCGTTGAAAGTCGTGAATCAACGGCTTCGTATTCAGATAACTAACCGCGCCGACTCGGATGGGGCGCTCGGTGGTCATGGCCAATGTGCCGGCAATGGGTGCGGTGATTGTGAATCCTTTCACAAGCCATTATAGAGGCCTGCGTCGATGCGGAAACCCCCGGCCCCTGCGGAGGCGGAAAACGCGAGAACGGCCCCGATGATAACTAGGATACGCCGGGCGGCCGGTTACGGCGGGAACTGAGCTTGCCGGAACTCCCAACGCAGAGCAAGATACCGGCGAAACGGCGTCCTCCCAGAGGTCGTTTTCCTCGACGAACGGGACGCACGTGTCACGGCAAGGAATCGCCGCAAAGGAGCTCGGGATGTCGGCTCGCACTGGACTGATTTGTTTGATCGCCGGTTCGTTGTCGGTCGTCGCCGGATGCGGCCAAGACGCGACGCCGGATGCCGCCGCCGTTTCAGCCACGCAAGGCGCCGGCGCAACTGCCGGCGCGCCGTCGACCGCGGCGCTGCCGCGGCCGCGCCCCGCCGCGACGGCCGAACTTCCCGACCCGGTCGTCACGATGCATACCTCGCTCGGCGACATCGTGGTCAAGCTCAACCAAAAAGCCGCGCCGCGCACGGTGTCGAACTTCGTCGATTATGCCCTGACGCGCCACTACGACGGCACGATCTTCCATCAGATTGATACCGGCTATGTGTTGCTCGGCGGTACCTATACGGAGAAGCTGGTCACCAAGCCGGTGCGATATCCGATCGCGAATGAAGCCCAAAACGGCTTGAAGAACCTGCGCGGCACGATCGCCATGGCTCGCAACGCCGCCGACCCGAACAGCGCGACGTCGCAATTCTTCTTCAATCTGGCCGACAACCCGGCGCTCGACCGTAAGGGGGATCGACCGGAAGACGCGGGCTATTGCGTCTTCGGTGAAGTGGTTCAGGGCCTCGACGTCCTAGAAAAAATCGCACAAGTCCGGACCGCCTCGGTGAAAGGCTTTGACAAACTGCCGGTGCAGACCGTGGTGCTGAACTCGGTCGGCATCGTGCGGTAGCGCGCGACGAACCTATCGCGACGGCTTCTTGGTTGAGCCCGCGGCCGCGGCCTTGTGCAACTTGTCGAGCGCGCCGACGAGTTCCATCTCCGTGTAAATGCGGCCGGTCGCTTTTTCGAAATTGCCGCCGCGCGGCGTTTCGCTCAACATCCGATTGAGCTCGTGTCCGCCGGGCGCCTTGGCCATGTATTCGAGCAGTTTCCAGCCGTCCGGCCCGCGAACGAGGCGCTCGATGGTGCTGCGACCTTGCGGCATGTGCGAGAGTCGGTCGAGTTGGTCGTAACCGAGTTGAAATTTGGCGATGTGCCGCGAGAACGCGCGCCCGGATTTCGACGTCAGTTGTTTGGCCAAAAACGAGCGATCTTCGACGCCGCGCGCGACGAGTTCGTCGTGTTGCTTCGCCGTCAGTCGCCAGCCGGTCTGTTTCGCGGCGGCTTCTAGCGCACCGTCGATTTCCAGTCGCGTGATGAGGTCGCCCGCTTGATAATCGCGCGTGTGAGACAGGTGCTTGGATACCGCCGCCGCCACGTCGTTCATTGCCGGCAGCGGAACGGCACGCTCGGCGGCGCCGACGTCGCTGCCCGTGAAAAGCAATGCGGCCATGATCGTAGCGACGAGCAGGCGGATGCGCAGCGTTGAGTTCATCGTCGAGATACACGCGGATCGACCAGTCGTCGGGACTGGTCCGTCGTGCTCGCTAAGTACCTAGGAATTCATCGACCGAACGGGCCGGTCTCTAGGGCAAGGATACCTCGCGATTTGACGGTCGCGGCCGTCTTGCCTGGCCCGTCCCCCCCCGGGGCCGCCCGCCCGACCGATTCCCTCGGCATATTGGCGGCAGGCTCCGTGTGCGGTAGCCTGAGCGGTGCTACTTACGCGGCTCCGCTTCCACCCAGGCTCCCTGATGTCCATTTCCGTAGTTGCCGTTGATCGTCCGGACCTGCCGCCGTTTGCGATGCCGGATCGATTTCGGACGGAAGTCGCCTACTTTATGAGCCTGCCGTGTGGGGAGGAAGCCGATCTGCCGGCGGGCGAATATCGGATCCATGCCGCGGACATTACGACCTGGCTCGACGACGGCGTGTTCCGGCTAGTGTCGCCGCTAGACAGCGGAAGCCAAGCGGAGATCGAACTGTCGGAAGAGCAAGAAGCATGGCTCGAATGGATGGCGGCCAACCAAGTTGAGCGAATTCGAATCGTCAGCAGCGTTTGAATTCGCGGCCAACGCCCACGTTAAGGTTTAATCCGCCGGTTACGCTTTCGCCGATTTTGCTTTATTCGCGGCAGGAGCGAACCAAGCGATCTGCTTTTGCTCTTAATGGGTGGAGCGTCGGCATTCTGATTGCCGAGCGTTCCGATCCCCTACAAAACCGCTTGCCTTTCCTCCGACATTCGGTCGCGGTTAGCCGGCGGTGAAGAACGTTAAATTTCGCTTAACAGGGGTGGAATTGGTTGAAAACGGATGGAAGGAATGAGTACGATAAGAGACGTTTCCCAAAGGATTTTGTCCGCGGAAGGAGTACCCGCAATGCCTCAAGCCAAACCTTATTACGTCCAGGAATGTCCCACGTGCGGGCGCAAGCTGAATGTGCGCGTGGAATATCTCGGTAAAAAGGTCGTTTGCCAACATTGCCGTGCGCCGTTTGTGGCGTGGGACAGCGAAGGGGCTCCGACCGTCAGCGCCGCCGCTCCGCTGGAAAACACTTCGCTTTCCGGGACGCGCCTGCTCGACCGCGCTCAAGAGTTGATTGAACAAGCCGAAGCGCGGATCGCCGAATCGCGAATCATTCGCGCGAAGATGGAGTCCGCGGAAACGGTCGGAGTTACGACGCGCTAGACGACCGATCGTTACGAAAGATTTTCCAGGGCGAGTGGTTCAGCCACTCGCCCTTTTTTTGTTTCAACGCGCGATCTAGTTGCTACGCATTGTATTTCACACCGCAAAGTCGCCCGAAATCGGCGAAGAATTCCGGATAGGTTTTGTGCGTGCAACGGGGATCGAGAATCTCGACGCCCGGCGCCTTCAGGCCGACCAGGGCGAAGCTCATCGCCATGCGATGGTCGTCGTAGGTGGCGATTTTAGCGCCGTGGAGTCGGGCCGGCGGCGTAATGCGTAGGCCGTCGTCGAATTCGTCGACCGTGGCGCCGAGCTTTCGAAGTTCTACGGCTACGGCGCGGATGCGGTCGGTTTCCTTATGGCGGATGTGCCCGACCCCCCGAACCGTCGTGGACCCTTCGGCGAATAAGGCAACTGGCGCCAAGGTCTGCACCGTATCACTGATTGCGTTCATGTCGACTTCGACGCCGCGAAGCTTGCCGCCGGTGACGGCGATGCCGCCGTCGGTTTGCTCGACTTGGCAGCCCATCTGCCGGAGCACTTCGACGAACTTCACGTCTCCTTGCAGCGCGTCGAGCGTAAGACCTTCCACTTCGATGCGGCCGCCGGTGATGGCCGCCGCGGCAAAGAAGTAGCTGGCCGCGGAAGCGTCGGGCTCGATGCTGTAGCGGCAGCCGCGATACTTGCCTTGCGGCACTGCGAAGCGAAGCAGATCCCCGGCGGAGCAATCGACGCCGAAGGCGCGCATGACGTCGAGCGTCATCGTGATGTACGGTTTGGATACGAGCGCGTCGGGCACGATGAGCGTCAACGGGGAGCGTGCATACGGCGCGGCCATCAACAGCCCGCTGAGAAACTGACTCGATTTTCCGCTACGGACTTCCGCCGTGCCGCCGTTGAGGCCGCGTGCCTCGACGACGACCGGCGGGCAGCCGTTGCCGGTTTCGTCGCGCACGTCGACTTGGAGCGACTTGAGCGCCGTCAGCAGGTCGTCGATCGGGCGCTGGTGCATGCGCGGCGTGCCGTGCAAGCGAAACCGGCCTTCGCCGACGGCGAGCATTGCCGTGAGGAAGCGGACCGTAGTGCCGCTATTGCCGATGAACAGATCGCCCGTTTGCCGCGGAAACCGTCCGCCGCAGCCGTCGATCGCAATCGTCCGGCCGGCCTTGTCGTGCACCACGTTCAGGCCGAGCGACTTCAGCGCGCCGACCATCACTTGAGTGTCGTCGCTATCGAGTGCTCCGGTGAGTTGCGAACTTCCCTCGGCCAAAGCGGCGCACACCAGCGCGCGATTCGTGATGCTCTTCGAGCCCGGCGGGCGGATGCGGCCGACGATCGGGCCGGAAACTTGCTGAATGAGAACGCTATCGCTCACGGTGTTCCAATCTTCCAAAGGTGCTTCGCGCCGCGAAAGTAGAGGGCTCCGTCGGAGTATGCCGGGGAGGCCAGCATCTGCTCGCCGAACTCCGTCGAGCTCACGACCTCGCCCTGATCGGCTCCGGTCTTGACGATGTGTGCCATGCCGTCTTGATTGACGAGATATAAGTACTCGCCGACGGCCACGGGCGTCGCCCAATAGGGGCCCTTCGCGCGGAGCTTCCAGAGTACCTTGCCGGTCGTCATGTCGCCGGCCGTTAAAACGCCGGCCCGATTGAGCACGTAGACCTGATTGCCGTGGATTACGGCGCTGGGACTGCCGGTCGAGAGCCCGCTCTCTTGCCAGAGCTTCTCCCAATTGGCGCTGCCGGCTCCGGCCCGAAGCGCGGTGACTCCGTCGGCCGGGATCAGCACCACGTCGCCTTTGGATACGGGCGAACTAATCTCGGCGCATTTGCCTTCGTACGACCAAGCTTGCTCGCCGGTTTTTGGGTTGTGGGCCGTGAGCATGTGGGTCGATTGCAACAACACGAGCGGATCGCCGCCGGGCGGTGTGAAGAGAGTCGGCGAGGTCCAGTTCATGTCGGCCTTGCGCGGGATAGTCCAGAGAGTTTCGCCGGTGGCGGCATCGATGCCCGCCGCGAAGGAGTCCCCCTTGCTTTCGAGTTGCACGACCACCGCACCGTTCACGACGAGCGGAGAAGCGGCCATGCCGACGTCGTTGGCCGCCGCGGGATGTTCGAGCGTGAGCCCGCGGTACCACTGGAGGTTGCCGTCGAGGTCGAGGCAGATGAGGTCGTTGGAAGAGTAGAACGCGTAGATCCGGCGGCCGTCGGAGGCCGGGGTCGGCGCGGCGACCGAACTCGTCGGGTGGCAGAGCGTGCGGCCGGTCGCCCAGAATTGGCGTTGCCACAGGAGCTTGCCGTCGCTGTTGGCGTAACATGCCACGTGCAAGCGATCTTGTTTGGCTCCCGTGACGCCGGTGACGTAGGTGCGCTCGCCGACGATGATCGGGCTCGATACGCCTTGAAACGGCAATTCGGTCGACCAGAGGATGTTCTTGGCGGCTTGCTCCGCCGTCTTCACCTGAAACTCGGTGGCCGGCACCTTGGCCGCGCCGGTCGAGCCGGTGTTGTCGGTGCCGCGAAACTGCAGCCAATCGGCTCCGCAACAAACCACGAGACCGACGGCAAGCAGTGCGTATCGAAAAGCGTTCATGATGGTATGGCTCACGACTTAATGGAGGAGGGCGGGCGGGAGGAAGGCGTCGAGCGATGCGCGGTCACTTACCGGCGACGCGGTCGGCCGACAAGACGGCCGTGCCGACGGCGTCGCAAACGCGTAGTTGGAAATTCCAGTCCTGCGCCCAAGATTCGGTTTGCTCGTTCTCGCAAACCTTCACGAGGATGCGATTTTCGCCGGCGGCGAGTTCGGCCCGCGAGGTGTATTGGTCGATGGCAAAGCCGGAGTGGTAGACGCGGCGCGAATCGCAGAGCTTGCCGTTGATCCAAACCTTCACGGCGTTGTTGGAGCCGATGCGAATATCGACCGGCCCGGACTTCGCGGCGCGAAACACCGCATAGGCATAGGCCGCGGCGCCTTTGCTCTTGCCCAGCGCCGCATTGAGATCGACAACGCCGTGCTTATCGGTGGTCGTGTGATCGATCCAACCGACTTCCTTGCCCTCTTTGCCGGGATACTTCGCGGAAGGATTGATTTCGGTCTCGGGCGGATAGGCGACGTCGAACCCCTTTTCGCCCGCGTTGTCGAACGGCCCGATGAGCTTCCACTGCATGACGAAGCCGAAGTGCGTCGGCAGGTCGACCGGTTCGCCGAGTTTCTCGAGCTTTTCCGCGAGGGTTTTGATCTGGTCGAGATCGCGGGCCGCCTCGAACGCTTGCCGTTGAAGCTGTTTCGACGTTACTTCATCCTTAGCGGTCGCGGCCTGCGCGAGGAGGCGGTCGATCGATTCGCGGCGCAGCTCCGTGCTCGGGTCGTTCAAGAAGCCGGGCATCAAACGATCGGCGGCCGTGGCGTCGAAACGGATGAGAATGTCGTACGCCAAGCGGCGCGCCGTCGGCACGTGAGCGACTTCGGCGACAAACTGTTCCAGTTGCGCGGCGACGGCCTTTTGTTCGCCGGCCGGGACGCCGTCGGCGATGGTTTCCACGGCCGAGCGGAGCCAGTTGGCCGCGAGCGGACTTGCCTTGTCGAGCGCCGCGAGCAGTTCCGGCAGGCTGCCGGCCGGAGCCTTGGAAACGACTCGCCAGGCCGCCTGGGCTTCGCGATGACCTTTTCCTTCGGGCCCCACGGAGAGCAACACTTCGATTCCTTGGGCGACGTCGTCGGCCGCCCGGCAGTCGGCCGCCGTGAGGCCGGCGAGGATGCAGATTAGTGTTCCGGAAGCAAAGCGAACGCTGCGAATCATGCGAGCATCTCTCCGCGGCAGTGTGGATGGTGCAGGGGCGACTGCGGTCGTCGCCCGACATTCTAGAGAGATTGCCACCGCGCGTGTAGCGGTCGGACGGCGACGAGCGTTCGAGATTAGGCCGTCTTACGCTTGGTGTCGCCGCCGATGGAAAAGGGGCGGGTCGGAAGGTGGATGGTGAATTTGCTCCCTTTCCCCAAAGCGCTTTCGACGGTTACGCGGCCGCGATGTGCGAGCACAATGTGCTTGACGATCGCCAAGCCGAGGCCCGTGCCCCCCAATTTGCGACTGCGGGCCTTATCGACGCGATAAAACCGCTCGAACAGGCGGGCATGGTGCTCCGGAGCGATGCCGCAGCCACGGTCGATCACGGCGATGCGAACCTCGTCCGGCAGCGCCTCGACCGACACCACGACGAAGCCGCCGGAGTCGCTGTACTTCACGGCGTTTTCCAAGAGATTACGCACCGCCTGCTGCAAGAGGAGGGCGTTGACTCGTGCCTGAGCGTCGTCGGGGCATTGAATGTCGAATTTCACGCCTCGTTCGTCGGCCTTGAGCAGGCAATCGTGCGCGGCGCCGTAAACGATTTCCTTCAATCGCGTGGTTGCGAGCACGATATCCGACGCTTCCGCCTCTTTTTCGATGCGCGAGAGGCTCAGCAGATCGTCGATAATCGCGTCGAGTCGGTCGGCTTGCCGGGCGACGATGCGAAGAAAACGTTCGGTGTCTTCCGGAGTCGCGCCGTCGAGAACGGTTTCGATGAAGCCCTTGATCGACGTGATCGGCGTCTTGAGTTCGTGCGAAACGTTGGCGGCAAAATCGCGACGCATATTCTCCAGGCGTCGCAGCCGGCTCACGTCGTTGAGCACGAACACGGCGCCGAAACCGAGGCCTTGCGTGTTGGCCAGGAGCGTGCCGCGCACTTGCAGTACACGCTCGTCGGTTTGGCGAAAAATGATGTCTTGCTCGAGCGGCTTCTTCGTCGACAGCAACTGATCGACGAACCGCAAGAGTTCGGGATTGCGCACGATCTCATGCAGCGCGCGTCCCATGATTTCGGCGGGGCCGACGCCGAGCAGATGGCCGGCCGAGCGGTTGAGGCTGATCACGCGACGATCGGCGTCGATGGCGAGCACCCCTTCGGCCATGCCCGCGAGCACCGCTTCCTGTTCGTTGTTGATCCGCAGCATGCCTTCCAGGCGCTCGGCATGACGTTCGCCGAGCCGCGCAATAACGTCGACGAGGTCGGAAACCTCCGCGACCTCGACGGCCGGCAGGGGAGCGTGCGTTTCGCCGTCGGCCTGCGCTTCGACCGCGGCCCGTAGACTCTGGAGCGGGGCGGAAATGCGGCGCGCGGCGATGTAGGTCGCGACTCCGGCGGCGATGGTCGCGGCGACTCCGGCGACGGCCGTCGACCACCACCACGTCCGCACCTGCGACTGCCGCGAGGCTTCTGCTTCGGCAGTTTCCTGTCGCACGGAAAGAAGCCGCGCGCCCTGCCAGCCGAGTCCGACCACGAGCAGCAAGATGATGCCGAATAGCGAAGGCGCAATGATTTCCAGAACTCGGCGACGCGCCACGGCAAATCTTCCCTCGACCTCGCGGACCTAACGTAAGCGGGATTGATCGGCGACCGTTATCCCTTAAATCGATACCCGACGCCGCGGACCGTTTCGACAAAGGCGCCGTGGTCGCCGAGCTTCTTGCGGAGCCCCGCCACTTGCACGTCGACCGATCGCTCCGTTACAGGGTAATCTTCCCCCTTCACGGCGTCGACGATCTGAGCCCTGGAGAACGCCCAACCGGGGCGTTGTGCGAGGAATTGCAGCAAGCGAAACTCCGTCAGCGTCAGATCCATGGCCTGTCCGGCGACCGTCGTCTCATGCCGGCCCGGGTGAATGACGAAGTCGCCGACGGTGATCGGCGTCTCGTTATCGGCGGCCTGCGTCTGGCGACGTCGCAGAACGGCTTTGATCCGCGCGATCAGCACGCGCGGACTAAAAGGCTTCGCCAAATAATCGTCGGCCCCCATCTCAAGGCCGGTCACCATGTCGGCCTCTTCACCCTTCGCCGTCAGCATGACGACCGGAATATGTTTCGTGCGCGCGTCATTTTTCAATACGCGGCAAACTTCGAGCCCGTCGACGTTCGGCAGCAGCAGATCGAGCACCATCAGGTCCGGCAGGTCGCTCCGTGCGCGACGAATGGCTTCCTCGCCGGTGGAAACTCCCGCACAGCGGTAGCCCTCCTTGGCGAGGTTGTACTTGATGAGTTCCAGCAAATCTTCTTCGTCGTCGACGACGAGGATGCGTTCCTTCGGCATGCAGGCTCCCGCTAAGGCGTTGGAAGGGGAGGTGCGAGGAGTGCCGGGCCGCGACCACGCTCAGCCGGGCGCCGCTCTTCGCACCGAGCCTACTTGATAGCAATCTAATATGAGTAAATGGTTAGGGATTTGTGAGCGAATGTGCCGTTTTCTCGGGCTTTTTCACGATTTTTTCGCACCAACCCGGGAAAGTCACCATCGGGCGCGGGGGTTGCTATCCGGAAATTCCGCCGTCCGTCCAAGTTCGGGCTCCTGTGACTCCGAAAACGCCTCGGGCCGGCGGTGAAGTCGTTGGCTCGGCATCCCTCGGTTCGCAGCGGCGTCGTCCTTCCCGTGCGCTAACTTTCGCTGGATACGGTGCTCGTCGCGATCTGAAACTTCTCGATCAGTCGATAGAGGCTGCGACGATTAATCCCCAGGGCGCGAGCCGTGCGCGCTTTATTGCCGCCCTCGCGTCGGAGCACTTCGAGAATATGCGCTCGCTGCACCTTCGCCAGGGTGTCGGCGCTGTGTGCCGGGCCTGCCGCTTGGCCTCCGGTCGGCGAACACGCCGCCGGAAACGCATCGGCGGCATGCAAATGGGCCGGGCCGACGCTTGCGCCTCCCGCGTCCGCCCCTCTCGCTTCCGCTCGTCGTAGTTCCAAAAAGCGCTGCTGCGCTTGGAAGATGCGCCAGTCTAATTCGCCCCAAATAAGCGGCTTTACGAAGCAATCGCTGATTCCCTCCGGAATAGCTTCCGAAGCGTTTTCCAGTTGCTCGCGTGTGGCGATGGCAATCACCTGACAATCATCCGACAGTGCCTTCGATTCCTTGAGGATCTCCAATTGGCGCGCCGTCGTCGCCCCCAATCGCACCAATACGATGCTATAGCGCTGCGCGTCGGCGGGCGCGGAAACCTCGGCTGCGGAAGCGGCATGCTGAACCACAAATCCACGTCGCGCAAAGCGACGTGTCACTGTTTCTACAAAATCCGAGTCTTCATCGACGACTAACAGTGAACAGGGTTGGGGAGGCAAGTGTGTACCAGGCAATGGGGGGTGGTGTTACGGTGTTGTAAGGAGTTCTGTCCGTACTTCCTCATCACAAAGAAGAGGGGACTTGGTACATGATGGCGACTAACATATCGTCCGTGTCATATGAAATTCAAGTAAACCTCGTAAAATGCAATCGGAATACGAATGCCCGCTAGTTCTTGAGTGGGGGGTGGTGTTTCGGGTCTGCCCGTCGCTTGCGGCGGAATTCCGTTGTACAACCTCGGGCACGATATTCTGATCTGGGGATGACGAGGTCGTTCGCGTTCGCCGACTTTCGGCGAAATCCGGCAACGATCGCATGGGCCTCGTCTTCATCAGGCATACTGATAAGTCGCCCGTATCGCCGCGCCGTGCTTTGAGTCGAAAAGGGGATCGCCATGCAAGCCAAAAGAGTGTTGTTTCCGACGGACTACTCGCATCTCAGCGACTCGGCTCTTCGCTATGCCACGACCTTGGCCCGCGAAGGGAATGGTTCGCTCATCATCGTGCACGTGGAAGAACCGCCCATCGCTTACGGCGGCGGCGAAATGTATTACGGCATCCCCGATCCCGATCGGGCCGAGGTGCGGCGCATGTTGGAGCAAGTCAAGCCGACCGATCCCACCGTGCCGTACGTGCATCGTCTGGTGATGGGGAACCCCGCGGATGAAATCGTGCGCCTCGCCGAAGAGGAGAACGCCGATCTCATCGTGATGGCGACGCACGGTCGCACCGGAATCGGCCGCGTCTTAATGGGCAGCGTCGCCGAAGCCGTGGTGCGCCGCGCGAAGTGCCCGGTGTTTACGTTGAAGCCGGGCGACGCCGTCGGGAAAAAGTAATCCGGTGTTGCGACGCTCCCGAACGCGCCGCGCGCGTAATTGACCCGCTGATTTTTTTCTCGCTATAATCGCGCCGATTGCCAGGCCGCGCTCGGCGGTCTGGCCGTCGTCGCGCGATTTTCGAACCTCGGGATTATTCGCATGGCCGCCGGAATTCATAACAACATCACGGAATGCATCGGGAACACTCCGCTGGTGAAATTAGGCCGGATCGCGGAAGGAACCGCGGCGACCGTCGTCGCCAAAGTCGAGAACATGAACCCGCTCTGGAGCGTGAAAGATCGCATCGCTCGGGCCATGATCGACGCCGCCGAACGCGACGGCAAAATCAAGGCCGACACGGTCATCATCGAGCCGACGAGCGGCAATACGGGCATCGGTTTGGCCTACGTCTGTGCGGCGCGCGGCTATCGCTTCATGGCGACGATGCCGGAAAGCATGAGCTTGGAACGTCGCCGGTTGCTCAAGGCGCTCGGCGCGGAGCTCGTGCTCACGCCCGCCGCCGACGGCATGCCCGGCGCCGTGCGCAAAGCGGAAGAACTCGCCGCGCAGAACCCCAACTATTTCATTCCGCAGCAATTCAAGAATCCAGCGAACCCCGAGATTCATCGCAAGACGACCGCCGAAGAAATCTGGCGCGACACCGACGGCAAGGTGGATATCCTCGTCGCCGGCGTCGGCACCGGCGGCACCATCACCGGCGTGACCGACGTCTTGAAGAAGCGCAAGCCGGGCTTCCAGTCGATCGCCGTCGAGCCGGCCAATAGTCCGGTCATCGCGCAGAAGAAAGCCGGGCAGCCGCTCAAGCCGGGGCGTCATACGATTCAGGGCATCGGCGCCGGCTTCATTCCCGACGTGCTCAACGTCGACTTGATCGACGAAGTCA
>CAZWDN010000040.1:0-23550 GCA_964633125.1 uncultured Pirellula sp. | reverse complement strand
CGGAAAAGACGGCGAAGCGAGACCTCGACGCCCTCAAGGCGTCGGGGAAGATCAGATTCGTCGGAGCGGCGAAAACCGGGCACTACGAACTTTGTAATAGTTAACTGGAGCCTGCCATCAGAGCCGACTTTTTGCGCAAACCCATTTGGCATAGCGGATAGAAAGCAACTAAAATCTGGACGCTTGCATTGCCGCAACAATCTAGTAACGCACATCATGATCTTGAGCCACGCTTGAGTCCCGATGCGTAATACAGCCGCAGTATAAGCCACGGAAGAGTTCGCACGTCCATTTCGAGAATCTACATGAAACCACGATTTGTTGACCCGTTCACGCCCAATCGTCCGGTAGATGATCCTGATCGATTCTTTGGTCGGTCCGAACCCGTGAACGAGATGATTGATTCACTCTATCAGGTCAAGAACGGTAACCCAAAACACACAATCGTCACTGGAGACCGGGGGGTAGGCAAGTCGTCTCTGTTAACCCAAGTTCATCTGACCGCTTTAGGTGATAATCGCCTTTCTGATCGCCTTAAGATCGACAGGGGCACTGACAAATTTAACTTTGCAACTGCCTGGCACGATGTGGACGCAACACAGAGCGCCTTCGATCTAGCAAATGGTGTGCTCGGAAAGTTTGAGACTTCGTTCCGTAAATTTCTTTCGGGTTACACTCTTGAGATTGATCTTGCCGGGTTTGCCAAGCTTGGTCGCGACAAGCAAAACCCAATTAACATGACGCAGCTTATTGACGAGTTCGTGGCTCGCCTTGCCAAGGTCAATAAAGAAACGGAAAAATCGGGCAAGGACGGCATCTTAGTGTTTATCGACGAGCTTGATCGCATCGAACCCAACTCCATGATCGCGTCATTTTTTAAGCTGACGTGCGAACGCTTGGCTAGAGATGGCCTAAAGCGAGTGGCATTCATTTGCGCTGGCATCACTGGAGCAGTTCAGAAGCTTGAGGAGGATCACGCGTCAATCCTTCGAACATTTCGCGATGTACCTCTTCCGCGATTTGAAAAGGGCGAGGTTTCGGAGATTTTATGTGACGGCTTTGCCAAAGCTAAGCATACTGTCGCGTTACCCAATCTTCCTGATCGGGCCTGGGATGTCACCGTTGGCCTTCCGGAGCCAATTCATCTTCTCGGAAGTGAAATGCTTTCGGTCGATTCAGACGGAATCTTGGCGGAAGACGACTTCGATGCGGCCATCCGAAGGATTGTGACGGATGTTCGAAAGAATAAGTTAGCTTCCATTCTGAAAAAAGCTGGTGGCGGTAAGTACCAGAAAATCGTTGAAGCGATGGCATCGTATGAGAAAAAGATAGTGCCGCTCGAGTTTATTGCGAAAACGATCGGTCAGGAACAGAGCCAGTTTAGTACGAACATGGGAACGCTGGTTGACCGCGAGATAGTTTTTAAGCCCGGTATTGGCTGCTACGCCTTCATGGACCCAATGCTGAAGGAGTACGTCAAGATTAACGGGGTTTTGTCGTTAGAAGAGTAGATCTGTGGGCGATCGCCCCATAACTAGGGAAGTCAATATTTGGCGGAAGCCTTCGGCATTTCCATTATCTTCTTGACCACCATGTCGGCGAGACCGTCGGGCATCGTCCAGCCGAAGTAGACTCGACTTCGGTAAAACTGCATCAAACAGGCCATCGATTCTGGGTAGGCGGGGTTGAAGACCCACTTACACAGGAAGGCATCGTCGCCGAAGCTGTGCCACGGCTTGTCGCGCATATAGTCAATGGCGGACTGGATCTCCGGAGCTTGCAGTTCCTTCGGCCAGTAGACGCGTACCTTAGTCGCGGTTGAAAGCAGCGTATCGGTCTGGTGGTAATAGAGTCCGCGCACGATGTTCTCAAGGACACGGTTGATGCGGGGCGTGTCGAGGATCACGGTGGGCTGATGCCCGAGGTAGATTCCGGATTTCGTGACAACAGGCCGTTCTTTGGCCGTCGCGAGGCTTTTCGCAAGGGAGCCGACGTGGTTCTCCATCTTGCTCTTGATGACGATGTCACGAATACGCTGTAGCTCCGGGTGGACGTGCTCGTGGTGCTCGAAGGCAAGCATGTCCCGGAAGTACTCGTTGTCGTCAGAAAACTGCTTGTTGCACGGAATGTGCGCGCGGACTGTCTTGATTTTGACGGGCTTCGTTTCCCAGAGGCACTTCGGCACGAAGTGCTCGGAACTCAGCTTGCCGGCTGATTTATCCTTACCGCAATAGACGTAGAACCGCAGTTTTGGGCGCATGGCTTCGCTTCCCCAAGATTGGCGAATTATACCAACGTGACACGAAAGCCGGGCAAAGGTTCCCGTTGCCGCTATCGCGGTCCTCGCGACCACAAGTCGTTCTCGATGAGACAGACGATTCCCCCCGGAACTCAAATAACCATTCCCGTTGATTTGACGTTAATCCAACGACAACCGCCGCTTCGCAAGGTCGAAGCGAATCAGACGACCGAAAGCCGTCATGATTTGATTCGCCGTATCGAGGCAATGATCGATAAAATCCTCGGTCATGTAGATAATCCACGGTTTACTTATTTCAGAACGCGAATTCATCCATCGAGCATCGACAATGAACGGCTCATCAAACGCGGCTCAAGATTCTGATCCCGTCTTTGACGCTGCGCAATTGTGGGACGCAGTTAGAAACGAAGTCATCTACATCTATGCGTATTGGAAGCTGTACGAAGGGTTGTATCGGAAATCCAAGGAAACAATCGAAGTGCTAAATGAAGTCTCGGGCTTTGGCTTTCGTGCCATCCACGACGCTCTCATTGGTTCGATCATTCTGCGGGTTGCACGCCTCTCCGATCCGGCTGCGAATCGTCAGCAAAGCAACTTATCTCTCGCGAAACTGGTCGAAGTTGCGAGCGCAGACAAGCCCACGCAAGTTGGCCAGCGATTGCGAGATAGCCTGAATCAGGTTCGGGCCGACATCCAACCACTCACTTTGCACTGCCACAAGCGTCTTGCTCACAACGATGCGGAATTTCGCCTTGGCGTCAAATCGCTTCCGCCATTGCCGCTGGAACTCTTCCGAAAGGCGTTTAAGTCCATTTCCGATCTGATGAACGAGATCGGCGAACAATTCGGCTACGGTTTCAACATATTCGATCCGGTGATGGAGCCTGACGCGGTGTCGATCGTCATGCACCTTGAAGAAGGCATTGCCATGCTTGATTTCCAAAAGCGCGTCCGCATGAACGCGATTTCGCCAGAAGAGCTTTTTCAAGAAATTCGCAGGCGCGCCCTGTGACCACCACCACCACCATCGCGACGGGAACTAGATGAAAGCCTCCGCGGGTGCCCCGGGTGCCCCGGGGGGGCCGGGGTGAGTCGACCGCCGCGCGGCAGTCCGCCATGTCCACCGAAGGAGCCATCCAACTAGTTTGATTGCCACACGCATTTACAGGGTCATGTCCCCGTAAGCGGCCCAACGGGAAGTATGTGGCTTGTAGCGGCGCGGAACTCGCCGACGCGATCGATTGCGAAACGGGGCAAAACGGCGTGGCGGGCACGATTCGGGATTTTCGGCGGCATGTCGCCGAAACGCTGGCCGACCAGGCCGGGCTCAAGTGCGGTGCTCGGGACGTGATTCTCAGCGGCGGCGTGGGCTATCGCCTGCACGAATGGATCGTGGTGAAAGACGGCGCGGACGAACGATTCGGCGCGGCGGCGCGTCCCGCCGCTGCAAATCCGACCGGAGACCCTGCAACTGGCCCTGTAACGGGTGACGATGACCCTGCGATTGCGCGGCGCACTTGGATACTCGCCGAGTTGTCCAAGGGGCGCGAACTTCGCATGCCGATGATCGCTCATGAACTACATTGTTCGGAAAAGACGGCGAAGCGAGACCTCGACGCCCTCAAGGCGTCGGGGAAGATCAAGTTTGTGGGGCCATCGAAGACAGGATATTATCAGATCACAGAATAAGTTCTGGTCGTCGCGTTGAATGGCCCTAATTAGCCTTTCGGGAAGTTTTGAAGCAATCCGATTTAGATTCTTGGCTTCAGACGTATCTATCTCGTCTGCGATGAAGATAAATCTTCGACAACAGGCAACCGACCATGCAAATCGAGGCAACATGCCCAAGCTGCGGTCGCAAATTTAAAATTGCTCCGGAACTCGCAGGCAAACGAGGCCGTTGTAAATGCGGGCAAGAGATTACGATTCCGCCGAAACCGCGCTCGGACTTGCCAGCAAATCGCCTCGATTTGCCCCCCACAGAAAGCCTCTCTGCCAAGCGTCATCCAGTCGCGGTCACGGCGACGGCATCTCCTCGCCAAACGTCGAAGCAATCAGAACTCGCGGCTTTAAACTTCATCGCGATCATTTGGATGGTGGTCGGTGTGGCGGCAGGTGCGGTGGTCGCGCCAGTTGTAGCATTCGCGCTTTTGCTCTTTGTGAAGGTGCTTCTGAAATGGAATGGCGTCGTATGGTGTGCTTGGATCGGAGCGTCGCTGGGACTGACTGCGGCGGTGATTAATTGGATACGCGCGATTGTTTCTTACATGACCTATCGCTCGTCTTGGACGCCGCTAGCTCGAGCCGCCGACGAGGGAGACATCGACGCCGTCCGGAAACTTCTCTTACAAGGTCAAGATCCCAACGTCGTGCCGAATCCCGGCGCTCCAAACGCACTTCTCTTGGCGGTTTTCCAGGGGCATGACCAAATCGCAAATCTTCTTTTGGAGAACAAGGCGTCCGTCGCTTGTAGCGGTAACCTGACAAGCAATCACCATGAGTGGCATATGGGCTGTTTTCCCATGCACGCCGCACTCATCGGGTCCGTTCCGAAGATCGAGTTGATTCGCATGCTTGCAAAGTACGGTGCCGACGTGAATGCCCGAGATGCACTCGGGAGGTCCCCGATATATCTAATTGCGGAATTACGCGAAGAGAAAGGTTCAGGGATGAAAGAGCGATTGCTTAGGGAGTTGATCGCCTTGGGAGCGGATTTGACCGTACCGGTAATCGGGCACTTAACGCCGGTTCTTTTTATGATTGTTCGTGGACAGGACGCTCTTTGTAAGGTGCTTTTAGAAAGTGGCTCGGATATATCGGCGCGAATGGATAATGGTGAAGGCTGCCTGCATTTGGTGGCTCAGTCCGACACGAGAGAATTGTTGGAGGTGCTGCTTAAGCACGGAGCCGAGGTAAATGCCCAGGCCAAGGATGGACGTACGCCGCTGATGAAGGCGGCAGAATCTGGCGCGGCGAAAAACGTCGAATTGCTCGTCGCCTACGGCGCTGACCTCGGCGTCAAGGATACGAACGGCAAAACCGCAGCTGATTTAGCAAAGGAAAAGGGGCACCAAAAGACGGAGAACTTTTTGTTAGCCAAGTCGAGAGAGTTCTCGGTCAAGCAGGCCACAGCGTGAGATCGTAGACGGTCGAGCCAGGTTTGGTTTGTCAGGATAAAAACTGCTTGTGAAGAGGAGACTCCGCAACAAGTAGCGAACTGATCGACGTGACACGGCCATGTACGCCGTTGCCGCTAAAACCCATGTTTCGAGTGACATGATGATTACGACGAAATCAGCCGGTCAATCGTTTATCAGGGTTTTCTGTGCGGCAGTGATGTTCATCGCGGTGCGGGCGAAGCCGCACCGCGTCGAGGCCCAATTGGGAAGGCAGGCACGAAGAAGTAAGGGCCGTTGGGGATTCCAGCGTTTTGGGGAGTTGGGAATGGGTCTCACCGCGCGTCACTTGTCACGTTCCGACGGTTTGGCGCATCCGTGGCTGCCGTTGACAATGCGCGAACGTTCAGCGGCTTTACAAAGACTTGACTTCAAGCGTTGCGAAAATTGACGGAGACGTCCATGACACGAGCGGGCAAGTTCGCTGCGCTGGGGCTAATGACGTTGTTGACGACGCTAGTCGCTTGCGGCCGACAAGACGTCGCCGAGTTTCAAAAAGGCAACGCGCCGACCAGCGGTTCGCGGCCGGGGGCTTTGGCTGCGTCCAAGCCGAACCAAAAGATTCCAAAACAAAGCGATTCTCGGGAACTCGACGTCGAATATCAGAAACTGTTCGTCGTTGATCGGCGCGGTGAGGTTCACGAAGTCACGGAGCCCGTCATCGAATTCGATACAGACTCGTGGCCGAATCTGTATCCGATCGACTTTGGTAAGGTGCTCCCCGTCAAGTATCGCAACGGCTCCGGAATGGTGAAGGTTCCGTGGGACCTCGTTCGATCCGTGGAGGACATTCGGACCGACGAGCATGGAGTGTCAGCCGAAGTCTCGTTGCTGGATGAGCCGCCTGTGCGAGTCGATTTGCTTGCCGTTTCCGGCAGATCCTTGTCGGGGCGTGGGCGGGAAGCCCATTTTTTGATCAAGTTCGATGAAATCCGCGCTCTGCGACCGGCGAGCGGCAAGAAGTAGTCTCCGCAGAATCCTGTGGCGACGGTTTGCCGTAGGTTGCAAGCGCAGGTGGCTCGGAGTCTGCACAAGCGATATTTGATCCCGTACACCTTTTACAGGGTCATGTCTCTGTAAACCGCCTGCGTGACCCTGCAAATGACCCTGCAAACCGCGAGCATGACCCTGTAAATGCTCGGCCGCCGTAGCGTGGCGGACGGATGTTCAAATCCGATCGCGTCCCTTTGAGCCCCACTGCGTCACGCCGAATACTTCAGAACCCGTTTGGCCATCTCGACATCGGGATGGCGATATAGAAACGGCGCGACGTAGCCGTGGACCAAGGGTTCCAACGTGTTCTCGTCGCCCCGACCTTGAAGGCCGTGCTATCAGATTATTGATAGCGCGGCCTTTTTTCTTGCGCCGTTGAAACGGTTGTGGTGGTCGTTCACTAGTCCGGCAAGAGAAGCGGACGGCTGTGCCGCAGCGGAGTTTATTTCTTGCGTTCACGCAGACTGGGGGCAGACGAGGCCCCTCTTCCCCCGGCCCCCTTCTACCCTCTTCTCTGTTCCGGTGATTGCGAATCGTTGCAGTTCGGTACGTCGTCTGCGGCCGGTTTGCTCCGCCTACCCTCGGAGTGACATCAAGAAACTATCTATCACGCACGGCGACGCGTGAAGATTGAGCAAGAGTCAGCTAGGATGGGACTTACGGCAACACCGCGATTGCGTGATAGGACGCAACCTTGCCGTCTATAGGTGATAGACAGAAACTACGTAGCAACATAGTTCGGCGGCGGAAGCTGCTTGATGGGTGTGATCGTGGAGTTCACTTCGGAGGATAGCATCATGCGAGATCGGAGAGCGGTTACGACAGTGGTGGTTCTCACCATCGGAGCCCTGGGCGGCTGGTTAGTGGCGTCCGGCTACCTCGCTGTAGTCCATGCCCAGGACAAGAAGGCGGCCGAGGTGACACCCAAGCCGCCGGCGGATTTCAAGGGAACGATTAAGCTCGACGTCCGTGATTCCAAGCCGGACTGGGCCCCGTTCACCCCGAAGGCGGCCCCGAAAGGCACGCCAAACGTGCTGTTCATCCTTTACGACGACACCGGCATGGCCGCGTGGTCGCCCTACGGCGGGCGGATCAACATGCCGACGCTCGATCGGCTAGCGAAGAACGGGCTGACATACACGCAGTGGCACAACACGGCCCTCTGCTCACCGACGCGTTCCACCATCCTGACCGGGCGCAACCACCACCTCAACGGGTTCTCGGCCATCACCGAAGGCGGGCAGGGATTCCCTGGCTGGAGTTGCCGCCTCCCGCAACAGTGTGCCACCATGGGACAGGTGTTGCAGGACAACGGCTTCAGCACCTTCTGGCTTGGCAAGAACCACAACGTCCCCGAGCAGGACGTCTCGTCCGGGGCGACCCGCAAGCAATGGCCGCTGCAGATTGGCTTTGACCGCTACTACGGGTTCCTCGGCGGCGAGACGAACCAGTGGTTCCCCGATCTGACCGAAGACAACCGTTTCACCGAACAGCCTTACGGGCCGGACAAGGGCTACCACCTGTCGAAAGACCTCACTGACAAGGCGCTCGAATTCCTCCGCGACCACAGTGCGGCCAACCCGTCGCGGCCGTGGTACATGTGGTTTTGCCCCGGTGCCAACCACGCCCCGCACCATGCCCCAGAGGAGTACATCGCCAAGTATAAAGGCAAGTTCGATGACGGGTACGAGGCCTACCGGACATGGGTGCTCGAACGGATGATCGCGCGCGGCATCCTCCCCAAGGGGACGCAACTCACACCGCTCAACCCACTTCCGAAGGATGTCGCCAACCCCGGCGATTATGTTCGGCCGTGGAACGAGCTGAATGCTGATGAGAAGAAGTTGTTCAGCCGGATGGCCGAGGTGTACGCCGCCTACTCGGAATACACCGACCGCGAGATCGGTCGGCTGATCGACTACCTGGAGCAGACCGGACAACTCGACAACACCCTGATCTTCTACTGCGCCGACAACGGCGCGTCGGGTGAAGGCAGCCCGAACGGCTCGGTCAACGAGAACAAATTCTTCAACAACTATCCGGACGATCTGAAGGAAAACCTGAAGTACCTGGATAAGCTCGGAAGTGTGGCCACCTACAACCATTACCCGACTGGCTGGGCGGCCGCGTTCTCCACGCCGTTCCAGATGTTCAAGCGGTACTCCCACGCCGGCGGCACCTGCTGCCCGATGGTGATCCACTGGCCCAAGGGCATCAAGGCCAAGGGGGAGATCCGCCACCAATACCACCATTCCGTGGACATCGTGCCGACCATCCTGGAGGCTTGCGGGCTGGAGATGCCGAAGGTGTATCGCGGCGTGGAGCAGTGGCCGCTCTCCGGCGTGTCGATGAAGTACAGTTTCGACGCCAAGCCGGACGGCCCGACACAGAAGCAGCGGCAGTACTACGCAATGCTCGGCACCCGCGGCTACTGGGAAGGTGGCTGGAAGATCGTCGCGACGCATGCCGCGAATACGGACAAGGGCCACTTCGACACCGACCTGTGGGAACTGTATCACGTGGATGAGGACCGCTCCGAATCGAAAAACCTGGCCAAGGAACAACCCGAAAAGCTCAAGGCGATGATCCAGGGTTGGTACGAGGAGGCGGACAGGAACTTGGTTCTGCCGCTGGACGACCGATCCCCCGCGGTAATTCTCGGCTTACCACGGCCATCGGAGGAGCCAGTTCGCACGAGGTATACCTACTATCCCGATACGGCGCCGGTCCCTGAGGGGGTGGCAGTGAGCGTGCGCGGGCGATCGTACAAGATCCTGGCGAACGTCGAGCTTGGCGACGCGAACGCCTCAGGCGTCCTCTTCGCTCACGGGTCGCGGTTCGGCGGGCACACGCTGTTCATCAAGGAGAAGAAGCTGCACTACGTGTACAACTTCCTCGGCATCACGGAGCAGCACTTCGTCTCGTCGGAGGAACTCAAGCCGGGCAAGTACATCCTCGGCATGGAGTTCATTCGGGAGGGTGAAGGCCCGCACAAGGAGAACGTGGGCAAGATGAAGCTGTACATCAACGACAAGGTCGTCACCGACGGGGCGATGAAAACACAACTCGGCAAATTCACGCTCTCCGGCGATGGTCTGTGCGTCGGATACGACAGCGCTGACGCCGTCAGCAAGGAATACGCGGCGCCGGATAAGTTCAAGGGTGGCACTATCAAGTTCGTTGAGGTTTCCGTGGACAAGGCGCAATACCTTGACCGCGAGATGGAATTGAAGCGGGCGCTGCGCGACTGAAAACAACAGTGTGTAAACGAGGCTATCGCAGGTGGATTGCCGAACCAACGGATGAAGCTGCCGGGGCCGCCATCCTGGTTTCGCGCGGTATATAGGTCTTGCGGGCGGCCCCGGCAGCTTATCCTTATCGTTACTGCACTTCCATGACAGCAAGCAGCAGGTGATTCGGCCACATGCTGGCGTCGAATCGCAGCAGTTCTAATGGCGTCCTGTCGCCCCGACTCGCGATGCGCTTCCGGTTTTCGCTACATGCCGCCCGATAGCTAAGGAGAACGACGCGGGAGGGCCGCCTCCCGGCGGCCCTCCCCACGTCCAAGCGCTCCTAGCGTACGCGACGTCGACCATGTCGACGACCGATCGAATAGGCAATGCGCGAACCGAATTGCTTCCCCTTTTTATAGGCGAAGTAACTCAGAATCCCGGCGATCACGACCCAAAGCATCGCTTCCGTCCCTCGGTGACCCTGCTGATCAAAAACACGACGGCCCCTGCGGCCGTCGGAATTCACGGCTACGCCTGCGGAAAGATGCGATGCCGAGCGGCATCGATCGCATCCCAATCGGCGAAACGGTCCAAGTCTTCGCCCCCTGCCGTTTCGGCTTCGGCGCCGACGATCTCGACGCGGCCGAAACCGCGGCGGCGAATCTCGGCGACCGATTCCCCCGTGGCTACGGCCACCAGGCGTTCCAATTGTCGTTGCGTCATCAGTACCTCCTGAACAAGCAAACACGCACTCCCCGGCGCAGCACGCGCCGGAAAGGAAACAGGCATGAAACGGCGACGTATCGACGCCGCCCAAAAGACACGGAACTAGTCCGCAGACGCGACCACGTATTCCCCGGCCAAGAGATTGAAGGTCGCGTCGACGTCCAACGGCAAGCCGCGGAGATAACGAGTAAACTGGTGCACTAACAGCGCCGCCGCCAAGCTCGCGCCGTAGATCGTGGAACGGGACGTGCAGCGTCCGGCTTGTGCTTCACTCTGCGGAAACAGCGTCGTGCCGTAGTGCTTGCGCCCCTGCTCGGCGGCGGCCAAGACGCGGATCGTCTCGCCGAGCATTCTGCCGTCTGCCCAGAACCGGCAGCAGTGTTCCACCGAGCGCCAGATCGTTGCGCGAGTCGAGATCGAATCGACGCAGCAGAAGACGGCGGAGCCGAGCGCGAGCGACGGGCGATAGCGATCGCGAACCTCCTCGACCTCCAACAGGTGCTCCAACTGTTGACAGGCGTCCCCGGTCGCTTGGACCTTGGGGCGACCGACGTCGGAAGTCAGATAGCCTTGGGAAGTGATGTTCGAAGGTTCCACCACGTCAAAATCGATCAATTGGAGCTTCGGGATGCCGAGCGCCGTGAGTTGCAACGCGACTTGGCGGCCGATCGCTCCGACCCCGATCACGGTCGCCGTTTCCGCCGACAACCTGTCCCGAGGCACCAACTCCCGCTGACGCTCAAAGCGATCCGTCGGCCGTATCGCCATACATCTCCTCCCAGTCCCAGTTGTAGGGATTCGGTGCCTCTTCCCAAAGGCACCCGCCGACGTGCGCGGGGGCCGGCGACGGTAACTCGACTTCACGGACGTGGGCCAGATACTCTTGTTCCCACAGCGCACCGTCCGCGCCCGCAAACGGTTGCCCGTAGTCGACGCGCACGGGAATCTCCAGCGCACCTCCCGGCCCCACATGAAACGACAGTCGGGCGTAACTGGCATCATTGCGGGCGACGATCGCCATCACCGACCAGTCGGTCAGACCGAAGACCCGGCGAAACGTCGCCTCGTCGACGGAACTCGGCAGCGGACAGTTGCCGGGATGCGTATGGATCCACACGCGCCCGAACTGTTCGGGCTTATGTCCCTGATCGACCAAGGCGTCGAACATGTCGGCGACGGCGGTATCGTCGAAGGCGACGGTCGTAACCGTCGTTCGTTGCTTGACCATCAAGACGTCCTTGATCAGGAGCGGATCGTCGGCGGCAGCGAGCCCGAAGCCGCCGATCTCGGTTTCGCCGCGATCACGGAGAAACAACAACTTGCCCCAGGCATAGGGACTAAAACGCAGGCTCGGACGGCGCAGCGCTCGCGTCGCCCGTTTCTTCCAAGGGTTCTTCTTCATTCTCCAGTTCCTCCAGACAAGCGGTACAAACTCGTTCGTCTAAACACGATTCACAGACCTCCCGGCGACAGCGAAGGCAAGTTTTGAGACAGCGGCCGCAATACCGACCGTCGCACTCGGCGCAGCGTTCACTGCACCCCGAGCAATAGCCATCGCCGCAACTCTCGCAGGCCAACAGACACTCGCCGCAGAGCGATTCGTCGCAACCTCGACAAGAACAAGCGTCGTCTTCGTCAACCGTGCAGTCGCAGTCGTGGCACGGCACGCCGTGCCAGCGATTCAGTTCCACATAGGCGGAACCCTCTGCATACGTGTGTAAAATGCGATCGACGATCGTGAAGAAATCAAACAACCTGCCTTCCGCCAGCGCCGCGTTGATCGCTCCCCGACCTTCACCGGGACAGAGCCGCTCGCCGTTGACGTGCGGGTGCGTGGTCTCACTGGACGACACGGCCGGATTCGGTTCCAGCGCGACGATCGTATAGGGCGAGTCCCCCGTTAGCCGATCCGTATCCAGAAGGATGCTAAACGGACCCAAGCGAATATCCTCCAACACGATCGAGTCCGTCGTCACGCCGAGCGTCGCGTCGTCGATCTCCAGGCCGTTGAACTCCCGCACTGCGGCTTGAAGTTCTTCGTAGAGCATCCGGGCCGAAGGCCGGCTCGTCCGCTCGGCGGCACGCAGCCCGCCGATCAGATCCCGTAGCCGATAACCAAGCCGCTCCAGATCGAGAATCAGCGCAGCACGAGTGCGTGCAGACGCCGTCGTCCAGCGGCGCAATTCCGCGACCTTCAGACGTTGGTCAAGGCGGCGTAACTCCTGCCAATCGTCTTCCGGCAAGTAAAAATGTGGGCGGCTTCGATCTACGGCGGTATAAGCGGAATGCAGCCGCAGGGCGGTCCGCCAAAGTTTCGGATTCCAGGTCGACATCGTTACTCCTGATTGGCAAGTAACAACGGCGAGCGTCCCGGCCGGTGCCGAAACGCCCGCCGCAGGAATGGATCACAAACGCGGTGTTAGCGGGCGCCTTCGATCTTCGTCGGCGTGAAGCTGACGCGATCGCCGGGCTGAAGCACCTGATTGGCCGGTGCCGGTTGGCGATTGACGCGAATCAAGTAGTCGGCCGCCTTGCCGTGCGGCACTTGTTCGCAGAACAGCGTGCCAACCGTGGTCGCTTCGGGGATTTCGAGATGGTCGGCGAAGCCGCCGCCGTCGCAGTTGATGAACAGAATCTTCACGTGCAGAGTCTCCTGAGAACTGAGAACAAAAAGAAAGACAGCTCAGCGCCGCCGTTAACGGTCGACGCGAAAGCGCGTGTGGTAGAAGTCAAACTGCGTCGAGCCGATCGAACCTCGCAAGTCGTCGCGCGGCGCGTTCAACGACAGGACTTGTCGTTTCGGAAGCGACGACAGGTCGATGAGTGCGGCGCTTCCGGTGAGGGAACCTTCCACCGGCATGAGCGGCAAACGCGGAATGCGTCGACGGGGCATATACGGATGCCGCGCACAACGCTCCAAGTACCGCTCCAGTTGCAGGGCGTACGACAACAAGTCCGTATCGGCCGCATTCAAACGTCGCCCGCGCCCCTCGGCGGCCGGAGCGAGCCGGAGGTCCTTATCGAAGCGACTCAGGTTCGGGCCGCCGAAGCGGAGGCCGGTCGTCGAAACGTCGCCGGCGACGCCGACCAGGCGCGTCGACAAACTTCCGTCGTTGTTACGCTCGTCGTACAGGGCCACGAGCGTCAAATGACGAAGCGGCACGCAACCGTCGATGATCGAGCCGTGCGCGCGATAGCCGACGACGGCGAAGGGACGAGGATCTCGGGATTCAGACGCCGCCGTACGACTACCGATCTGGCGTCGCCAGATCTGCATGGCATCTCCGGCCGTCCAAGTCACGCTAGCCATACGCCGCCTCCGAACAGAAGGGCGTCAGGAGCGACGACTTGTGGCGACGACCCGGCTTCGGCGCCGAGCCCTGAGAACTTGATGGAAAACAAGCGAACATCGGAGCAACTCTCCAAGAAAGGTTTCACGAAACGGTGCAAACGAGGCGTCAGCCTCTGCGACGCGAAGGCTGTCGCGAGGCAGGCATCGGCGCGGACGACGAGCGACGGCGGAACGCACGAACGACGAGTTCGGCCAGCAGTGCCGCCAACCGGCGGCGTTCGCCGTTGTGCGCCAGCGGCGTGGGCGCAGTCGCGGGAGGCGGCTTTTCAACCGGGGACATCACCAGAACTCCTTGACGAAAAATGGAAGCGCATGAAAAAAGCCCCGTCGCAACTGCGACGGGGCTTGAGGAAGAACGCGAACGGAACAATGAAGCGTGACTACTTCTCACCATCGTCTTGCGGACGGCAGCGTCCGCGAGTGGGGCGTTTCGGCATCGGTTGCCCGATCATCTCGTAATACCGACGATAGATCTGATAGACGCCGCCGTTGTTCAAACGGAACCCCTCGGCTTGCAAGACCTTCGCCGCCGCGCGAAAGCTCAAACCTTCGACGTCGATCAGGTGGTGCACGCGCGGCGCCAACTCATCCGCAAGCGGCGGCTTGCGGAGCCAGACCTGAACTTCGGCCGCCCCGTCGGCCGCCTCGGTGCGTCGATCGCCGCACGCCTTACGCGTCGTTTGCAAGAGCACGGGCGTGAACTTGCCGAGCACCGTCGTCAACTTGCGACCGGGACGCGGCAACACGTACACGTTGATTCGCCCGCCGACGAGAAGACGGAAGACTTCGGCCGCGCGAAACTTCAAGTCGTCGCCGAGTCGACCGTTAGCCCCTTGCTCCAGCAACTCGGTGAAGGACTGCAATTGCTTCCGGACGTCCTCCGGCGTGATGACGGTCTTCACCGACGACAGTTCCGTCTGCAACATGGACCGCCGGCTCTGCAGTTCGGTACGCCGAGCTTGTGCCGCACGCACCTTGTTGCGCAGTTCGGCGCGATCCTCGGGCGTGCCGTCGCCGGCCATTTCGGTCAGCGCGTCAATCTTGCGCGCGAGCGCCGCGATCTCCCGTTCGGTTTCCCGGAGTTGCCGCTCCGCCTCCTGATCGCCGGCCGCGTCCGCTTCCTGCGCACGGGAAGCCAAATCGACGAGGAATTCTTCGTCGGCCAGCAGCAGTTCCTGGAGCCGACCGCAGACGGCCTGCACCGCCGTGGTGCGCTTGACGACCGTCAGTTGCGGGCAGAAGCTGCCGTTCTTGCAGCGCATGCCGTTGCCGTGAGCCCCGCCTTGGTGAAAGCGTTCGCGGCAAACGCCGCAGTAGAAGCAATCCGTTACCAGGTCGCACAACTGCGGGTCGCGTCGACGCTTCGGGCCGAGCGTACCGAGCTTCTTATCTGCCAGCCGCTGCTGCACCCCAAAGTACAGTTCATCGCTGACGATGCGGAGATCTTCACTCCGCACGACGCGGACCTCGGTTTCCGGCTGCTCGACCTGCTTGGCGTAATCGCGCTTCGTACTCCATTCGCTACGCGTGCGCCCGAACGCCCACACGCCAATGTAGCGCGGATTCGAGAGCATGCGACGATAAGCGCCGGCCGTCATCCGACCTTTCGAGCGGGAGTCGCTGGGGCCACCGACGGCGATCCACCGCTTCAAGCCCTCGCGCAGCGGCATGCCATCGCGCACGAATTCGAAGTGCGTGCGAATCAACTCGGCGACTTCGGGCTGGACGGCCGGCATCCGTCGGGGCAAGCCTCGTTTCGTCGGTCGGCCGCCGGGAACTTCGACTCCGTGGTAGCCGAGCGTGAGCGGTCCCGTGACGAAGCCGGCTTCAAACAGATGGCACAATCCGGAACGAACGTGGTCGGCGATGGTCGAGAGCAACATCTCGTCCATCATGCCGTAGAGATACATCAGCTGTTTCCAGGTCTTCTGGTCGGCCGTGTCGATCCCCTGGCTGATGCTCACCGCTCGCAAACCTTCGTCGACAACCTCTTCTTGAACGAACTGGAAGCCTTTGTAGACGACACGGAACAGTCGCGAGACTTTGAAGACCAGCAAGACCTTAACGAGCATTTCGCGCAACAACGCCGTCATCCGATCCAGTCCGGCGCGACGCTGCTTACGCCCCGAGACCGCTTCGTCGACGCAGACGAACTCGTGGGGGACGTAGATCTTATGCGCCGTGGCGTAGCGCACGCAGTCGAGTACCTGCGCCGAGGTACTGTGTTGCATATCCGAAGAATAACGGGACAACACGCCGCCGATTTCCATACCGGCGGCGGCCGCCGCCGCCAGTCTTTCGAACAGCGACACCTCGGGTCGAAATTGGGTAATGTCCAGCGTGTCGCCGGCGACTTCCGAGAACACCGCGAACATCGCGGGCGACAATTCGGCTGCGGCCGAACCTTGCTGAGGAATTTTTTCGAGCATGAGAAACCCCAATGAATCTGTTGACAACCGTCGCACGCATCGCGGCGACGGCCCAAGGCGAATCGCGGCCGAGAAATGCCGCGGAACGACGCATGTCGCTCAGTAACCAGGGGAAATCCGTCCCTGCTCGCGCGTGCTTCCGGCGCGCCGTAAACGGGTCCTAAGTGGGCTTGGTGCGCCACCCGCCGAATCACTAGAACCGAAGTGGGGCGGTGAACAGGACTCGCTTACGGAGATCGAAATATGGCGTTGCTGTTGTTGCCGAAGGGGCACATGCACGGGAGGGTGACGATCGAAGAGCCTACGGTGTGGATCCCGCCGCGATTTGCGTTGGACGCGAACTTCGCCCCGCGCTATCAACACACCGTACCGAGCAGGCTACAGGCGGAGGTACCGCCGGGTATCACCGTCGAGTTGGCGGCGTACGGGCAGTTCGGCGAGCGACGCTTTAATCCCGTTTCGAGTTTTGACGCTTGGCGACATGCCGCCTGGGCGTTGGGATTCGCCTTCTTCTGCAACGATCATGAGCTCGATGCGCAGCATCGCCAGAGCTACCGAATTGAGAAATTTATCTTCGATAAAGCCCAACGATCCAAATATCGGATCGAGAGGAGCTTCCGCCGCTTCGACGAACTCGCCAACGTCTTCGGAAGGAAGCCGGAGCTGCGCGAAGATTTGATCGCCGCCGGTGCGCCGGCGGAGGCCTTCCGGTCGTTGAAGAGTTTCTCGGAGTTGGGGCGGCGGCGGGCGAGGGATGACGGCCGAGGCAGCGTTTCCGAAGCGGAGACAATTACTTACGCCTTCCTGGCGTGCGCGGAAGCTGCGCCGTTCTCGCCGCCGCTCGGCATCACCGGAGCGGCGGCGATCGTTCGTCGTGCGGTTTTCGATGAAACGCGCGTCACCGAGCGTGTAAGCCCCGAGATTGTCGAGGAAGTCGAGCGGCGCTTCGTCCAAGTCTTGTGGAACCGCAGTGAACGGAACTACAAAAAGCTCGACAATTGGCTCTTCGGTGCCAAGACGAACTTCGTGGGGAGCCTCGTTCGGCTTTTCGGGGAGCTGCGACTGTCGGACAATCAGATTCGGGCCGGATTGGCCGCCGCATTTTGGAAGTCCTATACCTACTTCGTGCAATGCCTGGATTGTTGGGCCTACCATTTCACTGCGGCACTGCCGCAACCGCTCACGGCGACCGAAAAGCGTCGCTTCGACGCCCGATTCGTTTCCCGTGCACACTTTGGCGGCTTGCCGCTGATCATGCTGGAACGGATTCCGCTCTTGCAGCCGATCCGCGGCGAACTCCTCGAACGACCCGACGATCCGCAGTTGATCGGCGTCGCGCAGCGTCTGCTGTGGTATTACGGTCGGCTGTGCGAAGATCGGCGTACCATCGATCGCGACAATAAGCAGCGCGAAAAGAAACGCTGCGATCGGAAACAAATCACCGACGGCAACGAGAAACCGGGCAAACCGACTCGCGGGAAAAGGACCTACGTCGGCAACGTCGGCGAGATGGCGGACTTTATTGAGGATCGCCGTGGATTGAGCGAAGACGAAACGCAACAAATGCTGCGGCGGGCGTTGGCTCGCGACGGCGTACGCTGCCCGCACGGCGATTGTGAACTGGCCGTCAATTGGGGGCGATTCGAGGACGGGCCGGCGACGGTGAACTACTCCTGTCGGCGGCATGCTTGGCAGGGAACCCGCACCTGGACCCACGAAGAAATGAGCGCCGTCCTGTCCGAATAAAAATGGGCCTCGCCGATCGATGAGAACCGGCGAGGCCTGACGCGACTAGTTCTCGACTACGTCGAGGGTAATTTCGCCGGTAACGAGAGTCGTTGCCGCAACGCTTCCAGCTTCGCAATTGCCGCGACCACGGCGTCGAGCAATTCCTGCGTCTGTTCGGGGAATCGCTGCAGCCGTTCCGAATGGAACGTTTCCGCCTGATCGACGACGTCTTGCAAGCTAGCCTGGAGGGTGTGCGACGTCGTCGACACCTTTCCCTTGACCATGCGTTTCGCCGGTTTCGCTTGCCGCGGCTGCTTGATTTTCCGCTGCTCATAGGCCTCGTCGACCGACAGGTTTTTGATCAGATCCATCGTCTCAAACGATTCGTAGATCGCTTTGGCCTTGGCGGCTCGCGTCGTCGTGATGTTGATGCTCTTCAAGAACTGTTCCCACTGTCCGTGGTGGAAGTTCTTATGCAGATAGTGCAGTGCGACGCCGAGCAGCCAGTAAGCCTGCGCGAGAGATCGCTCGGCCTTGGCAATCTCGGCGTACCGCTGAATCGCGAACTCCTGCAACTTCTCGACGCCCCAATTGGCGGCGGGTAGGTCGGCGTTCTTCGCCAAATCTTGCGGTCCGGAACTTTTGGGCGGCTTAATAACGGCGGACATGATGAATGTCTCCTGAGGAAAAGAACCTGTTCGTTCATCCCTCAGGGGAATTCCGTCCCCATGTGCCGGCAGAATAGCTAGCATCCGCTCGTAGATTGTGACACCTTTTCCGCCGTTCTTTAGCAGTCGGCAGGCGTCGGACATTTGGGACGGAATTCCCCTAGGAAGTAAAGCGCCCCACGTCGGGTTGCAGACTCTTATGGGAATCTCCGGATGTCCGAACGCCTGCTGAGCGCCGCCGTCGCCGCCGAAATGCTCGGCGTGAGCGTCACGACGCTCTACGATTGGCTCTCGCAGTCAGATTACGGCCTGCTGAAAATTCGCGGTGCGTCGGTCGTGATCGACTACCTGCAAGGCGGTTCGCAAGGGCAGGGTCGGATACGCGTCACCGAAGCCGAAGTCCTGCGCCTGCGAGAACTGATGCGCGTACGTCGGCGGACGGCGCCGCTCCGCAGACCGCCGACGCCGCGCATGCGGGAGTTTCCCGGCATCGACGTGCCGCTAGGGCGTCCCGACGGCACGTCGAGGAATTAACATCAATTACTGTCCCAGCGCCGCCCAGAGCGGTTCCTGGTAGTGCCGCCCCCATTCGCGACCGTAATGATCATAGGCGGTCTTCGGCGTGTCGCCCATTAACTCCGCCAACACTTCGATCGAACAACCGGCTCCGTCATTCCAGTAACCCGACAGCATGCGGTGGGCAAACGTGTGCCGGCAGCTGTAACAGGAGAAGCACGCCCGCGGGTCGTCTCCCGTCCACCCAAGCTTGCGTTTGAGTTTGCGAAATTACTTCACGCCGTTGACCTTCTTCCAAGGATTTCCCTGAGGATTCCGGAAGAGCGGTTTGCCGCTCCCTCGGGGCGCCGATTTCAGGAGCTTTCGGACGAGCTTGGCGACTTCCGGCCGCACGGGAATCTTGCGCACCTTTTTCGTTTTGGAGGAATGTACGCGCCACAGCATGCCCCGCGCATGGTCTTCGACGTGCTCGGCCCGAAGTCGGGCGAGTTCGCAAAACGGCCGGAGCCCCGTATGGAGCGCCGCGAAGAGAAAGTCCCGAAATGCAGGGGCCGCCCCGGCGTAGATCGCTTTTTCGTCGTCCGGCGAGATCGAGTGCAGACGCGGTCGTTGCGGCGGCTTCTTAAGTCCCTTGAGGGGACTACGCACGCCGTGCTCGCGCTCGGCATGCCGGAGCGCCGAGATTACCGTCGTCATCACATTACGACGCGTTACCGGCGACCGCCAACTGGGCACGCTTTGGACCCACTCGCTCACATACGCACGTTTAAGCTCGGCGATCGGCAGCGCCCCACAGTAACGGCAGAAGGCGTTAAGCGTCCGCTTCACGTGGCGGGCATATTCCGGATGCATCCGTCCCGCAGCGGCGGCCTGATCACACTGGCCGATGTACTCCGAACAGACTTGCGCAATCAACAACGCCTTGTCGCTCGACGACTGCTCCGCTCCCTCCGGTGGTGTTCGACCGCGTTGAATTCTTGTACGAGCCAACGCTAAGCGAGCCGCTTGCTTCTGATCTTTGCCGCGAATAATTCGCCCCGCTTCATCTCGGAGCGAAACACGACGCTTGGTATCGGGAGACGTGTAATACCAAGCGTCGGTTGCTTGCCAGTACCAGGCCGAGCCTCGCCGTTGCCGGCGGATCGGCGACTTTTGTTTTGGCTTCATGACAACTTCCAATCGCTAACGGGCCTTGCGTTGCGGTCGAGCCCGGGCGGCGGGCTTGGCGACGCCGATGGCGGCCCACAGTGGTTCTTGGTAACTGAGCGCCCATTCCTTGCCGTAATGTTGATATGCCGTGCTCGGCGTATCTCCCATCAACTCCGCCAGGGTCTCGATCGAGCAACCGACGCCGCCGTTCCAGTAGCCCGACAACATCCGATGGGCAAACGTATGACGAGCCGTGTAACAGGACAGCCGGTTACGCTGCGGATCCAAATCCCAGCCGAGCTTCTTCTTCAGAGCCAAAAAACGGACGACGCCCGTCATGCGCCGCCAAGCGTTTCCCTGCGTGTTACGGAACAACGGCTTACCCGAGCCGCGCGGCGCCGTCAGCATGAGTTTCTTCGCCAACTCCGCCACTGGTTGGGCGATCGGAATCTTGCGGGTCTTTTTCGTCTTCGACGAATAGACGCGCCACATCATGCCCCGTTCGCCGAGCTCGACATGGTCGGCCGTGACCTTGGCGAGTTCGCAGAACGGCCGAAGTCCCGTATGCACGGCGGCAAAGAGAAAATTGCGAAAGCATTCTTCCGTCGCGCCGTAGAGCGACTGTTCTTCCTCGGCCGTGAACGATTGCAGTCGAGGCTGCGACCGCGGCTTCTTCATCCCCTTTAAGGGACTGGCAACGCCGTGCAATTCCTCCGCCTGATTGAAGGCGGCCAGGACGATCGCCAGGACGCTGCGGTGCGTGGCCGGAGATTTCCAGCCGGAGTGCCCGTCGAGCCAAGTCTGCACGTGACTCTTCTTCAATTCCGCGACCGGTAAGGCGCCGCAGTACCGACACAAGTCGTTGAGGAAGGCCTTCGCTTGCTCGTGATGGCTGCGGCTCATGCCGCCGGCCTTTACGCGCCGCTCGCAATACTGCAGATACTCAGAACAGACCCGCGCGGTCAGCCACTCCTCGTCGGCCGGCGCCCGGTTACCGACTCCGTCGCCGGAGAGGCGGATCCGGGCCAAGGCTTCTTCGGCAGACTCGCGGCTGTCGCGGCCTCGGATACGTTCGCCGTTTTCGTCAAACAGAGACACCCGGCGTTTCGTGCCGGGGAGCGTGTAATACCAGCAATCCGTCTGCCGCCAATGCCACGCCGACCCGTGTGCGGCGCGGCGAGGCTTTCGTGCTCGTACCATTTCATTCCTTCATTGACCGGTCGCTTCCGCCAGCCGATATTCGAGGCTTGTTGCGCATCCTGAAATCCGGACGCCTTCCTTCCACGCCGCGAGATCGCCATGGCAACGCCCGTTGAAACTGGCCGAACGAACCAAACCGTTCAAGGTCATTTACTACACCGAATTACTACACTCATCTTTGCCATAGCTATCTGCGGACACGGATTATGCCCCGCTTTTGCCGAAGATTTAGGCGATAAGAAGTGTAGACCGAATATCGTGCTTATCCTCGCCGACGACATCGGCTACGGCGATCTTTCCTGCTATGGCGCGAAGCATGCCCGCACGCCCAATCTCGATCGGCTCGCCAAGGAAGGGCTCCGTTACACCGACGCCCATTCGCCGGCTTCGACCTGCACGCCGACCCGTCGGGCCATTCTCACCGGCACGTACTCTTGGCGGCAGCGCCCCGGTTCGAGCATCGCGCCGGGCAACATGCCCCTTTCGATCCCTTCCGGCACGCCGACGATCGCCTCGCTTCTGAAACAAGCGGGCTACACGACCGGCGCCGTCGGCAAGTGGCACCTCGGTCTCGGCGGCGACGAGGGTCCGCAATGGAACGACGAAATCAAGCCCGGCCCGCTGGAGATCGGCTTCGACTACGCCTTCCTCATGCCCGCCACCGGCGACCGCGTACCGACCGTCTACATGGAGAACCATCGCATCGTCGGGCTCGACCCCAACGACCCGATCGAAGTGAGCTACAAGGAGAAGATCGGCAACGAACCGACGGGACGCGAGCACCCCGAGTTGCTCAAGCTGAAGCACACGCACGGGCACGACGCCACGATCGTCAAAGGCGTGGGTCGCATCGGCTGGATGACCGGCGGCCGCGCGGCGCGCTGGACCGACGAACAAATGGCCGACACGTTCGCTGCGAAGGGAATCGAATTCATCGAGCGCAGCGGCGACCAACCGTTCTTCCTCTACCTGGCGACGCACGGCATCCACGTGCCGCGCGTCCCGCATCCGCGGTTCGTCGGCAAGAGCGCCGGCGGCACGCGCGGCGACGCCATTGAAGAACTCGACGACACCGTCGGCCAAGTCCTCGCGGCGCTGGATCGCCTGAAACTCGCCGACGATACGCTCGTGCTCTTCACCAGCGACAACGGCGGCGTGATGGACGACGGCTATGAAGACGTCGGCCGTTTCGATTACCACCCCAACGCACCGCTGCGCGGCACGAAAGGCACGCTCTATGAAGGGGGGCACCGCGTGCCGCTCTTGGCGCGTTGGCCGGGCCATGTGCCTGCCGGAGCCGTGAGCGACGCGCTGGTCGCCGGCCTCGACTTCTTCGCCGCCTTCGCCGCGCTCACCAAACAGCCGATGCCGAAAGACGGGGCGGGGGATAGCTTCGACATCTTGCCGACCTTGCTCGGCCAAACCACCGTGGCTCCGGTCCGCCCGCACTTCGTCGCCCATATCGGCGGCACGCAAGGCCCGTTTGCCTTGCGCTCGGGCACCTGGAAACTCGTCGAAGCCGGCAAGGGAGGCTACGCCAAAGCGGCGAAACCGGTCGCCAAGCCCGGCGCGGCCCCCGAGCGCGACCGCTTCGGCGCGAAGCCGCAACTGTTTCAACTCGCCGACGACCTCGCGGAAGCAAACGACCTCGCCCCCCAAGACCCCGCGAAGCTCGCGGAAATGCAGGGTTTGCTCAAACGCATCCGCGAAACGCCGCGCAGCGTCGACGTACGATAACCAACGCGCCGCCGGAAATTGGAATCCGCCGCGCCGACGCGGTATAACCACGCGTAGCCCCGCGCCCGCCCCGACAATCTCCCCGGAACAGGAGACCCCGCCATGCGTCGCAGCACGTTCGTCACTCAATCGCTCGCCCCGACACTCGCGCTGTTCGCGTTTACGACGCTGACACACCTTTCGCTCGCCGCTGCCGGCGATTGGCCCGCATTCCGCGGCCCGCAATCCAACGGCCGCTCGACCGAAACCGGCGTCCCCACCGAATGGAGCGCGGCCGACGGCTCCGAAAAGAACATCGCCTGGAAGGTCGCGCTCCCCGCTCCGGGCAACGGCAGCCCGATCGTCACCGGCCGCAACGTGCTGGTCACCTGTTCCGAAGAAGA
>CAZWDN010000039.1:14297-23690 GCA_964633125.1 uncultured Pirellula sp. | reverse complement strand
GGAGTAGATTCATCATGCGCATGCCGCTCTCGCTAGTCGCGTTTTCCACCTGGATCGTCGTCGTCGCGTCGTTGCTTTACGACGCCGCGCCGGCCGCCGCGGCCGCCGTGGATGAAGTGAAACTCGACCGCACCGTGGAACGCGGCCTGGATTGGCTCGCCGCCCGACAATCGACGCAAGGTCATTGGACCGCCAACGACGGCAACTACCCGACCGCGATGACCGCGCTCGCAGGCATGGCCTTTCTCTGCGAAGGCTCGACTACGACGCAAGGCAAGTACGCCAAGAACATTCGCCTCGCCGTCGATTACCTCACCAGTCGAAGTCGTCGCAACGGACTCATCGGCGACCCTTCCAGCGACGATCGCTACACTTACGGCCATGGCTATTCGATGATGTTTCTCTCGCAAGTGCTCGGCGAAGAAGAAGACGTCGAACGTCGCGAAGAACTCATCGAAGTGCTGACGAAAGCCGTCCGCTTTACGGGCGAAGCGCAAACCGACGCGGGCGGCTGGGGCTACGTCAGCGCGAAAGACGGCAGCAATTTCGACGAAGGTTCCACGACCATCACGCAGGTGCAAGGCCTCCGCGGTTGCCGCAACGCCGGCATTCCGGTGCCCGACAAGATCATCGACAAGGCGGTCGAATACATCCGCAAATGCACGCTTCCCGACGGCGGCGTGCAATACAGTTCGCAAGGGGGCGGCGGACGCCCCGCCATCACCGCCGCGGCGATCGCCTGCCTGTTCAACGCCGGCGAGTACGACAGCGAATACGTTCCCAAGCTGCTCGACTACTGCAAGAAGAACCTTAGCAACATCCAAAACGAAGGCTTCGGCCACTGGCACTACGCCCACTACTACTACGCGCAAGTCTGCTATCGCGAAGGTGACAAAGTGTGGGACGGTTACCGTGAGAAGATCTTCGCACGGCTGGTTTCCGAAGCCGCGAGCGACGGCTCCTGGTCGCAGGGCTACATCGGCGCCGTCTACACCACGGCGGTTAACCTGACGATTCTCCAACTCGAACAAAACGCGCTGCCGATTTATCAACGCTGATTTCACACCAAGACAAGTTTTCCACGACGGCGCGATCCTGATCGCGAGAAAGGTTTGCCACGTATGAGTTCGAACAACAGCGGCGGAGAACTCCAACTCGACGCCGAGTCGTCGGCCGCCGTCGCGCGGCTCGGCGACGCCCGTCGTCGCATCATCGAGCAACTCTCGGGCGTCATCGTCGGACAGACGAACGTCATTGAGGAACTGCTCATCTCCATCTTCAGCCGCGGCCACTGCCTGTTGGAAGGCGTACCGGGACTCGCAAAGACACTGATGGTCAGCACGCTCGCGCGCACGATGAACCTGACGTTCAGCCGTATCCAATTCACTCCCGACCTGATGCCCGCCGACATCACGGGCACCGAAATCATCGACCAAAACAACGCCACCGGGTCGCGCGAGTTTCGCTTTCTCGAAGGACCGTTGTTCGCCAACGTGATTTTGGCCGACGAAATCAACCGTACGCCGCCGAAAACGCAAGCGGCGCTTTTGGAATCGATGCAAGAGCGCACCGTCACGGTCGGCCGCATCCGCCATAAGCTTCCCGACCCGTTCTTCGTGCTGGCGACGCAAAATCCCATCGAACAAGAAGGAACCTACCCGTTGCCCGAGGCGCAACAAGACCGCTTCATGTTCAAGGTGTTCGTCGACTACCCGTCGTTTCAAGAGGAGTTCGAGATCGCCAAGCGGACGACGGCGGGAACTCCCGCACCGGTGCAAGCCGTGCTCAGCGGCGAAGAAATTATTCGCCTGCAACAGATCGTGCGCGAAGTGCCGATTACCGATCATCTCGTCCGCTACTGCTTGGCGCTCGTACGACAGACTCGACCGCACGAAGCCGAGACGCCGTCGTTTGTCCGCGAGCAAATCTCCTGGGGCGCCGGTCCCCGCGCCGTGCAAAACCTGATACTCGGCGCGAAGGCCCGCGCGCTGCTCAACGGCCGCACCTACGTTTCCGAAGACGATCTTCAAGCCCTGGCCAAGCCGGTCTTGCGTCATCGTCTGGTCGTCAACTTCGCCGCCGAGAGCGAAGGAGTCACGTCCGACAAAGTCGTCGACCGCCTGCTCGAAGTCACCCCCTCCAAAGAAGACGAATTGAGCCGCGATGTCCGCTTCCAAAAGATTTTTGCATCCTGAAGCGATCCAACGCATTTCGCGTTTGGATCTTCGGGCCCGGCACATCGTCGAGGGATTTCTCTCGGGCGAGCACCGTAGTCCGTACTTCGGCCAGTCCATCGAGTTCGTGCAACACCGTGAATACGCGGCCGGCGACGATTTGCGCCGCGTCGATTGGAAGGTCTGGGCCAAGCAGGACAAATACTACGTTAAGCAATACGAGGAAGAGACGAACCTGCGGGCGACGCTCGTCGTCGACGTTTCGGCCGGCATGCAATACGGCTCCGGTCCGTTGAACAAGTACGAGTATGCGTCGACGGTCGCCGTGAGCTTGGCCTATCTGTTATTGCGCCAGCAAGATGCGGTCGGCTGCGTCGCCTTCGACGAGAAGGTGCGCCGCACCGTGCCGATTCGCAGCCGGATCAACCATCTGCAATCCGTTATCGCCGCGCTCGACGCCAGCGCGCCTCGCGACAAAACCGACATCGCCAAGGTGCTGCAAACCGTGGCGCAGGATACGCCGCGCCGAGGGCTGATCACGATCATCAGCGACCTGTTCGTCGATCGATCCGGCCTCTTGCGCGGCCTGCGCATGTTGCGGCAGCGCGGGCACGACGTCATGGTGTTTCACATCATGGACGACGACGAACTCGACTTCAATTTCACCGGTGCAACGCGCTTCGAAGGACTCGAAGGCCCCGAGCATGTTAATTGCAACCCGCGAGCGCTTCGCGAGGGCTATCTGGAAGCGATGAACGCGTTTCTCGACGAAGTTCGCCGCGGCTGCTCGCAAAACGGGTGCGACTACGCCCTCATCCGCACCAGCCAACCGCTCGACGCCGCTCTGGCCGCCTACCTCAGCAGCCGCCTGGGAATGCACCACCGCAACTAAATGACGAATGTCAAAATCCGAATGACGAATGCCCGATCAACCAAGCACTCTTCTCTAGCAACTAGCTACCGGCTACTAGCAACTCCTTAATGCTTTCCTTCCTCAACACGCCGCTCCTTTGGGGGCTCGCCGCGGTCGGCATTCCGGTGATCATTCATTTGATCAACCTGATGCGGCACCGGCGCGTCCGTTGGGCGGCGATGGAGTTTTTGCTGGCCGGGCAGCGGAAGCACAGCACTTGGATCCGCTTGAAGGAAATGCTGCTGCTGTTGCTACGCATGGCGGCCGTCGCCGCCGCGGTGCTCATTGTCGCCCGCCCGCGGCTCGACGGCGGCCTCGGCAAGCGGCTCGGCGACGTAACGACGCATCACGTCGTTTTGCTCGACGACAGTTTTTCCATGAGCGATCGCTTTGCCGAGCGCAACGTCTTCGACCAAGCCAAGACCGCCGTCGAACGGATCGCGCAGGCGGCGCTCGACGAATCGTCGGCCCAAACGTTCACGTTGCTCCGCACCTCGCAAGCCGCGGCTTCGCAAGGCGCTCCTAAGCCCGACCTCCTGGAAGAAACCGTCAACGCCGACTTTGTGTTCCGCGATCGTCCCGACCGCAAACTGAATCGCATTTTGGAGCCGATGAGTCCGTCTGAATCGGCGGCCGGCCCGGAAGCCGCCCTCCGCGGCCTCTCGACGTTGCTCAAGTCGGGCGACGGAGAAGAACGCATTCTGTATATCGTCTCCGATTTCCGCGCTCGCGATTGGCGCGGCTCGCCCGAACTTCGCAGCTTGCTGGCGGCCCAAGAAAAGCGTTCGGCGCAAATCATCTTTGTGAACTGCGTGGAGACGGACCGACCGAATCTCGCGGTCACGTCACTGGTTCCCAAGTCGGGCACGGTGACGGCGGGCATACACTTCGAAGTGCAGGTCGAAGTCCGCAACTTCGGCCTGGCGACGGCCGAACGCACGGCGGTCGACATTCGCTCCGACGGTGATTCCGGCGGCACGATCTTTCTCGACCCGATCCCGCCGGGCAAGTCCGTCGTCGGCAAGTTCTTCGCTTTCTTCTCCGATCCCGGCGAACACAAGCTCTCGGTCGAACTCCCGAGCGACGCCGTGGCGGCCGACAATCGTCGCTATTGCGTCGTCGATCTACCCGCAAAAATGCCGGTGCTCGTGATCGACGGCAATCCGACCTCAACGGAAGCGGCCGACGTCGCCTGGGCGCTGGCTCCCGCCGGTCCGGTGGCCAGCGGCATCGCGCCGCAAGTGCAACCGCCGTCGTTCCTCATCGACGACGAGAATCACCGCCTCGCCGACTATTGGGCCGTGTTTCTCGCCAATGTGAAAGAACTCGATGAAGCCGCCGTTCGCAACTTGGAAGCCTACGCCCGGTCCGGCGGCGGCGTATGCTTCGTCGTGGGCAATCAGACTTCCGTTCCATTCTTTAACGACAAGCTCTACCGCGACGGCGCAGGCCTGTTTCCGGTGGCCCTCGATTCCGAGAAGCAACTGTTTCGCGACCGTGAAGCGAAAGCTTTCGACATCGTCGGTTCGTCGCATCCCGTCTTCGCACGCTTTGCAGACGAGCGCAACAGCTTCCTTCGCGACGTGACCATTGATCGCTACTTTGGAATACGCGAACTCCCGCCTGCCCCGGCGAACTCCCCGGCGGAATCCGAGCCCGCGACGACGATCGCCGCCACGCTTCGCAACGGTGCGCCGCTGGCCGTGGAGCGGCAGTTCGGCAAGGGGCGCGTCATGGTGCTGCTAACCGTGCCGTCGTCCCCCTGGAGCGATTGGAAAAAGAACCCCAGCTTCGTCATTACGATGCTCGAAACGCAATCGCACATTGCTCGCCGCGACCGACGGTACGACGACGCGCGACTCGTCGGCTCGCCGATCACGTTCGTACTGGACGCTAAAACCTATCAAGCGAGCATCAACATCTTACCGCCGCGCGGCTCGGAAACCGTCCCGGTGCCGGGCGTCGCGGTGCCGGACGGCTTGAAGTTCGACTACCCTGATGCTCGCCAGGCCGGTTTCTACCAAGCAGAATTGATCCGACTCGACAAGACCGCCGAGTTGCGTCAGGCGGCCGTGAACGTCGACTCCGGCGAAGGAGATCTGGCCCGTGTCGGCGAAAGCGAACTTCGTGAACGGCTGGAAGGCCTGCGTTTTCAATTCCGCGCCGCCGATCGTGTGCAGCCCGCGGAAAGCGAATCATCGTCTTCGATGCTCAGCTCGCTGGTTCTTTACGGTCTCATCGTGCTCCTCCTGGGCGAACAAGCGCTCGCCTATGCGTGCTCCTACCACGCGCCGCGGAAGGAGGCGGTAGCCTAATGCTCACCGTTTTGGCACAAGCGGCCGTACGCACGACGTTTGAATGGGGCCGCGTCCGCGCACCGGAAGACTGGCTCCTGCCTATCGCCGCGACGACGCTGATATTGTCTTACGTCTGGTGGATGTATCGTCGCGATACGCGTGAGCTCCGCCCCTGGGCCGCGCTCACGCTGATGACCTTGAGGACCTTGGTATTCGCCTCGCTGTTGGTCGTTTGGCTTCGCCCTCAGTGGCGGAAAGAAGAAGACGTCGTGACGCCGTCGCGCGTGGTGGTGCTGGTCGACACGAGCTTGAGCATGGCCGAAGCGGCGCGAGAAGGAACGCCGGACGCCCCCGTACCGGCGTCGGGTTCGCAAACTTCCGGCATTCCGCAAGGCTCGCGTTCCGCGGCGGCGCTCTCATTGCTCGAGTCTCCGGCCTGGAACGATCTGCGCAAAACACACGAACTCCACATCGTCGCCTTCGGCGGCTCGCAATCGCGCTCGCTCGGCATTCTGCCGAAGCTGGATTCCGGCGCCGCACCGGCGACGCCTCAGTCGACGGCTTCGCCCGCCGGCAGGTCGGACGCGCCGCTCGACTTAGCCAAGCAACTGCAACCGACCGACGCCGAGACGCGGCTCGGCGACGCGATGACGCAGCAGCTCTTTCAACATCGGGCCGCGCCCGTGGCCGGCATGGTGATCTTGACGGACGGCTGCCAAAACACGGGGCTGGCGCCGCTCGACGCCGTCGGACGCGCTCGGGCCGATCGCTTGCCGCTCCCTCCGTTATTCCCCGTCGGACTCGGCTCGGCGGCGGAAGTGAAAAGCGTTCGCGTGCAAGACATCGCCGCGCCGGCCCGGACCTATCCGAACGACGAATTCACGGTCAAAGCGTATATCCAATCTCAAGGCATGGCGGGGCGTTCCGTAACCGTCGACCTACTGTGGCGCGACGTCGCCGCCTCAGGCGAACCGATTGCCGGCGCCGCGCCGATCGGAAAGCAGTCGAAGCAAGTGACGCTGCCGGAAGACGGACGGCCGATCGCCGTCGAATTCACGTTGAAGCCGGAGAAGCTCGGCCGCACCACGGTGCAAGTCGCCGTGCAAAACCCGCCCTCGGACGATCACAATCGTTCGGACAATGCCCTAGATGCCGACGTCGAAATCACCGACCGGCGTAATCGCATTCTGCTGTTCGCCTCGGCGGCGACGCGCGAGTACCAATTCCTCCGCAACCAACTGCAACGCATCTTGCGAAGCGACGGTTCCAAAGACAAAGAGTTCGTCGTCGACGTGATGCTGCAAACGGGCAGCGACGGCGTGTCGCAAGACTCCAGCGAGATTCTGCCGGCGTTTCCGGAAACGGCCGAGGCGCTCAATCAGTACGACTGCATCATCGCGTTCGATCCCGATTGGCGGATGCTGTCACCCGACCAAACGACCATTCTTAAGAAATGGGTGGAGAATGAAGCAGGCGGGTTGATCTTGGTGGCCGGCCGGATCTACGCAGACGCCACGTCCCGCGACCCCGAACTCGGCGCGGTACGCAGCCTGTATCCGGTGGAGTTCGGCCGGCTGTTCTCGGCCGATCGCACGCTCGCCGGCAAGTCGGAACCGTGGCCGCTCGAGTTCACGCCCGAAGGACGAAAGAGCGAATTCCTGCGATTAGACGACGCCGCCGGCGGAGAATTGTGGGACGCATTCGCAGGCTTCTACGATTACTATCCCGTGAAGGGCGTCAAGGACAAGGCCGTCGTGCTGGCCGGGCTCGGCCCGCCGAAAGACGGCGCGGCGGCGGGCGGCGAAGACGAACGGTCGTATCTCCTCGTGGATCGGGCCACCGGAGCCGGCCGTGTGCTCTACCTCGGCAGCGGCGAATTCTGGCGTTTGCGTTCCAAGAATTCCGCGAGCTTCACGCGCCTCTATACGCAAATGGTTCGCCATGTTTCCCAAGCGCGTCTTTTGCGCGACTCGAAACGGGGCGTACTGCTGATCGATCACGACAACGGCCGTTACGTCTTGAACGACTTGGTCGAGGTGCGTGCTCGGCTCATGGACGCACAAGCCGCGCCGCTCAAGGCCGACAAAATGCCGTTGACTGTCGTCGCGCCGGACCACACGTCGTTCACGGTCGACCTTATGCCCGACCCGGCGCTGGCGGGCAACTTCCGCGGCGTGTTTCCGGTCCGCCAGTCGGGCTCCTACCGCTTGGACCTGCTGCTGGCCGACGGCGATCGCGATCTGCTGACGCGTCGGCTGCAAGTGCGCGTGCCGAACAAGGAAAGTGAAGACGTGCGGCTGAACGTGCCGCTTTTGCGCGATCTGGCGTCGGCCACGCAAGGAACCTATTTCGAAGGGGCCGATTCGGTGTTCTCGCAAGCGCCGGGTGCCAAGCCGATTTCCGTGCTTTTGGCGGATAAGACGCGGATTACGCCCCGCTTGGCCCGGCCCGTCTCGCTGTGGGACAACCAGTGGACTCTGGCCGTGATTTGTTCCCTGCTCTGTTTGGAGTGGTTATTAAGACGTCTGCTAAAATTGGCATAGGTGGTTTCGTAAAGCGGCGGATCGGAAGCGCATGGCAGTAGCCCCGGAAAAACACGACGACATCCTTCGTTCGTTGCGACGAACGCTGGGAGCGGTGCGCCGTCGTATTCGGGCCTACGTCGGCGTGGAAGGCCTTGCCGCCACGATCGCGACGGCCGGCATCGCGTTTTGGGCTGCGCTGGCTTTGGACCGGGTGTTCGAGCCGGCACGGACCGTGCGATGGCTGTTTCTTGCGGCCGCCCTCGGCTTCACGCTGTTCGTCTTCTATCGCAAATTCTTGCGCCGCTTTTTTGCGCGGTTACCCGACGCCTCGCTGGCGCTGCTGTTGGAACGGCACTTCCCGGTCTTAAACGAGTCGCTGCTCACGAGCATCGAACTCGGCCCCGCGGAACTCACCGACAACGGTCGCGCCATGCTCGCTTCAGCAAGCTCCGATGCGCGGCGTCGTTTGGCCGACGTACGCTTCGACCAATTGTTCGACGTTCGGCCGCGGCGCACGGCGATCGCGTTGGCGACGCTGCTCACGGTATCCGTCGCCGGATTCGCGTTGGCTCGGCCCGATCTACTTCGCTTCGGCGTCGAACGCCTGCTCGGCCGCACGAACGAACTTTGGCCGCGCTACACGCATCTCACGGTCGACGGGTTTACCGACGGCGAGCGCGTCGTGGCGCGCGGAGCCGACCTCGATCTGATCGTTCGCGCCGACACGGCCAAGCAGGTTCCTTCGACCGTCTATCTCTATTACGAATCGGAAGACGGCGGCGTCGAAGAAGAACTCGTCATGGACCTCGACGGCAAGGCCCGCCCCGGCGTTGATTCGCATCAACTCTACAAAGCGCCGCTGCGCGGACTCGTGTCGACGTTGCTTCTCGATATCCGCGGCGGCGACGCCCGCCTCCGCGATCTGAAAATTCGCGTGGTCGAGCGCCCGCGCATTACGATCGACCTGCACTGCAAATACCCGGCCTATACCGGCCGTGCCGACGGCGTGTTGCCGCGCGTCTCGGGCATCGTCCCGCTTCCGCAAGGGACGATCGTTACGGTGTTCGCCGAATCGGACAAGCCGCTCCGCGCGGTCGCCGCCAAAATCCCCGACGGCCGCGCCGCCGCGAAAGACGTTCGCATCGAACTTCCCGCCGACGAAGAAAAAAGTCGGCACTTCCAGGTCGAGCTCGGCCGCCTCGACGCGGACGCCGCTGCCACGTTCCAATTGCTCGACACCGACGGCGTCGACAACACCGAACTGCTCACGCTTCAAGCGGTACCCGACGCCGCTCCGAGCTTCCAGAATCTGGCTCGCAAGGGAGTCGACGCCTCCGTGACGCCGCAGGCGCGCATGCCGTTCGCGGGACAAGCGGTCGACGACTACGGCCTCGGCCGACTTTGGTTCGATTACGCCGTTGACGGCGGCGAACCGGCCGCCCGCTTGTTCGCAAGCGCGCCCGCGGGCGCACGCGAGGCGTCGA
>CAZWDN010000039.1:0-14287 GCA_964633125.1 uncultured Pirellula sp. | reverse complement strand
TCCGCGATCTTGCGTCAGGTCCGTCCTCGTCGCCGCCGACGATCGGTCAAACCTTCACGATCACGGCCAAGGCGCAAGACAATCGCTCGTTGCCGGAACAGCCGGGAGGCAATATCGCCGCCGGCGATTCGTTCAACTTCACGGTTGTCTCGGACGCCGATTTGCTGCGCATCTTGGAAGCCCGCGAAATCATGTTTCGCGAACAGTTCAAAGCTCTCATCGAAAAAGTGACCCGCGATCGCGATTCGTTGGTTTCCGTCGACGCCTCCCCCGCGACTCCCGCCGGCGGCGCCGAGGCCGAAGCGAACGATGCTCCGGTCGATCGAAGTCGCATCGTCGTCGATCAGGCCCGCAATCATACGAAGGAGAACAAAGCGGAAACACTCGCCGTGGCGGCCGGCTTCTCGGCCATCGTCGAGGAAATCGTCAATAATCGCGTTGTCGAAGGAGATCGCCTGCGGCAACGGCTCAGCGACGATATTGCCGCGCCGCTTAAGCGCCTCGGCGAGGACCGCTTCCCTGAATACGAAGAGAAGCTCACGGCATTGAAGCTGCTCGTCGACCGCACGACGAAGGATCCCGCGGCGATCGAAGCCGCGCGCCGCGAAGCCCAACGCACGGCCGACGCGATTCTCATCGAGATGAACGTCGTCCTCAATAAGATGCTCGAATTGGAATCGTTCAAAGAAGCCGTCGACCTGCTGCGGGCCATCATTGCCATGCAGAGGGAAGTCGGCGAGAAAACCAACGCCCAGCGCCAGAACAAGCTGCGGCTCTTGGAGGACTAACGAATGAACGCTCCTGCCATGCGAAGATACTATGTAGTCGGATTACTGGCCTTCGCCGCGGCGTGCCGTTCGACCGTCGCGTTCGCCGCGCCGCCGGAAGCCCCCGGCGCAGCCACCTCAGATAAGCCCGCGGCCGCCGCCGCTACGCCCGAAAGCTTGGCGGAAGAGCAACGTCGCGTCGCTGAAAAGTTCAAACGCTTTGAGCAAGTCATTAAGTTGCTCGCTCAATTCTCGGACGAGGCCGATCAAGACCAAGCCAAGTTATTGCGGCAAGTGTTCGCCGAAAGCCAAGGACGTTCGCTCGACGGCAAGTTCGACGAACTCGTCAAAGTGCTCCAAGAACGTCAGTTGGCCCGCGCCTCGGGCGACCAGCAAGAAATGACGCGGCAATTGGAAGAGTTGCTCGCCATGCTGTTGGCCGCCGAGCGCGGCAAGGAACTCAAGAGCGAGCAAGCCCGCGTCAAAGAGTTCATCAAGCAGATCAAGCTGATGATCAACAAACAGATGGAACTCGAAGGGCGCACTTCCGACGGCGACCCGAAAGAAGTGGCTCCCGACCAAGAAAAGCTCGCGGGAAGCGCCGCCGAATTGGCCAAGAAAATGGCGCAAGGCAAGCCGAACGCCGATTCCGCATCAGGCAAGCCACAACCGGCGGAAGCCGCGCCGCAAGAACCGAAAGCCGGCGAAAAGAAGCCCGGCGATAGTAAATCGGGCGAGAAGAAGCCGGACGACACCAAGTCCGGCGAATCGAAACCTAGCGAATCGAAACCTAGCGAATCCCAATCGGGCGACAGCAAGCCGTCGGAAGGAAAGCCGCAATCGGGCAGCCCGCAACAGGGCAAGCCCTCGGAAGGCAAGCCTCAACAGGGACAACCTCAGCAGGGCGAGCAAGGCCCGCAGCAAGCGCAGAAATCGCCGCTCGACTCGCCGCAGAAGCGCGTTGAGGAAGCCCAACGCCGAATGGAAGAGGCCCAAAAGCGTTTGGAAGAAGCCAAAAAAGACGGCGCGATGAAGGAGCAGGAAGAAGCCATTCGCGAACTGGAGCAAGCCAAGGCGGAACTGGAAGAAATCCTCCGTCAGCTGCGCGAGGAAGAACTGGCCCGCCTGCTCGAACAATTGGAACGTCGCTTCACGGAAATGCTGCGCAAGCAAGAAGCGGTCTATCGCGACACCAAAGGACTGCACGCCGTGCCGCTCGCATCACGAGGCAAAGGTGAAGAAATCGAGTCGGGCCGGTTGAGCCGCGAAGAAGGCTTGATCCTGGTCGATGCGGATAAAGCGTTGAGCATTCTCAAAGAGGAAGGTTCCGCCGTGGCGTTTCCGCGCACCGTCGAACAAATGCGCGACGACATCGCACAAACTGTGGAACTACTGGCGGCCGTCAAGGTCGACGAGCTTACGCTCGCCATCGAGGAAGACGTCATCGCGGCGCTCAAGGAGTTGATCGAGGCCCTGCAGCAGGCCAAGAAGGACATGAAGGACAAGAAGCCGCCTCCTCCCGGCGAAAGCCAAGGAGAAAATGAGCAACCGCTCGTCGACCGCATCGCCGAACTGAAAATGATTCGCGCCTTGCAGTTGCGAGTTAATCGGCGCACCCGGCTGATTAACGAAACGGTCGACGTCGCCGCCGACGCGGGAGCGCTCGAAATGCTGCGTAAACTTTCGCAAACCGAACAGGAAGTCTTTGAGATTACCCGCGACATCGTTCTGGGGAAAAACAAATGACGATGAGCAACCGCCTCATATACCTCACGGCGCTGCTGCTTCTGCCGTCGGCAAGCTTGCTTGCCGGAGCCGAAGCGCGCGCGGCGGGGGAATCTCCGACCTTGGATAAAGCGGAACAGGTGAAGCGCCTTGGTCTCGCCTCGCCGGCTTACGTACGTTCGCGCCTCCTACAAGGTCTTACGGGCGCCGTTGCCGCCGATCCCGCCATCGGCCCCGCCCTGCACTCCTTATGGCAAGAGCCGCTACCGAGCGACGACGATTTGCTTGACCGCATCGCCGGCACTGCGGCCCTCGCCGACGATCGCGTGGCGCACCTCGTCCGCATTTGTTCCGGTCCGACCGAGCCTTGGTTCGTCGACTCTCCCGCCTGGCTGCACGACCGTTCCCTCGATCCTTGGCTGCGCGATCAATTGCGAGTCTATTTCGGTCGTTGGCTGGCAAGGCGGAAGATGTACGACCAAGCCCTCGCGGTTCTCGCCGGCTTGGAACCGGCCGACGTCGTCGACCCCGCCTCGCTGCTGTTCTATCAGGCCGCTGCGTATCACCATCAACTACGCAAGGCCCCCGGCCTACGGGCGATCGACCAATTGTTGAACGACGTTCGCGATTGTCCGTCGCGTTTTCAAGTGGTCGCCGGGTTGATGAAGGAAGATCTCAAGAAGTTGGAAGACGATTCGCTCGACCATATCGCCCGCCGCATGGACGACATTCGCCGCCGCCTGGACGAAGGAAACGCCGACAAGCGGACCCGCCGCATCGAAGACGGCGTAATCGCGTCGCTCGACAAGATGATCGACGAAATGGAAAAGCAACGCCAACAACAGCAAGGGGGTGGCGGCGGGGCGGGTCAATCGTCGTCGCCGATGCAAGACAGCCGCATCGCCAAGCAAAAAGGTCCCGGTCAGACCGATCCCAAAGACATCGGCCGCAAGTCCGAATGGGGCGATTTGCCGCCGGAGACACGCGAGCAGATTCGCCAACAACTCGGCCGCGACCTGCCGGCCCACTACTATGACTTGATTCAGCAATACTTCAACACGCCGCAAGGTCAGGCCGCGCCCGCCGGCCGACGCCCGTAAGACTCCCCGCCACTTGAGAGCCCCCATGGTTTGGTCATTCGTCACAGTCGCGCTGCTGGCCGCGTCCCCCGAGTTTCAACTCGAGTTGGCCGACGGTTCGCAGGTGCGAGGCTCGCTCGAAACCGCGACGGCCGACGCTCTCGTCGTGCAGACCGGCACGGGTCGACGTGAGATTCCCGCGTCGCAACTCCTCACCATCGCACCGGCCGCCGCGTCGGAGTACTTCGTCGACGCCGCCACGGTGTGGGTCGATCTGGTCGACGGCTCGCAACTTTGGGCCGTCGGATTCACGGCAACCGACGGCAACGCCGCAGTTTCGTTCGGCGGCGATCTGTCGATTACTCTGCCGATCGCCGCGATTCGTTCAGTCCGCCTCAAAGAACAGCCGGAAGCCATCGCCAAGCAGTGGGAAGCGGTGTTGAAGCAAACGCCCAAGGCGGACCTGATCGTGATTCGTGAGGAGAACGCCATCGACTACCTCGAAGGCTTGTTCGGTACCGTGACGAACGAAACGGTCGAGTTTGAACTCGATGGCGATAAGATTCCCGTGAAGCGTCCGAAAGTGGAAGGACTCATCTATTACCACGCCAAACAGACGGCATTGCCGCCGGGCGTTTGCACGGTCACCGATCGCGCCGGCTCACGGATTCAAGTCGCCTCAATGAACTTAGCAGACGGCAAGCTTCGCCTAACCACGCCTGCCGGCGCGGTGCTCCCAATGCCGCTTGAGCGGGTGTCGTCAATCGCGTTCCCGGCGCGATATCTCAGCGATTTCAAGCCGGAGCACATTCTCTTTGAGACGCGATTGCGCGAGCCCCGAGGCGTCGCCGAGCGAATCGCGCAACGCTATCAACCTCGCTTCGATCGCGCCTTGGAAGCAGGCCCCATGCGTTTAGCCGGGCGCGAGTATACTAAGGGCGTCGCCCTGCACAGCCGGAGCGAAGTTACCTGGCTGCTGACCGAGCCGTTTGTAAAGTTCACCGCCGTCGCGGGCATCGACGATCGGGTCCGTCCGCACGGCAACGTCCGGCTCACCATTCGCGGCGACGATCGCGTGCTCCTGGAACAAACCGTGCAAGGATCCGACGCCCCCCTCCCGATCACGCTCGACCTCGTCGGCGTAATTCGCCTGAAGATCACCGTAGACTTCGGCGACGACGGTATTGAAACCGGCGACTTTCTCGATCTCTGCGATCCGAGGCTCTACAAATGATGTTGCGGACCGCATTCCAATTCCTTGCCGTAACAAGCATGCTTTCGGCGACGTTTGTCGCGCCGTGTCGCGCCGTCGAAGTCGATCCGGAAGTTCTGGCCGCGGAAGCCGCGCGCGTTGCAGTGATGGCCGAAGCGCGGAGCAAGACCGTCGCCATCTTCCCACCCGAAGGAAACGGCGGCGGTTCGGGCGTGTTGATCTCCGCCGATGGTTATGCGCTGAGCAATTTCCACGTCGTTAAAGGTTCCGAGAAGCACATGAAGTGCGGCCTCTCCGACGGCCGCTCGTACGACGCCGTCGTCGTCGGCATCGACCCGGTCGGCGACGTCGCGCTGATCAAGCTCTTCGGCCGCACCGACTTTCCGGTCGCCGAAATGGCCGACAGCGACTTGGTGCGGGTCGGCGATTGGGTGTTTGCATCCGGCAATCCGTTTCTTCTCGCACATGATTTCAAGCCGACCGTTTCCTACGGCATAGTCTCCGGGATCCATCGCTACCAATATCCGGCGGGCACCCTGCTGGAATATGCCGATTGCATTCAGACCGACGCCGCCATCAATCCCGGCAACTCGGGCGGCCCGCTGTTTAATGCGGAAGGCAAACTCATCGGCATTAACGGTCGCGGATCGTTCGAAAAGCGGGGACGGGTCAATGTCGGCGTCGGCTACGCCATCTCGATCAACCAGATCAAGCACTTTCTCGGCGGCCTGAAGAGCGGTCGAATCGTCGATCATGCCACGCTCGGCGCCCGCGTGGCGTCGGACGAGGACGGCCGAGTGATCGTCGCCGACGTACTCGATGACAGCGATGCGTGGCGGCGCGGACTTCGCATCGGCGACGAGATCGTGCAATTCGGCGGGCGGCAAGTCCGCACGGTCAACGCGTTCAAAAACGTGCTCGGCATTTTTCCCCAAGGGTTCCGCGTGCCGATGTCGTTCCGCACGAAGGGCGTGACGCATCACACGGTCGTCCGCTTGCAAGGGGTGCACAACCTCGAAGAACTACTCGCCAAAACGCAAGGCAAAGCCGAACCGGAAAAAGGTCTGCCTCCGGCGCCGAAGCCGACCCCCGACGGCGACGGACCGGAAGTTCCGCCTAAAGACGACAAAAAACCCGGGGAGGCGAAGCCAAAGTTTCGCTCGCCGTTCGGAATGGATGAATCGAAACCGGAAATTGAGACGCCGGAAGTCGCCAAAAACAGCTTTGAAGAAAAGCGAGGCTATGCGAACTTCCATTTCAACAAACTCGAACGCGAGCGCGTCTGGCGGGCACTTTCAAGCCGCATGCCTGCGCTCACAGGTACGGGCGTTTGGACCATCGAGGGAGAGCAAGCCTCCGGCGGCTCGGCGGCGGCGAAGACCGCCGCCACATTGGTACTCGACGACGGTCGCGTGGAGTATCGCCTACCGACGGGCACGGCGAGTTTGCCGCTCGGCGGCTCGCTCACCGGCGCAATCGAACCACAAGGCTCCGGCGGCCTGCTGGCGGCGCTGGCCCTTTGGCGTCGACTGCTGACGCACGGCCCTGAAAAGTTTGGCGATCTGCACTACGAAGGTGCGTTTCCCATGCCCGGCCTTCCGGGAGAATACGATGTGCTACTCGGCCATCATGGAGGCGTCGTCTGTCGCTTCTTCGTCCATCCGCAATTCGGCGACTTGGTGAGCGTGGAAGCCACGGTGGACGACGCGCTCGACCCTTGCGAACTCTATTTCTCGGACGTTCGCGAAGCCGCGGGGCGTTGGTTGCCGCGACGGATCGAAGTTCGGCACGGCGACGATGTGTACACCGTGATCGCGCCGAACACGTGGCAATTCCAGGAGGGCGGCAAGTGACGCGGCAATTCTTTCCACGAGTCGGACTTCTCGCCGCTGCGCTGCTCGTAGCGGCGCATGCCGGGCTGCTCCGGGCGGCCGACCTGCAGCCGATCATTCGCACCGCACAGCCGATGATCGTTAAGGTCTACGGCGCCGGCGGATACCGCGGGCTCGAGGCGTACCAAAGCGGATTCCTCTTTTCCGCCGAAGGGCATGTGCTCACCGCGTGGAGCTATGTGCTAGATACCGACTACATCACAGTTACGTTGAACGACGGCCGCAAGTTTGAGGAAGTGAAACTGCTCGGAGCCGATCCACGGCTGGACTTAGCAGTGCTCAAGGTCGAGGCGACCGACCTTCCGCATTTCAACCTCGCGGAAACGGCCGTGGCTCAGCCCGGTACGCGGGTCTTGGCGTTTAGCAACCTGTACGGCGTGGCCGTCGGCGATGAAGAAGCAAGCGTGCTTCACGGCATCGTGAGCGTCGTGACGAAGCTCAACGCGCGGCGCGGCGCGTTTGCGACGCCGTACGACGGGCCCGCTTACGTTCTTGACGCCATGACGAACAACCCCGGCGCGGCGGGCGGGGCGCTCGTCGACTATCACGGCCGGCTCCTCGGCATGCTCGGCAAGGAACTGCGTCACACGCAATCGAACATCTGGCTCAATTTCGCGATTCCCACGGGCGAACTCCGGGCGACGGCGGAAGCGATTCGCGACGGGAAATACGTGCGTAAAGCGCCCGAAGAACAGGCCGCGAAGTTGAGCGACCCGCAAAGTCTCGACCTGCTCGGCCTCACGCTGGTGCCGGACGTCTTACAACGCACGCCGCCGTACGTCGACGCCGTCGCTCCCGGCTCGTCCGCGGCCGCCGCCGGCATTCGCCCCGACGACCTAGTGCTCTTCGTCAACAATCGCATTACGCAATCCTGCGAGATGGTGCGTAAAGAGTTGGAACTCGTGCACCGCGTCGATCCCGTGAAGGCGACCCTTTTGCGCGGCCAAGAATTGGTGGAAGTGACGCTCCAACCGCCGCCGCGTGCGACGCAACCTGCCGGAGCAAAGCTGCCGTAATGAAGCGTTTCCTATTACTAACCACTTCGACGATCGTTGCGGCGCTAGTGACGGCGATCCCGTCGCTTGCCGCTCCGGAAAATCTCGCCTTGCGCGAAGAAGCGGCCTTCCGCGCCGCCGTGGCTGCGGTGGCGCCATCGGTCGTATCGATCGAAACCGTCGGCGGGCTCGACACCGTCGGCGAAGTGCTCGTCGGCACGGGCCCAAGCAGCGGCGTGATCGCGACCGACGACGGCTACATCGTCTCAAGCACGTTCAATTTCGCGCATCGCCCGGCCTCGATCATCGTCAGCCTGGCCGGAGGTCGTCGCCTGCCTGCGAAGCTGGTCGCGCGCGACGACGTACGTAAACTCGTGCTGCTAAAGATCGAAGCAACAGAGCGGTTGCCGGCGGCTCCCGTGGCGCCGCAGGGCGATGCCGCGGTCGGCATGTGGTCGATTGCAGTCGGGCGTACGTTCGAAGCCGAAGCACCCAATACTTCGATCGGCGTCATCAGCGCCGTAAATCGCATTTGGGGCAAAGCGTTGCAAACCGACGCCAAGATTTCGCCCGTCAATTACGGCGGACCGCTCGTCGATATTCGCGGCCGCGTCATGGGCGTGCTCGTGCCGCTTTCGCCGACCGAAACCGACGACGATTCCGGAGCCGAATGGTACGACTCGGGCATCGGTTTTGCCGTGCCGATGGAACACATTCTGAGCATGCTTCCGCGTTGGAAGACGGGAGTCGACCTCAAGGCCGGTCTCATCGGCATTCGTTTCCGCGGGCAAAACATTTACGCCGATCCACCGCTCTTGGCGCATGCTCGCGCCGGGTCGCCCGCCTACAAGGCAGGCTTGCGCAAGGGCGACTTGATCCGCGCGGTCCAAGGTAAGCCTGTGGAGCTACAAGCACAGGTGATGGAGGCCATACAAAGCCGTTATGCAGGCGACACGCTTCGCCTAACCGTTGCCCGCACCGATGCGGCGACGAAGAAGACGGAAACCTTCGAACGTGAGCTCACGCTGATCGATCATCTCGATCCCTATCAACGCCCGTTCCTCGGCTTTCTACCGGAGCGGGTTTCATCGATCGATCACGCGGGAGTCGGCGTACGTTACGTGTTCGACAAGTCGCCGGCCCAGGAAAAGGGACTAGCAGCCGGCGATCGCATTACCGCCGTCGGCGATGTTCCGACGTCGCAACGCGAGCAACTCGCGTTGGCCGTGGCCGAAAGCGAACCGGGCAAGCCGGTGACGCTACGCATCGAACGGGGAAGCGAGAAGCTCGCCTTAGAAATCACCCCCGGGAAGCAACCGGAAACCGTACCCGAGTTGCCGGAGGCCCCGAAGGTCGAAACAAAAACAGACGCCGAAAAAGCGACTTCGATCAAGATCGCGGAGTTCGGCAACGCTTGCGCTCTATACGCTCCGCACAACTACACGGATGACGCCCCGCACGGCTTGATCGTTCTCTTGCATCCGGCCGGCGGTTTCGAAAAGGGTCGGCTCAAAGGGCTCGTCGAAGCTTGGCTGCCGATCTGCCGGCGCGACGGCTTGCTCCTGCTCATCCCCTCGGCCAAGAGCAAGGAGGGCGTTTGGGCTCCGGAAGACTTGGAATTCCTCGGCAAGGCAATCGATCGCACGGCGGAAGATTACCGGCTCGACGTGCGTCGCATCGTTACGTTCGGCTATGAAGAAGGAGGGGCCTTCGCCATGCGAGCGGCCTCCCGATATCCGGAACGCATTCGTGCCGCGGCATTGCTCAACTCGGGACTCGTCGGCCCGTTGCCGGAAAACGAACCGGCAACGCCGCTAGCCTACTATGTCGCCGTGGAAAAGGAACTGCCGAACTTGGTCCGCGTCAAAGCCGGGCTGAAGCAACTTCGCGATCGGCATTTTCAGGTCACCTATCGCGAACTCACGGCCGGAGCCGACGATCTCGACGCCGCCCAACGCAGCGAACTTGCGCGTTGGATTGACGCGCTCGATCGCATTTAACGAGGCCCGCCCGGCATGCCCGACGTTCGCTTTCAACGCTATGTGCTCGGCGCGCTCACGCTGGTGATGGCCGCCGCCGCGCTCTGGCTCAACGTGTTCGATCCGGCGGCGGGCGAGCAATATCAGGCCGTGGCGGCCGGCAGCGTTCGTATGACGGCCGTCTTGGCGATACTTTGGATCGCGCTTCCCGACGCCCGCCGCGGCGCGGGGATGTGGCTGTTCGTCGTGGCGGCGATTTGCGCCGTGGCGATCATGATCGGCCGGGGCAAGATCGGCCTGAAAATCATCGTGCCGGCTTTCGCGATCTTAAGCGCCTTGGCATTCTTGCGGCGTTTCACGGCCGCGCTCACCGGCGACAAATCGCGATAACACGCGGGCGTCGGAGCCGCGCCGCCGGTTAGCGCACTTGTCCGCGCTGCGGCGCCACGGTCGATGCCGCATAGATCGGCATGGCCTGACCGCCGCCGTCGTTTTCCATGCGGCCGCGCACGGTAACCATGTCGCCGTTGCGAAACCCATTCACCGGGCTCGCCGGATTCATGACGACTATCCCGCCGAGCCGATCGGTCCGCTCGCCGGGCGTAATGTAGCGCAGCAACCAGCGACCGTCGGCCGGAGAGTATTCCAGACGCCCGTTGAGTTGCGAGTATGCGGCATCGAAGCCGTACGCCGGTTCTTGGCCCGGCAAGGTCACGGTGCGCGCGGCCGATGTATCGACTCCCGCCGCCGTGCCGCCGGATACATAATTTTGCTGCACGCCGCGGCCGCCGTCGGCCGTCTTCGGCTGGGCGGAACGACTGGAAACCGGCAGATCCATGATGTCGACGCCGCCCGACGATGCGCCGGTATAGAGGTTGCCGTGCGACGAAGTCGGAGCGCCGCTCGTGCTCCGTGAACCCGGCGGCGGCTCGACGACCTTGATCTGTTGACTCGTGGAACTTCCGACGCCGCTCGATGGCGTCGAACCGGAAGAGCCCGTGAAACGCGCCGGCGTCGAGGACGAATTCGTAAAGCTCGGCGGCGCGACGGAAGTGCCGGGCTGTGAATTGTTGGAAACAAAACCGCCCGGGGGAGCGTACACCGATCCGCTCGGCGGCGCTACGAGCGAAGGCGTCGTCGTCTTACCGACGCCGACGCTGCCGGTCGGGGGCGGCGGCACGGTCGTACGTCCGAGAAACGGATCGAGCTGCGTCGGCCGATTTCGACAACCGGACGCCGTCAACAACGCCGCCGCGATCACGATCGTTCGCCACATGGACCGACTCCGCTCCGCTACGATGTGCGAGTCGGCGGCACGCGCATCCTATCGCAGGGCCGACCCGAAAGAAGGGGCGGCTAGGATAGCAAAACGCTCAAAGCGTTCCAGAGCACTTGCGGCGTTGCCGGCATGCCGAACTCGACGACGCGATGCGCCGACGACGCCCGACAGGCTATCGCTGCCGGCGTTTCGACGGCCTTACTTGTGCGACGTCGTGAGAAACGGCGTGACGTGGGGATTGATGATTCGCAGCGGTGCCACCGCCGCGGATTTGTTCGCGCTCGGCGTCGCATTCTTAGTCGGAGCGGTACTGTTCGACTTGCGAGGAATCGGAGCGGCGTTCGACTTCGGCGGTGCGGCGGACGGACCCCCTTCTTTCGGTACGGCTTCGTAGTAAGGGTTCACCACAATCTGCGGTTCGCCTACCGGAAGGTCGGGCGTACGCACGATGCCCGGGTAAGCAAACGGGCTGTAGCCGTAAGTACGCGGAATCGGGCGGCTGTAATAGACCGGCGGGTGAAGTGAGAAATACGGCAGCCGGTCCTGATCGTAGACCGTGTAAACATTGCGTCCGTAGAAGTACGGATTGCCCTGCCAGCCCCATTGAGCATCCGCCTCGGCGGCGGTTCCGGCGGCTACAAGCAAGGCAACGAGCGACAATAAACGTTTCATGGCGGCGTCTACAGGTGGGTGGGTCCGGACCGGGTCCGACTGGGCTGCATTCGGTAATTTCGCTACGTTCCAGATTAATCCGAACCCGACGGGCTACAATCGACAAAAGCCGTTCCGAACCGCTAAGCTCGCGAATCCCCCAGCTTTTCGCCCGCCGGGAGCGATATTCGCGGCGTACATCACCCCCGTATTGCGACCGTTTTTGTGTCCGAACTGCCGCAACTCACGTCGAATCTCAAAGCGGAAGCGGCACGGCTCGGTTTTGGCCTAACCGGGGTGACCCCGGCCGTCGCGCCCGCCGGCGTCGACCGGCTGCGCCAATGGCTCGACGCCGGTTACGCCGGAACGATGAAGTATTTGGCCGAGCGTGAAGCCGCTTATGCGCACCCGCGCTACGTTCTCGAAGGGGCGCGGAGCATCGTCATGCTCGGGATGAGCTATCGCACCGAGGAACCACGACCGATCGAGCCGGGCCAGGGACGCGTTTCGCGCTATGCCTGGGGAGGCGATTATCACGACTACATCCACGAGCGCCTTCATGCGCTGGCGGATTGGCTGCGTAAGGAATCGCCGGGCGCCCAGGTGCGCGGCGTCGTCGATACGGCGCCGCTTCTCGAACGCGAATTTGCGCAGCGCGCCGGCCTCGGTTGGATCGGTAAGAATACCCTGCTACTGAACCGAAGCGAAGGAAGCTGGTTTTTCTTGGCAGCACTACTGACCGATGTAGAGTTGGCCTACGATACGGAATATGAGACCGACCACTGCGGCACCTGCACGGCTTGCCTCGACGCCTGCCCGACCGATGCCTTCGTAGGTCCTTACGTGCTCGATGCCCGCAAATGCATCAGCTATACGACGATCGAACTTCGCGACGCGATTCCGCCGGAGCTGCGGCCGGGGCACGGCGATTGGGTGTTCGGCTGCGATGTTTGCCAAGACGTCTGCCCGTGGAATCGCAAAGCGCCGGCCGTGAACGAGCCGACGTTTCAACCGCGTTCGCAGGCGAACCCCCTGGACCTGATCGCGCTATTCGACCTGGACGACGCGGCGTTTCGCACCCGGTTTCGCGACACACCGCTCTGGCGATCCAAGCGGCGCGGCATTTTGCGCAATGCGGCCATCGTGCTCGGCAATCAACGTGCGGCACGCGCCGTGCCGGCGCTGGAACGCGGCCTAGTCGATTCCGAACCGCTGGTCCGCGAAGCTTGCGAGTGGGCTCTCGCACAAATCCGGAGCGCGTGAAACGAGCGTGAGCCGCCCTTCGCTGCGTCCTATTCCAGTTCGCAAGTCGTGCTTTCCGGCGATTCATCCGGGTGTTCCGGCGGATAGCGGCCCGGCAGATCTTCGGAATAGTAACGCCTCATCACGTCGTCTAATTGCTCGGTGCGCGAGACGGCGATAAACGCGTTGCGCACCTCGAGTGCTTGCGGATGGAGCCGGGAATACTTGATGCCGAACTTCCGCATTTGGCGGCCAAAGAAATTACCGCCGTAGATGAGTTCGGCCAAGCGATAGTGTTCGCGAATCACGTCTCGCTGCTCAAAGACGCTCGGCGGCGGCGGCAACGGTCGCCCGGCGGCCAAGGCCCGACATTGGGCGAAGATCCACGGATTGCCGATGCAACCGCGCGCGACGGTGACGCCGTCGACGCCCGTTTGCCGGATCATATCGAGGCAGGCTTGCGCGGTGAACAAATCACCGCTGCCGAGCACGGTGCGCGAACCGGCATGCCGCTTCACTTCGCTCAAAAACTCCCAACGGCTCGGGCCAATATAGCGCTGATGCACGGTGCGTCCGTGAACGGTAGCCGCGGCGATGCCGCGCGCGAAAGCACCGTCGAAGATGGTGAAGAAGTTGTCGCGGCTTTGCTGCGTGTCGTCGAGGCCGCGGCGCATTTTGACCGATACCGGCACGTGCGGCGGCACGACGTCGCGCACGCGAGACACGATTTCCAAAGCCGTATCGGGAGTGCTTAGCAGAAAGCCGCCGCGGCAACGGCCGAGCACTTTCTTCACCGGACACCCGAAATTAATATCGATCACGTCGAATCCGGCCGCAACCAACTCCTTGGCGGCCGAGGCAAACTCGGTCGGGTCGCTCCCCATCAATTGGCCGGCGACCGGATGCTCGCCCGGATCGATCTGCATGTACCGCTTCTTGAGCTTTTTGCCGGCGAGCAGCACGGTTTGGTCGAGCACTACTTCGCACAAGCTGTAAGCGGCGCCCAAGCGACGGGCAATGACGCGCATCGCCATATCGCTATAGCCGCTGAGAGCCGCTTGCACGACCGGAAAACCGATCTGCACGTTGCCGACCGCTAAATCGGGCAATGGCGAGGGAGACGGAACGACGGGAGATGCAGCGGCGAGGCTCATGGATTCCATTGTCGACGGCGACGGCGCTCCGACAAGGGGGAGATCGTGACGTTGGCCGCAGCCGCCGTTTCGCCGCACACTCGGCGTTTAGCCGTGCTTCTCCAGCACCGGACAAACGTCGAGCCAGTAGCGCTCGTCGCTTCCCATCCAATAGATCGCTTCATCCGGGCCCCACATTCCGGGTTCGTACTCGGCCATGGGAGGTTCATGGTGCTCTTGCCAAGCTTGCAAGATCGGATCGACGATTCCCCAGGCGAGCTCCACTTCATCGGCACGGGCGAACAAACTGGCGTCGCCGGTCATGACGTCGA
>CAZWDN010000038.1:22399-23754 GCA_964633125.1 uncultured Pirellula sp. | reverse complement strand
GAAACGCTCTGGCGTTACCGCGGACCGAAGAACACGATGCACCAGACCGAGCACGACGAACTATTCGCCGGCCTGCGGTCGGGCAACATCATCAACAACACCGAGTACATGGCCCGCAGCACGATGCTCGGCATCATCGGCCGCATGGCGAGCTACACGGCTAAGAAAATCACTTGGGAACAAGCGATGAACAGCCAAGAAAACCTTACGCCGGCCGCCTATGAATGGGGGCCGTTGCCGACGCCCGTAGTCGCCGTACCCGGTGTGACAAAGTTTGTGTAACACAACTTGGTGCGTTCGGTTACCATCAATCACTGGCCCCGCAGCGCAAGCGAGGGGACTTTTCCCAATCGACATTTGCGTCCGCCGTGCAAGTCACGGCGGACGATTTCCATTACATCCATGACACGACCAGACTTGGATCACTCAAACTTATCGCGCCGCGAATGGTTGACCCGCTCGGGCTCCGCGCTCTTGGGATTAGGAGCGGCGTCCATCTTCGGCGAGGCCGCGCTCATGGGTCAGCAACCTGCGGCCAAGCCGGCGGCGGCCGCGCCGACGTTTAACGGTTACATCGACGCCCACGTTCACGTGTGGACGCCCGACGTGAAGAAGTATCCGCTCGCCGCGGGCTTCAAGCCGTCCGACATGCAACCGCCGTCGTTCACGCCGGACGAACTCTTCGCGCATGCGCGGCCCTGCGGCGTCGATCGGATCGTGCTCATTCAGATGAGCTATTACAAGTACGACAACGCCTACATGCTCGACGCCATCGCCGCGCATCCCGGCGTGTTTTCCGGCGTGGCGATCGTCGATCATGAGAAGCCCAAGGTCGCCGACACGATGCGCGACCTTGCCAAGAAGGGCGTACGCGGCTTTCGCCTCGCTCCCGGCAGCGAACCGGCCGACAAGTATTTCGACGGCAAGGGCATGGCCGCGATGTGGCGCACCGGCGCCGAGAGCAACTTGAAGATGTGCTTGTTGATCAATCCCGAGGCCCTGCCGACGGTCGACAAGCTGTGCGAGAAGTATCCCGATACGCCGGTGGTCATCGATCACTTCGCCCGCATCGGCATCAACGGAAAGATTGCCGACGGCGAGCTCGCACAGCTTTGCCGTTTGGCCCGCCACAAGAACACCTTCGTTAAGGTTTCCGCGTATTACGCGCTCGGCAAGAAGATGGCGCCCTATATGGACCTGCTGCCGATGGTCCGGCTGCTGCATGAAACCTACGGACCGCAGCGGCTCATGTGGGCCAGCGATTGCCCGTTCCAGGTACAAGGCGGCCACAACTACCGCGACTCGATCGACCTCATTCTGAAGCGCGCCGACTTCCTCAACGACGAAGATCGCAA
>CAZWDN010000038.1:0-22299 GCA_964633125.1 uncultured Pirellula sp. | reverse complement strand
CAGTTGCCGTCTCAAGAGTCTCGCCCATGGCCGACGTCGTCATTCGAACCCGCAAAAACGGTCCGCTCGTGTTCGAAGTTGCCGCCGGCGTCAAGCTTGTCGATCATGAGGGAAATGCCTTCGTGTTGCCGACCGATAAGCCGCTCGTGGCCTTGTGTCGCTGCGGACATTCGGCGAATCGGCCGTTTTGCGACGGCAGCCACCATCGCTGCGGTTTCGTCGCGGAAGAAACGGCGCCGAAAGCTTCGGAATAGCTGCCGGGCTGTAGGGAACGCCCTCGGGCGATCTAACAACTTTTCCCCAACGAGCCGCGGGAATTTTCGAGCCGGCCGGGCCGCTTTCGTCGCCGCGCCAGGCAGATTGGCAAACCTTGTCGCGCCGCGGTCCGTTCGCACGCTTGGGAGCGCGGGGCGCGGTTCGTAAAATCGGCACTTCGATTGGGACGCCGGCGAGCAGGAGCTCCGCCGGGCAGGCCGTAGGAAACAAGCGAAGGAATCACTTGCGCATGGAATCGATGGCGTCGTCGGATACGAGCGTTTTGAACACGGCCTCGGAGCCGTTCTTGGGCCGCTGGGGGCTCTTGGTTAGTCAGACGAACTGGGAGAAGGGCAAGATCATCGCCGAGTGGCGCGAGGCCCTGATCGCGGCCGGAGCGGCCCCGCACGAGTACGCCGACGAAGCCTGGTCGCGGCTGGTCGGGCAAGTGACCCCGCAGCACGTCGGACGGCTCCGCCGCACCTACGTTCGCTTCCAGGGGCAGCAGGTGACGTTTAAGGGGCTTTATTGGAGCCATTTCCTCGCCGCCCTGGAATGGAACGACGCCGAACTCTGGCTCGAAGGGGCCGTGCAAAACGATTGGTCGATCAACGAGATGCGGTCGAAGCGCTGGGAAACGCTCGGCAGCCCGGCGGGGGAAGAACCCCGGCCCGAACAGGTCGTGTCGGCCGATCTGGACGAAGACGCCGGCCCCGCGACGGAAGGTTCGACCGTCGCCGAAATCCGCAACCCGCGCGAGTTCGATGCCGACGCTGAGAGCGGCCCGCTGCACGAAGGGCCCGATTTCGGCGACGAGGATTCCGGCGCGCGGCACGGCGAGGAAGTCGCGGCCGGCGTCGATGTGGAAGCGCCGTTTGAATCGTTGAGCCCCGTGCGTCCGTTTGAAGGGCTGGCGGAATTGCCCGGCGACTTGCGCGAGGCGTTTGAGTCGTTCAAATTGGCGATTCTGCATCATAAGATGAAGGAATGGTCCGAAGTGTCGGCCGACGACGTCGTCGCCGCGCTCGGAGCGCTCCAACAATTGGCCGCCGCGCCGATCTAGCCGATGAACTCATCGACGTTGCCGGAAACGATTTCCAACGACGAGCAACTCGACGAGTTGTTGAGCCGGCCGACGCCGGAAGTGGTCGAAGCGCTCGGCAAACTGCCGGGCGACGTCATCCTGCTCGGCGTCGGCGGCAAGATGGGACCGACGCTCGCACGCATGGCCGTGCGCGCGTCGGCGGAAGCCGGCGTGAAGCGGCGCGTCATCGGCGTGTCGCGGTTTACGGATTCCCGCGGTGAAAAGCAGTTGCAAAGTTGGGGCGTGGAAACGCTGCGTTGCGACCTGCTGGAGCCGGACCAAGTCGCCAAGCTGCCGGACGCCGCGAACGTCGTGGCGATGTCGGCCTTGAAGTTCGGCTCGAGCGCCAACAAGGCGCTCACTTGGGGCATGAACGTCTACGTGCCGACGCTCATCTGCCGTCGCTATGCCGGCCGCCGCATCGTCGCCTTCTCGACCGGCAACGTCTACGGCCTGAGCGACGTGCGCCTCGGCGGCTCGCGCGAGACCGACCCGGTGAATCCGGTCGGCGAATATGCGATGAGCACGCTCGGGCGCGAACGGATTTACGAATACTTCGCCAAGGCCGCGAGCACGCCGACGGCGATCGTACGGCTCAACTACGCTTGCGAATTGCGCTACGGAGTTCTGGCCGACGTCGCGCGGCGCGTGTTCGCCCGCGAGCCGATTGATTTGGGCATGGGGTGCTTCAACGCCGTTTGGCAAGGCGACGCCAACGCGGCGGTGCTCCGCTCGTTCCACGAGCTCTGCGCGCCGGAACCGACCGTCTACAATCTGGCCGGTCCGGAAACACTCTCCGTGCGACGCGTCGCCGAGTATTTTGCCGGGCGATTTCAAGTGGCGGTGGAGTTCACGGGTGCGGAATCTTCCGACGCGCTCTTGAGCAACGGCCAATGGGCGCACCGCTATTTCGGCTATCCGAAAGTGCCTATCGGCGAGGTGATGCGCTGGGTCGCCGATTGGATTCTTGCCGGAGGCCGCAGCCTCGATAAACCGACGCATTTCGAGGCCCGCGACGGGGCCTACTAGCGCTTTGCGCGCATTTTCCGGGTAGGATAACTGCTCCGCCCGCACGCCCGCCGTCCCGCCCTCCTTCGTCCTTGCCGCAGGTGCCCTCATGCCGACTTTTCCGGCTTGCTCCGCGTTTACGCGCTTTCGTCGCTTGTTTTTGCGCTCGGCGCTGCTCGTCGTCGGCGCCATGCTCTTCGGTTCCGGCGTCGCGACAAGCAACCTCGCGACCGCCGGTGAGCTTTGGGCCGGAGTCGCGAAGCAAGACATCACCGACCGCGAAGCGGGCCCGGTCAACGATACGCTGTACGTGAAAGCGCTCGTCATGAAGAGCGACACGGTCGCCGTAGCCGTCGTCACGGTCGATGCCGTAGCCATCGGCGAGATCGGGCGCATCAAAAACAGTTTTCTCGTCGACGTGCGTTCGCAACTCGCCAAGGAGTTGCCGCTCAAGCCGGAACACATTCTGGTGAACGCCAGCCATTGCCACGGCGTCGTTTCGGCCGACGTCGAGCGGCGCACGGTCGAAGCCGTGAAAGCGGCGTGGGAAGCAATGGTCCCGGTCCGCGTCGGAGTCGGCGTCGGCAAAGAAGAACGCATTTCGGAAAACCGACGCCTGCGGCTCAAAGACGGCGGCGAGGCGGACGTGCGTCATGCCTATGCCCTGCCGCGCAACGACGACGTCGCGGGACTCGGCCCCGTCGATCCGGAAATCGGCATCCTGCGCTTCGATCGTCGCGACGGGCGTACCTTGGCGGTCGTGTACAACTTCGCCTGCCATCCGATCATGGGCGTGCCGAGCGGCGGCAACACGGCCGACTTTCCGGCTTTTGCTTCGAAGGCGATCGAGGAGACGCTCGGCGACGGCGCGACGGCCTTCTTCGTGCAAGGTTGCGCCGGCGACATCAACCCGATTCGCTATAAAGACGTCCACCAGCCGCACGACGCCGAACCGCTCGGCAATCTGCTGGGGCTGAGCGTCTTGCGAACCCTGAAAACCATCCGCACGACCGACGACGCGGAATTGCGGGCCGTGAGCGAACACCTCGCTTTGCCGCGCGAAACCGATTTTGAGAATCGGATGAAGGCGATCGAGGCGGAGCAGGCGAAGCTGCTCGGTTCGTTGAAGGGGACCAGCCTGAACTTCGAGACCTTTGCCCCGCTCTGGGTGCAGTACAAGCTCGCCGGCGATTATCCGTCGTACTATTCGCACTTGTACTTGCGCGACAAAGAACTCGGTCGCGACGATCTGCGAAAGCTCGATGCCGTCAACCGCGCCAACATCGACGCCTATCTCCGCAACATTCAGACGATGGAGCAGTTGACGCGTTTGCAAACGAATTTGGCATTGCTGAAAAAGCACCGCGCGCAAACCATTGCCGCCGGAAGCGACACGCTGGACGTCGAGATCGCCGGCGTGCGAATCGGCGATTTCCGGATGGTGACGTTTCCCGGCGAACTCACGGCCCAGATCGGCCTGAATATCAAGCAACGCGCGGCCCGCGACCTCACGTTCGTCGCGGGCTACACCAACGGCTATATCTACTACGCTCCCACGGCGGAGCAACGCCGCAACTCCGGCTACGCGCAAGAAGATTGCGATTGCCTGCTCGCGCCCCAGTGGCAACGACTGTTCGAAGAGAAGGCTCAGAGCGTACTCAAGTTACTGGACTAATCACGACGCAGGGCGGATGCCGGCATCGCCGGCAACGCTAGACGCCGCAGTTTTGCGGGAAAATTAGGCGACAAATTCAGCGCGTTTGCTATACTCGCCCGGGTCGTCGCGTAAAGGACTTATGAACGCGACGGCTCGACCCGGCATTTCGTCCGACATTACCAGGGAGGGTAACTGCAGATGACTCGCATTCGTCTCCGCGCCGCCGAAGAAGCCGCCCGCGGCATGCAAGAAAAGCTCGAAATGAGCACGGCCGAAATCGGCCTCACGGTGCGTACCACCAATTGCTTGGAGGAAAAGGGAATCTTCACCGTGCGCGACTTGCTGAACAGCACGCGTGAAGACTTGTTGAGCATTTCCAACTTCGGCGAAAAGACGCTCGAAGAAGTTTACAAATCGCTGGAAGGGATCGGCTTCTTCCGCAAGCAACGTCGCAGCGCCGCCTAGGTGCGATTACGTTTGTCGAAGTGATCGCTTGAATTTCAAGGCCCGCGGGATTCGCTTCCCGCGGGCTTTTTCGTTACGCGCCTACACGAGGCGACTGCGCGACGGTGAAGCCGGATTGCAAAGTTGCCAAGCTTGCGAGCAGACGGGCCGTTACGTCGCATTCCGCGGGCACTTGGCCGACCACTTCGTATTCTCCGGCGGCAAGCGCGGCGTGCAACTTCCCGATACGCCGCTCCGCTTCCCGGAGCACCGATTGTTGCTCGTCGAGGGCGAGCGGTCGGCTAAGCAGTCGGGTCACTTCGGCGGTACGTTCGCGCGCCATTTCCACAAGCCGGCCGCCGTCGGCCTTGAGCAGCTTGCCGGCGAGATAGCCGCGTCGCAATTCGCCGGCGGCGTTGAATTGCCAAACCGGGTCGGGGCCGAAAAAAAGACTCAGAGCGCCGTTCGCGCGGTATCCGGCCGTGACGTGCTCCGGCTCGTCGGCGACGCGCAACTCCACGCGCTCGACCAGCGCGACCGCTTCGCGTAACAGATCTTCGCGATCCGATTCTTCACGGGCCATGTACAGATCGACTACCGGGAGCGACCGACGAAACAGCGACGCCGCTCTCGGTTATATCAATGCGTCCATTCCAGCGATACGCATTCGATCGGCTCGGGGCTCCGCTGCGAGATGGCGCGGATGTCGTCGCGAGCGCGGAAGAACGCTTCTACGACCTCGGGGTCCCATTGCTTCCCGCCGCCTGCGCGGAAAATCGAGTCGAGCTTTTCGTCGGGCATTCCCTGGCGATAGGGACGGTCGCTGGCCATCGCATCGTAAGCGTCGGCGACGGCCACGATGCGCGCGAGGAACGGAATATTGGTACCGCTCAGGCCGAACGGATAGCCGCTTCCGTCCCACGATTCGTGGTGATGCAGGACGATCGGCAGCAGGTGCCCCATCTTTTTGAGGCCGCGAAGAATGCGATAGCCGATCTCGACGTGGGTCTTGATGTGTTCGTATTCGGCGTCCGTGAGCTTGCCCGGCTTGCGGAGCACGTCGTCGTTAACGCCGATTTTGCCGACGTCGTGCAGCAAGCCGCCGAGATAGAGCGTGCGGAGGGTGTTCTCGTCGCAATTCAATTCTTCGGCGATCCGCACGGCGACGCGCGCCACGCGTTCGCTATGGCCGCGCGTGTACGGGTCTTTGGCGTCGATCGCGGAGCTCATCGCCCGCACGACGCCGCCGAAGAGTTCGGCCTGTTGCTTGTAGAGATCGATGTTGCCGCTGTGGATGCCGAGAATCGTGCCGACCGAGGACAGCAGATTGGCCTCGCTGCTGCCGAATTCGCGACCGTCGCGCGGGTTGAATGCGGCGAGCCAGCCGAATAGCCGATCCCCTTCGCGAAGCGGCACGAGCACCAGCCCGACGACTTGCGGAAAGACCGAACGGGCCGCGCACGGCGTGCCGCGATTGAGGACCAGCGGGCGCACGCCGTCGATTTCGTGTAAGGTGCGCAACGATTCGACCAAATCGCCGAACTCGTCTTGCTTGAGCGGCGTATCGCCGAACGTGACGTAGTTTGTTTCGCGTTTTTCATCGTGCGGCACGAGTTCGCCGCCCCGGGCGGCGTCGTACCAAATGGCCATGCCGTCGGCGGGGACGACGTCGGAAAGCCATTTGAGCGCCTGCATGCCGAGCTCTTGTGAGCCGTGGGCGATCGACAAATTCTGCGTCAAGCGATAGATGAGCGTGATTTCTTCGAACGTCGAAGCGATGTGCTCCGAGAGCCGGCGCGATTCGTCGTGCAACTCGGCGGCCCGACGACGCGATTCATTCGTGTCGACGAACAACTCCGCCAGCGACAAGAGAATGTGCTCGTCGATGCCCTCGGCCGTGCCCAAGCCGATCCACGTCGCTTGCCCGTGCGTTCCCAGCGGCAGCGCCAGCAGCAGCGACTTACCGTTGCGTTCGATCACTTCGGGTTTCTGCATCGCGGCCACGCGTTCGAGCGCCGCTGCGTGGTGTGCGAGTACGTCCGCCGCGCGGTTCGCGTCGCCGGTGAGCAGGCACTTATTCGTCAGGTCGAAAATTTCGAACACCGCGAACAGGCGGTGGGCCAATTCTTCGCGCAACGACTCCGCTTCTTTGATCGCCGCCGAGGTATCGCGGCGAAGTTTTTCGGCGTCGGCGACAATCGTATCAACAACCGGAATCGTGGCGGGCGCGATCATGGGTTTTCCAATGGCGGGGCAAGACGGATGCCATAGAAAAACTCTAGGTCATATCCGGCACGGGGCAATTTGCGCAATTTGAGCGCAGTCGGCCGACCGAAAGAGGGAAATACGGGCCGGATAAACGGAATAGCCCGTAGAAACGAACGTCGCCCGCGACGCGGTGGTCGCGCACGGGCCGGCCGTGGTCGGAAACGCTATCCCTGCTGACGTTGCCGATAACGGGCGCTCACGCGCTTGAGCAACGCGTGGTCTTCGGCGCTCAGCGCATCCGCTCCCAACGTATGCAACCGCACCAAGACGGCATCGACGCGTGATTCCTCCTCGCGTTCGATCTCGAGTTGTCGGGCGAGTCGCTGCTCTCGGCGTTCCGCGATCCAACGTCGCAGCGGCCCGACCGTCGGACGTCGGGTACGGTTGTCGTCGTCGTCCTCGTCCGCGTCGTCATAGCGCTGCTCGTAGCCCGCTTCTTCCATCGCCGTGCCGCCGTCGTGCAAGCGTTCGGCTTCTTCCCAACTGCTGAAATAGAGGAAGATTCCCAGGATCGTGCAGGCCAACGAAGCCTTATCGAACTCATGACGCAAAAACCAAGCGGCGACCATCAAAGCGGCCGCCGAGACCAAGCCCGAGCGCCACGTGACGACGACGGCCGTGCGAAAGCCGTATACCGGTCGCAAGATCGCCCGCAAGGCGCGAGCGCCGTCGAGCGGGTATGCCGGAATGAGATTCACGAGTACGATCAGTCCATTGATCCACGCGGTAAGCGCCAAGGTTTGGGCGAACGAGAATCCACCGCCGAAATTCGGCAGCGCGAACGGGTGGAATAAGTCGGCCACGGGTTGCCGCATGGCCGCGAGCGCGACGACCGCCGCGGCCGAAAGCGCGAGGTTCATCACCGGCCCGGCGGCGGCGACGATCAACTCCGCTTGGCGCTCGCGCGAGGGGCAGAGATACGTCAGGCCGCCCCAGGGTCCGAGCACCACCTGATCGACCCGGCCGCCGCAGCGCCAAACGGCCATGCAATGCCCCAATTCGTGCGCCACGACGCTCACGAACAGGACCGACAATCCGAGCAACGCCGGCCCGGCGTCGCGATTGCCGGCCGCACCGGTGCAGAGATGCAACACGGCCGCGGCGAGCACCAGAAATGCGACGTGAAGACGCACCTGGACGTCGGCCCAGCATCCGAGAGAAACATTCCAACTCAATACGTTTCGCATGGCTCAATCACGACGTGAGGAGACGCCGCGGCGAATGAGTCGGGCTAGAAGAAGTATGGCGCGGCTTGTATCCTAACACCGAATTATTCGCCGAGCAATTTCTTTACGCAGACCATGAACGACGACGAGCTTTTACACCAATCCGAACGCTTTCGCGTGGTGCGTCGTCACCGCCAAATGAGCGATGGTCGCGAATTCTCGCGGCAGGTGATTTTGCATCCGGGGGCCGTGGCCGTCGTGGCCGTCGTCGATGACGAGCATGTCTGTCTGATTCGCAACTATCGCGTGGCCGTCGAGCGCGAACTCATCGAAGTTCCGGCGGGTACACTCGAAATGGGGGAGCCGCCGGCGACGACGGCACGCCGCGAATTAGAAGAGGAAACCGGTAACATAGCCGGCCGTCTGGAACCGCTCGTCGAACTGCTCATGTCGCCGGGAATTCTGAACGAACGCATCCATGTCTTCGTCGCCTACGACCTGCGACCGGGCCCGGCGCAGCGCGAGGAAACGGAAGAGATTCAAAACTACATCGTGCGGCTCGAAGACGCTTTGGCGATGATCGAACGCGGCGAGATCCAAGACGCGAAGACCATCGCCGCATTGCTGCTTTACGATCGACGACGGGCGACAAATCAACGCAGCTAGAAACGACAAGGCCCGAGCTAGAGAAGCTCGGGCCTTGTCGTTTCGTCGCCAAAATCCGTCGCGCGAGCGTTACGAACCGAATCCGGCGTCGGTCAGCTTGGTGTTCGTATTGCCCCACATCGTGCCGGTTTGGCCGCCGAAAGCGGCAATCGTGGCCAACATGGCAAGCAAAATCATCGCCAGCATCACGGAGTATTCCACGGCGGTCGTGCCGTCGGTTCCGAAGAGAAATCGTTTTAGAGCGGCCATGGTCGTGAGGCCCTTCCGCTTTCTGGAGTTGGTGCGTTAAAGTCTACCGATCAACCCTAGGTCGAAACGGCACACCCGTCAAATAGAGCTAGTGCGACGGTTGTAGCGGCTTTGCCGGGAAACGCGGCGAGAGGTGCGTGACGAGCGACGAGAGCAGTCGTGCTCCACCCACGACCTTCTCGTCGCTCACCACTCATCACTCGCCACTCTCTGCCACTCATGCCCGACCCACGCCTTGATCGCCTCGCCGACGTTCTTGTGAATTACTCCACCGGCGTTCGTCCAGGAGACCTCGTGCGCGTCTCGGGGCCGGTGGTCGGCCGTCCGTTGCTGGCGGCCATTTATCGCGCGGTGCTCCATGCCGGGGGCCATCCGTTTCTCGTCGTCAATCTCGACGAATGCCAAGAGGCGAAACTCGCCGAAGGCTCTGACGAACAATTGCTCTACGTCAATCCGGTCGAAACGGCCGCAGTCGACGCGATCGACGTCTCGATCAGCTTGTGGGGACAAGACAACACGAAGTCGTTGACGCAAATCCCCGCCGCGCGGCAAGCGCTGGCCGGGCAAGCGCGGCGGCCGATGATGGCGAAATTCTTCCAACGTGCGGCGGAAGGAACCTTACGCTGGTGCGGCACGCAGTTCCCCTGCCAAGCCGCCGCGCAAGACGCGGAAATGTCGCTCGCGCAGTATGAGGACTTCGTCTTCCGCGCGGGCCTGTTGCACTACGATGACCCGGCCGTCGCCTGGCGACGGATCAGCGAGCGGCAACAACGCCTCGCCGACTATCTCCAAGACAAGAAGGAGATTCGCTTCGTCACGCCGCAAGGGACCGACATCACGCTCGCCGTTGCGGGGCGCCGCTGGATCAACTGCGACGGCCATGAAAACTTCCCCGACGGCGAAGTGTTCACCGGCCCGATCGAAGACGCCGTCGAAGGCACGATCCGCTACAGCTTTCCCGCCGTCCACGGCGGCCGCGAGTGCGACGGCATCCGCCTGACGTTTCGCGGCGGCAAAGTCGTCGAGGCGTCGGCCGCGAAGGGGGAGGATTTCCTCATCGCCATGCTCGATCAAGACCCCGGCGCCCGCGTGCTCGGCGAAATCGCCATCGGCACGAATTACTCCGTCGAGCGCTACACGAAAAACACGCTGTTCGACGAGAAGATCGGCGGCACGTTTCACGCCGCGGTCGGTTCGTCGTATCCCGAAACCGGCGGCAAGAACGAATCGGGCCTGCACTGGGACATGGTCTGCGACCTGCGCCACGGCGGCCAGATTTTCGTCGACGGCAAGCTCATCAGCGAAAACGGCCGCTTCCTCGACCCTGATTGGCCGCGGCCTGAAGCGACGGCGACATGAGCGCCGACCAAGAGGAAATCGCCGCCTCGCTCGCCGCCGCCCGGGAAGATGCCGACCAAGCGGCCGCGGAACACAAAGCCGCCTTGGCCGGCCATGCGCAGGCCGTGTTTACGGGCACCGTGCTGGCGCTCGTTTCCGCGGTGCTCTATACGCTCACCAACATGTGTCTGCGGGCCGCCTCGAAGTGCGACATCTACTGGGTGTCGTGCCTCAAGGCGGTGCCGACGCTCGTCATCGCCGCAGGCATCGTGGCGAATCGCCGCAGGCTCGGGCTGCCGAATTATCCCGGCACGCGGACCGTCGTCACGCTCGTGCTCACCGGCTTGCTGGCCCACATCGGCGGCAACGCGGCCTTTCAATACGGCTTGAGCATCGTCGGGCTGGCCGCCAGCGTGCCGCTGACGTTCAGCGTCATCATCGTCGGCGGCTCGCTGCTCGGGCGGTTTTATCTCGGCGAGGCCATAAGCTTTCGCTCCGCGGCGGCGATGGGTCTGCTCTGCATTTCCATCGCGCTGCTCGGGCTGCACACCGAACACGCCAAACCGTCCGACGCCCTGCCCCGCCCCGACGCGCTGACCATCGCCGCGGCCGTCGGCGTCACCTGCTTTTCCGGCTTTGCCTACGCCGTGCTGGGCGTGGTAATTCGTCGCAACGTCACCGGTTCGGCGAAATCGTCCGTCGTGCTGCTAATCATCAGCATCTCCGGCCTTATCAGTTTGGGGGCAATAACGTTGGGGCGCATCGGCCTCGACGGCATCCTGACGACGACGCCTCACGACCTACAAGCCATGCTCTGGGCCGGCACGTTCAACGCCGGCGGCTTCTTCCTGCTGACGCGGGCCCTGCAACTCATCCCGGTGGCGTACGTGAACGTTATCAACGCGTCGCAAACGGCCATGGCCGCGCTGGCCGGAGTGCTCTATTTCCACGAGCCGTCGACGACGGCCCTGTTCGCCGGCGTCGGCCTGATGACGGCGGGCATCCTGCTGATGGACCGCCCGCGCCACAAGGCCTAGCAAGTTTTAGGGCGGAGGGCCGGCCAAAAATCGCCTGGAGATCGCCCCGCCGTTTCGCTACGTTGCGGGGTGATCTTTGGCAATTTGAGTGTTGCAGGCACGCTCCGCGTGCCGTCCGCAGCATCGTCGTGGGAGTTAGCTAAAAGCGTTGTCGTTTTGGCGCCCGCCGGCACACGGAGCGTGCCTACTACTTTGACGTAAGTCACTGCTCACCTTCAGCACTTACGTCGATGCTCGAAAACGGCCTGCGCACATAACTTCGGTTAAGTGCGCACAACCCCAAAACCCACAAGGGGTGCGTACATAACTCGAGTTAAGTGCGCAGGGGGGAAAAACGAATCGACGTAAGTCGCGCAGGCGAATCGGGACTTACGTCGATGGATCGCGTTTGTAGGGAACGCCACGGAGGGCGTTCCCTACAGAATCTGAAGCACTTCAAGAATTCTTTCCAAATCTTCCCAAGACTTGCCCCGTCTCGGCGAAGTACCCCTTAGCCGCGCGTGGTGCTCGGCGGGGGCTATTCATTGATGCGGGGCGAGGTGGAATTATGACGTGCAAGTTGATTGGAAGCGTGTTGGCGGCCGGAGCATTGACGATCGGCGTCTTTGGGTGGAACGCCTGGAGCTACGTGAAGACCTCGGTCGCCGGTGTAACCGATGCCATCCAAGACTCGGTGCCGGTGGAATTTGAGATTCGGCGAGCACGCACGATGCTCCACGATCTCATTCCCGAGGTGCACAAAAACATGGTGGCGATCGCCCAGGAAGAGGCGGCGCTCGCCAAGGTTTCGCAGGAAATTGCCGTTCAGGAAGAACGCCGTGAGAAAGACGCCGGTGATATCGTGCGGTTGAAAGACGATGTGGCCAGCGGCAAGAAAACGTTCCAATACGCCGGCAAAAGCTACAACGTCGAAAGCGTAAAGGCTGACCTGGCCAGACGTTTCGAACGCCGCAAGGTCGCCGACGAGACCTTGGAGAATTTGCGGAAAATGCATGCGGCCCGCGAACGTAGCCTGACCGCGGCCCGTGATAAAATGACGGGCATGCTCGCCGCGAAGCGTCACTTGGAAGTGGAGATCGAACAACTCGATTCCCGCTTGAAGATGGTCGAAGCCGCGCGGACCACGAGCAACCTTTGTCTCGACGACGGTCAATTGAGCCGCACGCGACAATTGATCGACGATCTGAAATCGCGGATCGATGTTTCAGAAAAGCTCGTCGTCGTGGAAGGTCTGCCTGTGGACGAGATTCCGCTCGACGACGCCGGCGGCGCCGATATCGTCGAACAAGTGTCGAAGTATTTCGGCGACGAAAAGTCGTCGACGGTCAAAGTCGCCCAAAGTAAGTAGCGTTTGCGTCGGTCGGTTTTGAAATGATGGCCCGTTTATCGATGTTGTTGCCATGTCGCTCGCCGTGACCCATGCCGTAAGCCGGTTCATGCTGTGGATCGACGGCGTCGGCGGCTACTTGGTTTGCGAAAGTCCCAGCGTCGCCATCGGGCAACCGACGACGCCGGGACGCTTTGCAGCCGAAGCCCGCCGACCCGACGATGAAGTCCACGGACTGATCGACATTCCGGTGATGGCCGACATCTCGCGACGACACGCACTGGTCGAACGCCACGGCGAGCACTACCTGCTCCGCCCGTTGCGTTCGGTGCTCGGAGGCAATTCGTCGCCGACGCAACCGCGTCGGCTCGGCAACGGCACTCGTTTCGAGCTGGGCGAACGTCCCGGGCGAGGCTTGCAGATGCGTTTCGACTTGCCGAACGTCTGCAGTCTTACCGGCCGGCTCGTCGTCGAAAGCAAGCACCGTCTGCAGCCGCACGCCGACGGCATCCTGCTCCTGGCCGATTCGTGCCTCGTCGGACCGACGGAGGATGCGCACGTTTGCATTCCTCGTTTGTCGCGAACCTTGGTGATCCATCGCCGCGGCGACGGTCGTTTGGTGTTTCGCACCGCCGGTTCGTATGATGTCGACGGAACGCGCGGGACGGACACGACGTCGATCGACCGCAAGGCGCGCATTCGCGCCGACGATTTTTCGCTGCACTTGGAACCTTTGGCGTCTTAAGCTCGACGGTCGTTCGACCATGAGAGAACACGTGATGTCCGCCCCGCTGCCCGATAAACCGCGACCCGCCAACCCGGAACGTGCGCGCGCCCCGGCGTTTACGTACGCCGCCGGTGCGCAGCCGCTGCCGGGCTACACGATCAAACGGGGCCTCGGACAAGGCGGCTTCGGCGAGGTCTATTACGCTTTGAGCGACGCCGGCAAGGAAGTGGCGCTCAAGGTCGTGCGCCGCAACCTGGAAGTGGAACTGCGCGGCGTTACGCAGTGCTTGAACCTCAAACATCCGAATCTCGTGGGACTTTACGACGTTCGCACCGACGCGGAAGACAACTACTGGATCGTCATGGAGTACGTCTCCGGCGATCGCTTAGTCGAGATCATCGAGCGTCACCCGCAAGGCTTGCCCGAGGCCGAGGCGATTCGCACGCTCGAAGGTATCGCTTCGGCCGTGGCGTACCTGCACGACAACGGCATCGTGCACCGCGACCTGAAGCCGGCGAATATCTTCTTGGAAAACGGCGTCGTCAAAATCGGCGACTACGGGCTCTCGAAGTTCATCTCCGTGAGCCGGCGCAGCGGCCAGACCGAAAGCGTCGGCACCGTACACTACATGGCACCGGAGATTTCCAACGGTCGCTACGGTAAGCAGATCGACATCTACGCGCTGGGAATTCTGCTCTACGAACTGCTGACCGGCCGCGTGCCGTTCGACGGCGAGAGCGTCGGCGAGATTCTGATGAAGCATCTCACGGCCGAGCCGGACTTGTCGGCCGCGCCAGCCGGCTACCGCGCGGCCATTGCCCGAGCGTTGGAGAAGGATCCGGAACGGCGGCCGAAGACGGTTGAAGAGTTTTTGCAATCGATCGGCGCGCCTGCGACCGACGGTCGGCCGCAGAAACTGGTGATTCGGCCGACCGAAGCCCCGCGCAAAACTCCGCACGGCTCCAAGCCGACGCCTGGGGACGACAAACCGATGGCGCCGCACGTGCTGTGGATGCTGCCGGTCGTCGGCAGTTTGATCTTGGGATACCTCGTCGCTGTCGGTTCCGTTACGCCGTTTCCCGTCGTGACGCTGTTCGTGCTGGTCGCGATCGGGTTTTTCGTCGTTCCGTTTTTTGTCCATGCGCGGCAAGATCGAGGCGCGCGGTTCGTCAACGATCATCGTTCGGACCGGCCGCCGGAATCGCCGCCGTCGTATCTTTGGGCCGCGGTACCGTTGGTCGCCATGAGCATCGTGACGCTCTACGCCTTGCGACTCGGCTCGCACGCCCCCTGGTTCATGCAGATGACGCCGCTGGCAGTCGCGGCGGGGTTCTCCGTTTGGATCGGTAATTGGGTTTATCGCCGTCGCCGGACGATCGCCGCGCGATCGGGAATCGCCGCGCCTCGCAACGTTGCCTGGGGGCAATGGCTCCTCATCGGCTTGGTTCTGACGCCGATCCTCTTCGTGCTCGTCGGCCTCGTCAGCTACAAACAGCTTGAGGCGACCAGAGTTCCGCCGCCGCTTGTCTCCTATGAGGTCCGTCAGGACGGCTCGATTTCGGAGCCTAAAATATCGTCGCCGCCGAACTATGTTTCCTCACGCGAGCCGATGCCGGCGCCTGCGGAAGTGCTCAGCGTTCGCACCTCAAGTCTGGGAATAGCATTGCTCGTCGTCATCGGCGTTTCCTTCGGCCTTGTTTGGTGGCTGGCTCGTCGCGGCCGCGAGCATCATGATCCGACTTCGGCGTCGGCGGCGCGCGAAGACTTGGAATTGACGCAGCTCACGCTCGCGGAGCCCGTAGCGCGCGGTCCTCCCTGGCGGATTCGCGTGATCGATGTCACCGGCGGGTTACTCCTGGTTTTCGCAGCGGCGGCTATTCTCCCCCGGATGCTGCTCCTTTTCCGCTCGTCGCCGCTCGAGATGCCGCAGTACCTTTGGGCGGCGGGTTCAACGTTCGTCGCCTCGGCGCTGTGGGTCTTGCTGTTGAAATGGCTTTACCCGTCGAGCCCGGAACCGCTGACGCGGCGGGGCATCTCCTTGCTCATGGGGATCGCCGCGGGGGCCGCGGCTTGGTGGATTGCGGATTTCCTGAAGCTGACGCTGCCGATCGAGAGCCCGCTGGAAGGCGTCGGCTTCGAACGTTGGCCGGAGTGCTATATCGGCGGCAAGCCGACGATCTTGGCCTATATGGGCTACTTCGGCTTGGTGTTCTTCGTGCTTGATTGGTGGGGTGCGACGTCGCCGACGCGCACGACGCGCTGGAATATCGCCGACGGGTTCGTCGCTCTTTTTTGGGGCTTCGTCATTCACATGATTTTTCCGTTCCCGCAGGGTTGGGGAGTGGTCGTCGCCGCGTGTACGGCGTTGGCCGTGCCGTTGGCATTTCCGCTCGTGCGCAAATCGCAGCGCATTCGGATGCGAACGCGAGACTAGCCGCGGGGAGCGACTTCCATGAAAAACGCAAACACCATCCGCGCCGCGACATGCCTGCTTGCGCTCGCCATGCCCCTTGCCGGCGGTTGCGGCGCGGCGGCCGATTCGCAGCCCGCGACGGCCATAGAAGTTCCCCGGGGCGCGAAAGTGGAAATCCGGTCGAAGCCGTCGTCCGCCGCGACGGCGACGCCTCGTCCGGAGTGGGTCACGCGTCCCGACGGACTCTACGACGGCGTCTATGAAGCCAAGGTGCTGGTCGGCCCGGAATCGTCGCGCGCGGCGCTGGACAAGGCCGCGGAGTCGGCCGTGCGCGCGAAGATCGGCGAATACCGAGGGTCGTTTCAAACCGAAACGGCCGGCGCCGCGACGGCCCCGATCAGCGACCTACTCCTCGATCAAGTCGTCGAAGAGCAATGGGAAGAACACGTCAAAACGGCCGACGGCGAGTCGCTCTTCCTCCACACGCAATTGCGCTTCGATTCCAAGCTGCAAAACAAATGGCAAGCCGAAGCGGAGAAGGAAATCAGTCGTGCGCGAAGCGAACAATTGATCCGCTGGTTTCTCGCCGCGATGTGGCTCGTCGCAATTGCGCACGTGGCCGTGCGCTGCGACATCGCCTGGGCGGGAAGCAAAGGACGCCCGGCGGCGTGGATCATCGCCGTAGTCTTGGCGATCGTGCCGTTCCTGGGCTAGCCGACGGCGCTTCGTCCGGACGTCGACTTAAGACCAATAAGAAAAACTAGAGCAGACTGTCGAGCAGCAATCGCATCTTCCGCATTTCGCCGAGGTGGTCGACTTCGGGATCTTCCAGATCGGCGATGTTCACGCAGAACGCCCGTTGGTATTTGAACTTTTGCAGGTGCGAAATAATCCGGCCGTATTCGATTTCCCCTTGGCCGACCTTCACCTGAAAGTGCTTTTTGTTCGAGTCGCGCAGCTGCGTATGACAAACGTAAGGGAACAAGTGATCGTACTTCGCGCCGTACATCGGTCCATGATGATAGTGGCTCGGGTCGAGCGTCAGGCAGAGCCCTTTCACGTTGTCGCAAAGCACCTTCGCCGTATCGGGGTCTTGCGTCATGCGATCGGCTTCGGTCTTGAGGCCGACCAGCACGCCTTCGACCGTCGCGATCTTGACGAGGTCGCGCAGCCGCTCGATTTCGGCGTTAAACGGCGTACCCAACTCGCCGGCTCGGACCGCCACGACGACGACCTTCGTCGCCTTCGCCAATTTGCAAATCGCGGTGAACTGCTTGTAGTAGTCGGGGCTTTCCGGGTCGGCGTCGAAGAAGTAGGCGACCGGCGTCAACCGATGCGTATCGCGGCACGCCACGACGGCGCTTTCCAAATCGGCGGCCACTTGCGACGGCTTCAATTGATTGCCGCTCTCGCGCAAGACGATCTCGACCCGGGTGTATTCCAGATCGAAGATTTTCTTGAGGGCCGCGTCGAAAGAAAGCTGCTGAAAACAATCCGTAGAGGCTGCGACGAACACGGTACTCTCCCTAGTACAAACCCGAACACGGCAAACTCAAACGCGGCGAACCCGCCTCGCGTCGGCGCCCGAGGCGTGAGGCAAATCGATCGCACAGCCGCCGGCACATCCGGCGTGCGAGCGGCCAAGCGACGGCGTAGCTTACCGCCGTGGGGGCCTTGGCGGCAACCCCACGCGCGTTTCACGTCGCGAGGCCGGGCCGCGGTCCGTTGGACCTGTGCCGACCCGCCCGATAGAATCGGCCCAATGCCGCACGGCGGACCCGTTTCATCGTGCCCGTCTGTTCGCAGGCCCTCACTCATGTAAGGATTTGGAAATGTCCTCGGATTCCAATTATGTACCGCCCGGCCCCGGTCAGCCGGTTTATATCGCCGTACCGATGCAACAGCCTCGCAGCGTGCTATCACGACTGTTCTCGATGTTGCAGTGGCTGGCGTTCGCCTTCTTCCTGATGGTCATGGCCACGGCCGTCTTCATGCCGAGTTCGCTGTCGGGCGATCCCGACAACCGGCTCGAAGAGCGCTACCATTCGTTGTCGAAGACGGCCGTACAAAAGGTGGCGATCATCGAGATCGACGGCACGATCATGGACGGCAAGGACGTTAAGAAGCAGATTGACAAGGTTCGGGCCGACGACACGGTGAAGGCCGTGGTCGTGCGCATCGACTCGCCCGGCGGCACGGTCACCGGCAGCGATTACATCTACCATCACCTCCGCTCGTTGGTCGATGATCGGAAACTGCCAATGGTGGTGAGCATGGGCTCGCTGGCCGCCAGCGGAGGCTATTACTCCGCCATGGCGTGCGGCAAGCAAGAGAACGCGATCTTCGCCGAACCGACGACCTGGACCGGCTCGATCGGAGTGCTGATTCCGCACTACAGCGTGGCCGGGCTCATGGAGAAGCTCGAAATCGAAGACGACACCATCAAAAGCGCTCCGCTCAAGGGGGTCGGGAGCCCGACCAAACGGATGACGCCGGAGGAAAAGGCGGTGCTCGAAGGTTTGGTGACCGAGAGCTTCGAAAGATTCAAGGGCATCGTTAAGAGCGGTCGGCCGAAGATTACCCCGGATCAATTGAAGCAAGCGACGACGGGGCAAGTGTTCACGACGGCACAAGCCTTGAAGTTGGGCCTCGTCGACAAGGAGGGCTTTCTCGAAGACGCAATCGCTCGCGCGTTGGAACTCGCGTCGCTCAGCAAGGACTCGACCAAGGTCGTGCGTTATCACCACCCGACGAATTTCGTCGATGCGCTGATGGGCGCTTCGGCCGCGGCGCAGAAATCTGATTTGTCGGCCCTGCTCGATCTGACCACGCCTCGGGCTTACTACCTTTTTGCGCTACCCCACGAATGAACGATCTCCCTTTTGAAGGTCGAACCGCCATCGTGACCGGCGGCGCCGACGGCATCGGCCGCGCCACGGCCGTGCGTTTGGCGCTCGGCGGCGCGCGTGTGTTTGCCGGCGATATCCAGTCGCGCGAGGAAAACAATCAACGCTTCGCCAAGCTCGGCATCACTGCGCTGGTCTGCGACGTGCGCAGCGATGCCGACGTCCGCAAGTTGATCGAAACGGCCGTCGCGGCGACCGATCGGCTCGACATCCTTGTGAACAACGCCGGAATCGCGCTCGTCAAACAAATTCCAGATGTGACCGAAGAAGAGTGGGACCGTTGCCTCGACACGAACTTCAAGGCCGCGTTTCTCACCGCCAAGTACGCCATCGGACCGATGCGCGCGAGCGGCGGCGGCAGCATCATCAATGTTTCGAGCAATGCCGGCCTGCTGCCCCGTGCGCACGATCCGGTTTACTCGACGAGCAAGGGCGCGCTCGTGGCGCTGACGCGCAGCTTGGCACTGTGTCATGCGCGCGACAAGATTCGCGTCAACGCGGTTTGCCCGGGCCCTGTGGGCGACACCGGTATGATGAATGCCGATTTGAACAAAGCGGACGATCCGGCGGCGTTGGCCGATCAGATGATCGACGCGAGCCCGCTTGCCAAGGCCTTTCGGCGAATGATCACTCCCGACGAAGTGGCCGAGGCCATTTGCTACTTGGCAAGCGATGCCGCGATGATGGTGACCGGCACGAGCGTGGCGATCGACGGCGGCAAGTCGCTCGGCGTGCCGCCGAAGTAGCGTAAACGGTCAGGAGCGATCGGCCGAGGCGAGTCGATTCAGGTGGTTCGCCGCGTCCGTCGCTTCGCGAAACGCGGGCGATTCCGCGAGCGCGGCACCTTGGGCAAGCTCGTCGAGCAGAGTACCGAGCAGCTCTCGCTCGAAGATTGCCGTAAGTTGCTCGGCTCGACGACGCGCGTGATCGGCCTGAAGGCGACGAAAGAGCTGCCCGGCGGCATGCTTCAAACCGGTACCTGCCGCGCCGACGGCCGCCTCTCCGCCGCCGGTGACGACGACCGCCGCGGCGATTTCTCCGGCCGTCTGCCCGGCGACATGCACCAACGTCTGCCCGAGCACGTCGCCGGCGGGAAGGAAAATCCCAGTCATCGCAAGCGACACGGTAATCGCCGGCCGGGCAAATGCCGCGGCCGTGTCGAGCGAACGCAACGTCGATGCGGCCCGCGGATAATCGCGCTGGAGTTTCTCGAGTTCGGCCTCAATGTGCTCACGAAACTGGGCATCGACCGGCGCCAATTGTTCATAGGCTGCTTCGATGCGCCGAAGCGTTTCGGCCCGCGCGCCGCCGCCGAGCAACGCCTTCAAGCGAGGGCGTAGGATCTCATTGCCGACTTCGGCCAATCGATCTAATTCGTCGAGCAGTCGCGAAACTCCTTCGATGATAACCGCTCGTTCACGCCCTCGGAATTCATCCAACGGATCGGACGATGCGGCGGGGCCGTTCCACAAGCGACTCAGCGGCTTCAAGACGGCCTGCCCTACCGAACGATAGACGCCGTGAATCTGCTTCGACCACGCGCCGCGCCGTTCATCCCACCACCGCTGAATCTCCGCAACGAGTACGCTTGCCGGCAAGCCGGGCCACGCCGTAGTGACGCGATGAGCATCGACGATCGCCTGCCGCGCTTCACGAAATCGCCGTGATGCATCGCGGATTTCCCGAAAGTACGCGTTAATCCCGGCGTCGCGGTTGACGACTTGCTGCAAGGCTCCGCGCAAGGCTTGCGCCTTGAGTTCATCGTAACGGAGTTCCGAGAGTTCACGGCGCAGGTCGACCGGTCGCTCGACGAACCGCCGTCCGTCGACTCCGATCGAGTAAAACCGTAGTCCGCGATCCACGGCGGCGGCGCGATCGTACGGCACGACGCAAGCGAAGACCGGTCGTGCGCCGGTCTCCCGGCAGAATACGTCGAGCCATTGCGGCCACACGTCGCGATCGAGCGCAAGATCGACTTGATTGAAGAGCAATACTATCGCCTTATCGGCCGCCGCCGCATGACGGAAAAACTTCTTGACGGCGGCGTCGTTGTACTTTTGCTGCGTGACGACGGCAATCAGCACATCGGCTGTTTGCCGCACGATATCCGCTCGCTGCCAATTAACGTGGGCGTCGGAATCGACGTCGGGCGTATCGAGCAGCACGAGCTTCGGCGGCAGCGCGGCACAGGCTCGCCAGAACAAGTAATGCTCGTCCGCGGCCTCCAAGGCTTCGCCGGCGGCGCTCCATGCCTGGAGCACAAAGCCTGGAAACAGCGAACGAAGCAACGCTTCATCGGCCGCACTCAGGGGAGCTAGGCATACCGGATGCTTGGTACCCGCCGCCAACGGGCTCACGGCGCTGGCATTCTCACCCGCCAGCTGATTGAACACCGCCGACTTACCGATGTTCGTTCCCCCGACGACGGCGACGACCAACGGCACGTCGCCGCGCGCCTGCGGCACGAGCTTATGCATAAGCAGTTGCCGCCACTCGTCGTCGACGGCCGGCGGCACGCCGATCAACGCGGCGGCGGGCTCAAGAGTCGCCAATGCTTCGTTCAAACGACGAAGCAGGCCGGCGAGTGTCGAGAATTCGGCGGTCATCGTGCGATCGCGTCCTGCCGGCAATTCTTGGGAATCGGCAATTTAGGCGAACGCCTTACGGACGGCGGCGCGGGTCTTTTCCAGGCCGGTCTTGGCGACCACCTCCGGATCTTGCTGCCAGTAGTCGCGGTTGAAGAGTTCCAGCGAAAGGTATCCGCTGAAGCCCGAAGCATGCAGATCGCGGAAGATTTGCGAGAGCGGCGCCACGCCGTCGCCCGGGTACACGCGATGCGCGTCGGTCTGTTCCGCACGAGCCGGCTGCGCCGGATAGTCGTTCACGTGAAACACATGGATCGCCGCGCCGCTCAAGAGCTTCAAGCCGGCGAAATCGCTTCCACCCTTGAAGATGTGGTAGACGTCGGGAAGCAGGCAGGCCTTCGGGTGACCGCTTTCAACGGCGACGAACACCGCCTCGCCCAAGCGACCTAGAGTTTGCGAATGCCCCCACACCTCGACTTCCGGCACGACCCCCATTTCGTCGCCAAGCTCCAGCAATTTACGATATCGCTCGGCGACGACGAACAAATCCATGCCCGTGATTTTTTGAGCACCGACCGGCGGCGCGGCCAAACGCTTGCCGCCGATTTCCGCCAGGACGGCCATATCGCGTTTAGCTTCTTCCAGGCCTTTGGCACGCGCCGCATCATCGTCTACGATCCATGGGGCAAAGCCGATAGCGCTTTCGATCGTCAGACCAAGATCGCGAATGCGCTTGCCGAGATCTTTCAGTGACCCGCCCGCCTGCACGTACTCGGCCAGTTGCCGCATCCACGGCTCGACGGCGTGGTAGCCGACGCGCGACGCGATCTCGAGTTCCGCTACGATTCCCAGCTTCTTCTCGCGAATCGTGCTGGTGTTAAGGCAGTAACCGAACGGTTCGTCGACCGGCCGCACGGATTCGGCGGCAGCGGCAGTTTTCGATGATCCCACGACGGCGGCCATGGCGGCGCCTCCCAGAATGCCCGCGGAGTGCCTGAGTAATTCGCGACGAGGTAGAGCCGACATGTTGAACCTTAAAGGATGAAACGCAATGGGTGCGACGATTCAATTCGACGACTGAGCCGAGGTGCGGCACATTATCGTCTGCCGGCACCGCGAAAGCCAGTCGCCCGAACGACTCGAATCAGGATTCCACGGCCGCAAAAATG
>CAZWDN010000037.1:0-24000 GCA_964633125.1 uncultured Pirellula sp. | reverse complement strand
CGACGAGCCCGAGGGTCTCGCCTTTGCCGAGATGAAAACTCACGTCGTCGACGGCGCGCACCCATTGCTTCACGCGGGCGAAGAGGCCGCGTCGCACGGGGAAGAATTTGCTCAACCCGCCGACTTTCAAGAGCGGCCGGTCCGCCAAAGCCGCTTCGGCCGTCGCGGCGCCGCTCGTGTGAGAGGATGTTCCGATGCTCATGCGGCACCTCCCGCGACGCCGGCGGCCTTCGGTCCTTGCGACGATGTCGGGGTATTGAAATGCACTTCGCGTCCGGCCGCCAACTCGGCGGCAAACCAGCAGGCCGAACGATGCCCGGGCTCAACCTCCACCAAGGGCGGCTCTTCGGAGCATTTTGCCGCCGCCAGCGGGCAACGCGTGCGGAAACGGCAGCCGCTCGGGAACTTCGTCGGCGACGGCACGTTGCCCGGGATCTCTTCGAGCCGTTCTTCGCTACGGTCGACGCGCGGCAGGCTTTTGAACAGTCCGATGGTGTACGGATGCAGCGGCTTGGCAAACAGCGACCGTACGTCGGCCTGCTCGGCGACTCGCCCGGCGTACATCACGACGACGTCGTCCGCCGTTTCCGCGACCACTCCCAGATCGTGTGTAATCAACAGCACCGCCGTGCCGTGCGTCTCGCGCATCTGTCGCAACAGTTCCAAGATGCGGGCCTGCATCGTGACGTCGAGCGCCGTGGTCGGCTCGTCGGCGATGATGAGTTTCGGATTGCAGGAAATTGCCATGGCGATCATGGCCCGCTGCTTCATACCGCCGGAGAGTTCATGCGGATACTGGTCGACGCGACGCTCCGGCTCGCTCATCCGAACTTCGCGTAACAATCGAATGACTTCGGCCCGTTCGTCTTGCTTGCTGATCCGCTTGTGCATGCGAATCGCTTCGCCGATTTGATCGCCGACCGTGAACACGGGGTTCAGGCTCGTGGCGGGCTCCTGAAAGATCATGGCGGCTTGACCGCCGCGAACCGGTTGCATTTCTTGCGGCGTCAGGGGGACGAGGTCGCGACCGTCGAGCAGGATTTGGCCCGAAACGATTTCGGCCGGCGGCATGGTTAGAAGCTTCAGGATGCTTAGAGCGGTGACCGTCTTGCCGCAGCCGCTTTCGCCGACCACGGCCAGCGTCCGGCCCCGACCGACGCTAAACGACACGCCGTCGACGGCTCGGGCCGTACCGCGGTCGGTATGGAAATAGGTCCGCAAATCGCGAACTTCCAACACAGGAGCTTCAGGCAACGTTGAAACCTCAGGTAAGCGGGGGGGCCGCGAACCGGCGTATGGAGCCGGCCGGTCGCGGAGCGCAAGCCTATAGCCGTCTTAGCGTTAGGATTGTAGGGGGCGTCACGTTTCGCGGTCAACACACATCTGGCGAGGTGTTGCTACAGGTGAACCCGATATGGTTAGGCTTCGGCGACCGTTCCGGTAAGGGCGAGTTTAACGGTTGTGCTCAATTTAGCGACGCTATCGGGCCGATGAGACAAGTATCCATGCTCCGGCAAGGCGTCGCTTGTATTGGCCCGATTCGTCGGCAGGTGCAAGCGAGCGTGCGATTGGCGTCGTCTGCAAGACGGCGGCACGTGAAGCCCGGCGGAGCGCTCACTGGGGGGGAAACATGAAGTTGCATCATAAGCGACGCTATGCGCTCGCGCTCATTGCCCTGATCGCCGCCACTTCGGCCGGCTGCTGCTGCATACGTAAGGGACTGGTCCTCCGCGGCGACTGGTCGTTGGAACTGAACCGCGTGCCGCATATGCGGTCGAACGGCCCGGCGTACGACGCCGACTGCTCGGCGCCCAGTTGCACGTCGTGCACCTCGGGAAGCTGTACCTGCGGCGACTGCCTGAGCTCGACAGGCGGGCAAGAGTTCGGCGCGGTCGACGGTGCCGGCGGCCGTTGCTACGCTCACGGCGGTCGCCTGATGGGCGGCGGGGCGGGGGGCGGCTATTACGGCGACGGCGGAGAGTACGGCGACGCCTATGCGGGCGGCGAGAATTACGTGCAACACGATCCGGCTTCGCCGGCCTTCTCGCGCTTCCATCCCGTGCCGACCCGTCCGGTATTTGAGCCGCAGCCGGTCGCGTATCGCCCGGCAATGGGCGCTCCGCCGCAACCGCAGGCTGAGCGTTTGCCGTCGCCGGACGGCACTTCCCAGCGTCGCGCCTCGGCGGCTCCCGGTACCGCGCGCAGGCCGACTTCGGCTGCGGGTGCGAGCGCCTCGTCGCAACAGGCGGAGCAATATGAACTGGTGGAACTGGAGCCTTCGGCCGTCGACGTCCGCCCGGCTTCGCATGTGGAGTTGATCGACGAATCGCCTGCGGCCCGCGACGAGGCCGCCGTTTCCGCCCAGACGCTCGCCGTTCCGGCCGACGGCAAGAACAGTGTGACTTGGAAGGTTGCCCGCCGTCGCGAATAACCGAAATTCCTCTGGGCGACTTGAGCGAATTTCGAGTGCCGAATGCAATTCCCGGCAGCGCCCTGCGGCGGGCCGGATTATTCGGAAAAGCACGCCTACTCCTCGAAATATCGCCGGCAACCTAGGGACTTTGTAAGGGCCGACCACTGCCAGTTGAAGGGTTAATTTCCACCGGGCCGATGAAACGTCCTGGTTGTCATGCTATCGCGATTCTGTGGGCAAACTGCGCCCGCAGCCCCGTGAAAGCGTTCGACCGCGAATCATCCGTCACCCACCGCGACGAGCAATCCATGCCCGTGCCCTTCACACGCCTAGTCTCGTGCTTGCGAACCGCGGCGGCGGTCGTCGCAATGCTCGGATGTCTCGCCGAGACGCAGGTCGTAGGTCCGGCCGCCGCTTCCGAACTGCGGATGACGCCGCTCGTGCGAGCCGTGCAAGGGGCGCGACTCTCGATCGTAAATATTCACGGCGAAAAGGTCGTCGGCGGTGAAGCGAACGGGGCGGTTCCCGGCGATCGGCGCCGCGTCAACGGGATGGGCACCGGCATCGTCATCGACGAGCGGGGCTATATCATCACGAATCACCACGTCATCGACGGCGTGAAAAAGATTCTCGTTACGACGAACGACGAGCAAACCTATATCGCCACCCTAATATCGCACGACCCCAAGACCGACTTGGCGATCATCAAGATCGACGCCCCGGAATCGCTGCCGGTGATCAAGATCGGGACGTCGAGCGACCTGATGTCGGGCGAGACGGTGATCGCCATCGGCAACGCGTTCGGCTACGAACATACCGTGACCGAAGGGATCATCAGCGCCTTGCACCGCAGCGTGCAAGTGAGCGACACGCAGAGTTACGAAGACCTGATTCAAACCAGCGCCGCCATCAACCCGGGCAACTCCGGCGGACCGCTGCTCAACATCGACGGCGAAATGATCGGCATCAACGTCGCGGTGCGAGCCGGCGCCCAAGGAATCGGCTTCGCCATTCCGATCGACAATGCGCTGAACATCGCCACGGACCTGCTTAGCACGCGTCGCATCGACCGCACTTGGCACGGCTTAGTCGTCGAGAACGCCCGGCCCACGATCGACGGCGCCCTGATCAAAGAAGTTCACGAAGAAAGCCCCGCGGCCCGGATCGGCCTCAAGCCGGGCGACCTGATCAAGTCGATCGGCTCGAAGCCGGTGTCGCGCGTGCTCGATATCGAACGGGCCTTCCTCGGAAAACAGGCCGGCGTGATGGTGCCGGTGACGATCGAACGCGATTCGAAAACGGAAACGTTCGACCTCACCGTGGCGTCGCTGCCGGATCGCATTCGTCCCACGACGGATGCCGTCGCCGACGGAGATCGCTCGTGGAACATCTTGGGTATGAAACTGGAAACCGTGCCGCAACGCCAGTTCCAATCGTACCGCACGCGCTATCGGGGCGGGCTGGTCGTGACCGACGTTCGCCAAGACGGCCCGGCCGCGAAGCAGGGCATTCGCCGCGGCGACATCCTCGTCGGCATGCACATCTGGGAAACGATCACGGCCGATAACGTGAACTACATTCTCGATCGGCCCGACTTCGCCACGCTCGAACCGGTGAAGTTCTACATCGTGCGCGGCACGGAAACGCTCTACGGCCATCTCAGCGTCGCTCGCAACACGCAATAACCCGCCGCATCAAGTGCGACGGTCCCCCTCGGGCGACGCTCTTCGCCGGCCTATAATGCCGAGCAAATCCATCTTGCTCGCCTGAGGTCGCCGATGTCCGACACCGCTTTGCAGTTTGCCGCCGCGCTTTCCGTCGACGCCGATCCGCGGGCGGCCGTGCGCGAGGCGTGCGACGAAGTTCGGGAACGGCTTGGCGGCTCGATCGATTTGGCCGTGGCGTTCTACTCGCATCGCTACGGCGCGGCCGTCGCGGAGTTGCCGCAACTGTTGGACGACGCCCTGCACGCCGGGACGATGCTCGGCTGCAACGGCGAATCGATCGTCGGCAGCATGCGTGAAGTCGAGGAAGGGCCGGCCCTGAGCGTGTGGGCCGCTCGGCTGCCGGGCGTAAGTGCCGTTCCCATGCACTTAGAGTTCCAACGCACCCAGGAAGGTCCGACGATCGTCGGCTGGCCCGAGGCGCTCGCGGGACCTTGGCCGACCGGTGCGGCTCTGGTCGTCTTAGGGGAACCGTTCAGCTTCCCGGCCGACTGGCTGCTGGAGCGATTGAATAGCGATCGGCCCGGCGTGCCCGTAATCGGCGGCATGGCAAGCGGCGCGCACGGGCCGGGGAAGAACCGCGTGGCGATCGGGAGGCAGTCGTACACGAGCGGCGCGGCGGCGGTCTTGCTGCACGGTCCGCTCGGCGTGCGAACCGTGGTTTCGCAAGGTTGCCGACCGATCGGCGCTCCGATGGTCATCACCAAAACCGAGGGGCAACTCATTCAAGGTCTCGGCGGCCGGCCGCCGCTCGAGGTCATTCAAGAACTCTTCGCCGGGCTTAGCAACGAAGATCGCGCCTTGATGCAACGCGGGCTGCACATCGGGCGCGTGATCAACGAATATCAAGCGACGTTCGGTCCCGGCGACTTCTTGATTCGCAATTGCCTCGGCGCGGAACGCGAGACCGGCGCACTGGCGGTCGGCGAATTCATGCGCCCCGGGCAGACGGTGCAGTTTCACGCGCGCGACGCCGCGAGCGCCGACCGCGAACTGCGCGAGCTGCTCCATGCGGCGGCCGGCGGGTCCGCACCGCTCGGCGGCCTGCTGTTCACGTGCAACGGCCGGGGCTCGCGCCTTTTTGAAACAGCCGACCACGACGCCGGCCTCGTGCAACACGAATGGCCCGGTTTGCCGCTGGCCGGCTTTTTTGCCCAAGGGGAACTTGGCCCGGTCGGCGGCAAGAATTTCCTCCACGGCTTCACGGCAAGCCTAGGCCTCTTCGGCCCTCCGGAAGCGTGAACGGCCCGCACGATTTCCGACAGTTCCTCCCCTCGCCCCTTGCGGGAGAGGGGCCGGGGGTGAGGGGTAGCCGATGTTGCGGCCCCGACTAAGATCACCGCATGGCCACCCCGCTCACCACCATCGTCTGGCTTCGGCTCGATCTGCGACTTGCCGACAACCCGGCCCTACACATGGCGGCGCAACGCGGCGGCTCAGTCGTGCCGCTGTTTATCTGGTCGCCCGAGGAAGAAGGCTCGTGGCAGCCGGGCGGCGCCACGCGTTGGTGGCTGCATCATTCGCTCGCCGAACTGGGCGAACGCTTCGCGAAACTCGGCTCGCCGCTGACTATCCGCCAAGGCGCGGCGCTGGAAGTGCTGCAATCGGTCGTCCGTGCGACGGGAGCCGACGCCGTGTATTGGAACCGTCGCTACGAACCCGCCCTAATCGCGCGCGACAAGCAGATCAAAGCCGCGCTCGTTGCCGCCGGCCTTCAAGTCCAGAGCTTCAATTCCGCGCTGCTCCGCGAACCCTGGACGATCGCCACAAAGCAAGGCAAGCCTTATCAAGTGTTCACGCCGTTTTGGCGGGCATGTGTCGCGTCGGCCGCTGACACGCCGGAGCGCGAGCAGGAACCCGTCGATGCGCCGCGCGAACTCATTGCCCCCGAGCATCTGGCGAAATCAGAGTCGCTCGAAAGCTTGCGGCTGCTACCGAAGCTTCGTTGGGCTGACGAGTTTCCCGCGTTTGCGCGGCCGGGCGAACTGCAGGCGCTGAAACGGCTGAAGCACTTTATTGCCGCGGGCGTCTTGGAGTACGGCGACCAGCGTGATCGGCCGGACCATTCCGGCGTATCGCAACTTTCGCCGCATCTGCACTTCGGCGAAATCGGGCCTCGGCAGATTCGGGAAGCCTTGCAGCTCTATGCACATGCGGGCGACGCGCGACATGAGAAAGCCGCGGAAGGCTTTCTGCGGCAGATCTATTGGCGCGAGTTTGCCCATCACTTGCTTTACCACTTTTCGCACACGCCCGAGCAGCCGCTGCGCGAAGACTTTGCACGATTTCCCTGGCGTGAAGATGCACGGCAGTTGCGTGCTTGGCAACAAGGGCGGACGGGGTACCCCATTGTCGATGCCGGGATGCGACAACTTTGGCGCACCGGCTGGATGCACAATCGGGTGCGAATGATCGTCGCTTCATTTCTCGTGAAAGATTTGTTGTTGCCGTGGCAAGCGGGAGCCCGATGGTTTTGGGATACGCTCGTCGATGCCGATCTGGCGAACAATACGCTCGGCTGGCAATGGACGGCCGGCTGCGGAGCCGACGCCGCGCCGTACTTCCGAGTGTTCAATCCCACGAGCCAAGGGGAGAAGTTCGACCCCGCGGGCGACTACGTCCGTCGCTATGTGCCGGAGCTTGCAAAACTGCCGGCGAAGTGGATCCATCGCCCCGCCGAGGCGCCGCCCGAGGCGCTGTCGGCCGCCGGAGTGAAGCTGGGCGAAACGTATCCGTTGCCGATCGTCGATCACGGCGAAGCTCGCGAGGCGGCCCTCGCGGCGCTTCAGACTCTGCGTCGTTAGGCGGAGGCGGGAAATCGCCGGCCATTTTTGCCCTCGCGAGCCGGCCGGGCCTTTGCGATAATCGCGGGCTCCACTGGTTTGCGACGATACTTCGCGCGGAATTCCCTTATGTCGCCCCTCGACGGCAAACGCTTTCTCGTGTTCGTAGACGACGTCTACGAAGACTTGGAACTGTGGTACCCGAAGCTTCGCCTTATCGAGGCGGGCGGTATCGTCACGGTCGCCGGTTCGCGGGGCGGGGTTCGCTATGAAGGAAAGAACGGATATCCTTGCACTTCCGATGCGGCGATCGCCGATATGGAAGCGGCCGATTTCGACGGCGTGATCCTCCCCGGCGGTTTCATGCCCGACAAACTGCGGCGCGATCAGAAGGTGCTCGGTCTCATCCGCGAGTTCGACGCGGCGAAAAAGCCGATCGCGGCCATTTGCCACGGCGGCTGGATGGCGATCTCCGCGGGCGTCTATCGCGGCGTGCGCGTCACCGGTTCGCTCGGCATCAAGGACGACTTAGTGAACGCCGGCGCGATTTGGGAGGACAAGCCCGTCGTCGTCGATCGGCATTTTATTTCGAGCCGTAAGCCGGACGACCTGCCCGACTTTTGCCGCGGCATTTTAGAAGTTGCCGCGGCTGCAAAATAAATCCGTCAAACATCACCTTTCACAAGTTCACCACCACAGGAGAAACCCATGGTCAGTGCGCTCATCGGAATTTTGCTGATCACGATCCCGATCTTCGCCGTAATTTACATCGTCGGCCGGCTCACGCTGACGGAATAGGAGCCACAAAAGAAGCGCAGCCAAGCGAGCGGCGGGGTTGATCCCCGCCGTCTGATGAAGCGATAAACCGGTCGCCAATTTTGCGACTATCCCTTATCGCCGCGGAGATCGTCGAGCGAGCGTCCCAGACGACGACGCGGCTTGGTGCCGGCCGGTTCTTCGGCCACGGCCACGCCTGCCCCGCTCGATTCCGACGCCACGGCGTTGGTCGCGGGGTTCTGCTTCAGCAATGTGAGCAATTGCGGATTGATGTTTTGGTTTCCTTCGAGCGCGCCGATCTGCTCCACGGCGTCGGAAAAACCGAGCAATACTGCGCGACGAACGCTGTCGCGAATCCAGCCGTACACGTTGAGGTTGCTCATTTGCGCTTCCTTGCGACGAATGCGAACTTGCTAAAACTGCGGGCCGGAAGAATATCGGCTGTTTGCAAACGTCGAAAGATCGAATTGCGGTAATTTTTCCCGGCCTAACGTCTTGCAGGGCACACGGTTATCATAGGTGCTCGCCGATGCGCCGCGTCGGCCTCGTCGGAATTTGTTCGCCTCCGCTTAGCGCCGATGCCCACTGCCGTAAACCACGACTCGAACGCTGCGCCGGCTCTCCCCACGCTCGGCACGCAATGCCGGCGGGCCGCGCGCAGCGCGAGCCTCTGGGCCGCGGCCGGCTACGTCGTGTCGCGATTCGTCTTCTACGCCTGCTTCTCGGCGGCTACTTCCGATATTTGGGTCTACCTCAACTACGTGGTGCAGGGGGTCGATTACCAGCGGACCCCCTATTTGCAAAGCGGACCGTCGTCACAACTGCTGCGCGATATCAAGCTGCTGGAGTACCCGCCGGCCGGCTATTGGGCGATGGCGGTGCCGCGAATGCTCTCGAGTTGGCGGATGCCGGCGGAGCCCGACGACCCGGCTCTTGCCGACGCGTACGGGCAATTGCTACTGAAGCACTACGCCCACTACGACTATGGGTTTCGTGGCCTAATGTTGCTGTTCGACCTCGGCGCGTTCGTGCTCTTTGCGCTTATCCTGCGACGCCGACGTCCGGAGTATCTCGCGTGGGGACTTTGGGGTTACGTGCTTAGTACCAGTGCGCTGGGCTACGTGCTACTGGAGCGACTCGACGTCGGTCTCACGTTTCTGCTCTTGGCCTGGGCCTACTGCTGGTTACGGGCCGACGATTCGCCGTCGCGCGGATGGCTTTGGTCCGCGGCCTCGTATGCGGCGCTCGGAATCGGCATAAGTTTCAAGCTGATTCCCATCATCGTCGTGCCGTTTCCCTTGCTCGCCGACCTGCATGCGACTTGGCGCAAGCCGCGCGAGTTGCGGCTCCTCGCGGGCCCTCTGGCGCTATCCATCACCGCCCTGGGACCGTTTGCTTACTACTACGCGCAGGTCGGCGGCGACCTGTGGAAGATGTTCGAGTTTCATACGGTGCGCGGCGTGCAAATCGAGTCGTCGTACGCCACGGTGATGATGCTCGCGATTCCGGCCGATCAATTGCGCTGCTATTACGGCTACGGCTCGTGGAACCTCGGTGGAGCGGGGGAAGCGGACTTGCTCGCCGTCTCTTCGTGGCTGTTGCCGGCCGTGCTGCTGCTTTTCGGCGTGCGGGCGCTCGCCGCGCCGACGTTGCGCGAGACGTTCGATCGATCGGCCGCCTACCGCTGGGCCTGCGTCACCGTGCCGACGGCGACGCTTCTGGCCAAGGTGTTCTCCGTGCAATACCTGCTCTGGGCCGCGCCGCTCTTAATCCTGGCCGGGGCGGAACTTTTTCCGCGACGCGGCTTTCAAGCCCTCGTGTTCGGCACCGTACTCGCATGCGGCCTAACGGGCCTGATCTTTCCGCACCACTATCTCGATCAGATGTACGCCTTGCCGTACTCCGCGGAGAACCCGCCGCCGTTTACGCTCATTGAGCACCGACGCCTCGTCCCCAACGAACGCGGCGTCCCAATTCTTTCCGGCGATCTCTCGACCGGCGTGCCGCGCACGATGATGACGGCCCGCAACGTGATCTTTGCGGCACTTTGTGCCGCCGTCGCGATCGCCGCGATGCGACGAAAGCGCTGACGCTTAGTATGCATGCCGCTGCCGGCTGGTCCGGCAGTGTTTTCAACTCGCACTGCACGATCATCTTGCGCTGCCGGACGAGCCGGCAGCGGCACAACGGTGGACTACTCTATTCAAACCGCACGACTAGGTCGCCGGTTTCCACGTGGCTGCCGGCCTGCACGGTGACTTCGGCCACCTTGCCGTCGCGCTCCGCGTAGAGCGTCGTTTCCATCTTCATCGCCTCCAGCGACAGCAGTTTCGCTCCCTTGGCAACCTGATCGCCGACGCGCACCGCCACGTTCACGACCATGCCCGGCATCGGCGCGCCGACTTGCTGGACGTTCGCGGCGTCGGCCTTCGGACGATGCTCGGCCACGGCCTTTTGCGACTTGTCGCGCACGCTCGCTTCGCGCTGCTGGCCGTTGAGTTCGAAGAAGACGTTGCGGTAGCCGTCGGGCTGCGCATCGCCGACGGTCAGCAACTTCACGATGAGTTTCTTACCTTCTTCAATCTCGACGGAGACTTCTTCGCCCAATTGCGGGCCGTAGAAGAAGACCGGAGTCGGCAATACGCTCAAATCGCCGTAGCTCTCTTGCTGGGCGAGGAAGTCGCTGTAGACGCGCGGATAGATCAGGTAGGTCACCACGTCCCGCTGCGACGGCTTCTTGCCCGTCTTCTTCTCCAATTCGGCCGCGGCGGCCGCGAAATCGGCCGGCGGCAAATTGGCGCCGGGGCGTCCCTTGAGCGGCTTCTCGCCGCGGAGAATCCGCTTTTGAATCGCCTTGGGGAAACCGCCCGGCGGCTGGCCCATGCGGCCGGAAAGTAGGTCGATGACCGACTCGGGGAACGATAGATCGCGGCGCTCGTCGAGCACGTCGGCCTCGGTCAGGTTGTTGGCGATCATGAAGAGCGCCATATCGCCGACGGCCTTCGACGAAGGCGTCACCTTCACGATGTCGCCGAGCATCTGATTCACGTCGGCGTACATCCGCGTGATTTCATGCCAGCGGTGCCCCAGGCCGACGGCCTGCGCTTGTTCGAACAGGTTCGTATATTGCCCGCCCGGCATTTCGTTGTGGTACACGTCGGCGGTGCTCGCCTTCATGTCGCTTTCAAACGGCGTGTAGAACTCGCGCACCGCTTCCCAATACTCGGCCGTGAGTTGCAACTGTTCGGCGTCGAGGCCCGTGTCGCGCTTCGTAAAACGCAGGGCTTCCACGACGGAATTCAAGTTCGGTTGCGAGGTGAGGCCCGAGAGCGGCGCGAACGCGGCGTCGGCGATGTCGAGTTTTTGCTCGGCTCCCTTGAGAATGGCCGCCGCCTGCACGCCGCTGGTGTCGTGCGTGTGGAAGTGGATCGGGATGCCGACTTCTTGTTTGAGTGTTTTGACGAGCAGTTCCGTCGCATACGGCTTGCACAGACCGGCCATGTCCTTAATAGCCAGCATGTGCGCGCCCATCTTTTCGAGTTCCTTGGCGAGCTCCACGTAGTACTTCAGATCGTACTTCGTCTTCTGCTTGTCGAGCACGTCGCCGGTGTAGCAGATGGCCGCTTCGCAAATGGCGCCGCTCTTGATCACGGCGTCCATCGCCACTTTCATGTTCGGCACCCAATTGAGCGAATCGAACACGCGGTAGACGTCCATGCCGGCCTGCGTGCTCTCTTGCACAAACGTCTTCACGACGTTGTCCGGGTAGTTCGCGTAGCCGAGGGCGTTCGACGCCCGCAGAAGCATCTGCGTAAGAATGTTCGGCATCTTGGCGCGGATGTCGGCCAACCGCTGCCAGGGGCATTCGCGCAGGTAACGCATCGCGGTGTCGAACGTCGCGCCGCCCCACATTTCGACGGAGAACAATCCTGCGTGATTCCGGGCATAGTGTTCGGCGATTCGCAGCATGTCGTACGTACGCAGCCGCGTGGCCAGGAGCGATTGATGCGCATCGCGCATCGTCGTATCGGTGAGCAGCAACCGGTCTTGCTTTAAGACCCACTGCGAGAACTTCTCGGGGCCGAGTTCTACGAACAGGTCGCGCGTTCCCTTGGGGAGCGGTTGCTTGTGATCGAGTTCGGGTACCGGCGCCGCCTCACGACGCGTCGCCGCGGGCTTTCCCGAAATCGTCGCGTTGCCGTTGACGATCGTTTCGCCGAGGTAGTTGAACAACCGCGAAGCGCGATCCTGCCGCGGTTGAAAGTTGAACAACTCCGGCGTTTCGTCGAGGAATCGCGTCGTGCATTGGCCGGCGAGAAACTTGTCGTGCGTGACGAGGTTAATCAGGAACGGAATGTTCGTCTTCACGCCGCGGATGCGGAATTCTTGCAGGCAGCGCTCCATGCGACGGGCCGCTTCCGTGAACTCCCGGCCGGAAGTGATAACCTTGACCAAAAGCGAATCGTAATACGGCGTGACCACGGCGCCGGAAAACGCGGTGCCTGCATCGAGCCGCACGCCGGGGCCGCCCGAAGAGCGATAGTGCGAAACCCGACCGTAATCCGGCAAGAACTTATTGAGCGGGTCTTCGGTGGTCACGCGGCATTGGATGGCGTAGCCGTTCGTGCGGATTTTCTCTTGCGACGGCAAATTGATGAGCGGATCGGCCAGCGTGCGCCCTTGGGCCACGAGCACCTGCGTGCGAATCAGATCGACGCCGGTGACCTGTTCCGTGCAGGTGTGCTCGACCTGAATCCGCGGGTTTACCTCGATGAAGTAGAACTTGTCGGTATCGGAATCGACGAGAAATTCGACGGTGCCGGCGCTCTGATAGTTCACTGAGTGCCCGACGGCGAGCGCCGCTCGGCAGATGTCGTCACGCAGACGTTCGTCGAGATTGACCGACGGCGCGATCTCGACGACCTTCTGATGTCGCCGCTGAAGCGAACAATCGCGCTCGAAGAGATGCACGAGTCGGCCGTGTTTGTCCCCCATCAACTGCACTTCGATATGGCGCGGCCGTTGGATGAACTTTTCCAAGAATACGTCGGCGCTGCCGAACGCATTGAGGCTTTCACGCTGCGCCTGTTCGAGCGCATTGGCCAAGTCTTCCGGCTTGGGGACCACGCGCATGCCGCGGCCGCCGCCCCCCTTGGCGGCTTTCAAAAGCACGGGGTAGCCCAATGTTTCGGCCAGCTTCTTGGCTTCCTCGGCGTTCTTCAACGGCTCATTCGATCCGGAGAGCACCGGCACGCCTGCCGCACGCGCGATACCGCGGGCCGTGATCTTGTCGCCGAGTTTGTCGAGGATTTCCGGTGACGGTCCGCAGAACGTGATACCGGCCCGTTCGCAAGCACGCGCCAGGTCGGGATTCTCCGAAAGGAACCCGTAGCCGGGATGAATGACGTCGACGCCGTGCGCTTTGGCGATATCGATGATTCCGTCGATATCGAGGTAGGCCCGAATCGGTTCGCCCGGCTTCCCGATCTGATACGCTTCGTCCGCTTTGAAGCGGTGCAACGCGAAACGATCCTCGTGCGAGTAGATGGCGACGGTCTTAATGCCCAATTCGTGAGCGGAACGGAAGACGCGAATCGCAATTTCGCTTCGATTGGCGACCAGCAGCTTTTTGAAAGTCTTGATCACGGGACGTGGTTCGCGATGGGGGGATGAACTCGAAAGGCGGGACGCGGCTCCGACAGGAGCACGCCTACGCGACCCGCGCAGAACTCGAAAGTTTACCTACCCGCGTAGCATGCCGGTAGGGGCGAAAACGCGAGGGAAAGCGGGATCAAGCGGCAGGAATTACCGTAGTTGCCCGACTGCTACAGTCGCCCGGATTCGGCCGCCGCGAATCGTCGCTCGACGGCGGGCTTACGCCTACGTCAGCTCTTTCGGCTCAAGCGTCACGTGCCGAATCCGCGTGCGGTTCGAGGTGTAGGTGATATGCACCGTCGCGTCGGCGGCCTGAATGATGGCCGGATAGGAATACTCGCCCGGTTCTTGTTCGAGTACGAGCGATTGCTTCCAGGTCGTGCCGTCGTCGGTGCTCACGGCCAAGGCCAGCGGCGTGCGTCCGATATGCGACGGATTGTAAACGAGCACGTGCCGGCCGTCGGCCAGCGTCACGGCGTCGATGCCGGAATTCGGGTTCGGCAAGTCGCCGACTTGTTGGACGGGCGACCACGTAAGACCGGCGTCGCGACTAGTTGCCATGCAGACCTGCCCGATGCTGCGGCTGCGGGCCAAGAGCAGGAGCGAGCCGTCGCGACGGCGGAGCAGCGTCGGCTGCGTGATGCCGTGCGATGTTTTGGGATGGTAGATCGGGCCGTGGCGCGTCCAATTGCGGCAGCCGTCGACGCTCCGGTCGACCCAACAGGCCCAATTCCTGTACGACTCGACGGACGTCGGCGAGAGGACGGTGCCGTCGTCGAGTTGCAGCGGCTTATTCTTACTGGGGCCGAGCAAACCGGCCGGCATGATGTAGCTTTCGCCCCAACTGCGGCCGGCGTCCTTGCTGCGGCGAAAGAAGCCCGACCACGATTGCGGGCTGCTGCCGATCTTGTAGTAAAGAATGAGTTCGCCCGATTTGCGCTCGCGAAAGAGCACCGGGTTCCAACAGGGCACGCCTTGCTCCTGGGCGACGACGTCGGGCTGCGTCCAACGGACGCCGTCGTCCGAGCGCGCCGTCCAAATGCGCACATCGGGCGCACCTTCTTGCGTGCCGGCAAACCACGCGGCCAAGTATTTGTCGGGCTCGCATTCGACGATGGTCGATGCGTGGCAAGCGACAAACGGTGCGGTCTCGAAGATGTAACGGCGTTCCATGGTTCTTGCGGGTCTGACGTCTTGAGGCGTAGCGCTGACTAACCTGAGGCATTCCCCTCACCCCCGGCCCCTCGCCCGCAAGAGGCGAGGGGAGACGGAAATGCGTTACGCATCTGCGGCCGGCGCCTCATCGGCCGAGCGATCAAAGAACGACATCGCAAACAGCACCATCACGGCCGCGGCACCGGCGGCCGGGAACAGCCAGAAACTGCGCCAGTCCATGGTGGTGCCGGTCGTTACCTTTTGCTGCACGACGCCGGAGAGATTCGCCCCGATGAAGCTGCCGACGCCCAACGTAACAAACGCGATAAATCCTTGCGCAGCACCGCGGATGCGGGAATCGGCGACCCGATCAACGTACATCTGGCCCGTGACGAAGAAGAAGTCGTAGCAGATGCCGTGCAAGAGGATGCCTGCGAACAGCATCGGCATATTCGGCCCGCCTCCTTCGCCCGGGGTGAAGCCGTAGGCGAAAAGCGAATAACGCAGGGCCCAGCACAGCATGCCGACGAGCAACATGTATTTCACGCCGAGCCGCGCAAAGAAGAGCGGCATCAACAACATGAAGAACACTTCCGACATTTGCCCCCAGGTCATTTTTGCGGCGGCGTTTTCGACGCCGATCGCGTTGAGGAACGCGTTCGTGTAGTTGTAGTAAAACTGCAGCGGAATGGTGATCAAGAACGAGCCGAGCACAAACACGGCGAACGACGGTCGCTTGAGCAAGCGTAGCGCCTCGAAGCCGAGGATGTCGCCAATGGTGACCTGCGTGCCGCGATTCTTCGGCGGCGTGTGGGGCAACACCAAGCAATAAACGCCGAGCGCCGCCTGAGCGACGGCGGCGATGAGCATCGGGTAAGTGGTCGGCTCGATGCTGATGCCGGCGGCATCGGAACCGAAGAACTGCAGGGCGCCGTCGACGAAGCGCACATGCCGGCCGATCAGCCAACCGGCGACGATCCAGCCGAACGTGCCGAAGACGCGCACTCCGGGAAATTGCCGGCCCGGGTCGGTTAGGTGATGAAACGAGAGCGAGTTGGACAGCGCCAAGGTCGGCATATAGCAGACGAAATAGCCGATCAATGCGGCGTAGATGAGCCGCTGCTCGGTAAGCGTGGAGATATAATAGAGGACCGCGGCGCCGGCTAAGTGCAGCACGGCCAAGATGCGTTCCGACGAAAAGAAACGGTCGGCGATCATGCCTACGAAGAACGGCGCGATCATGCCGCCGATGGAAGCGGTGCCGTAGGCGATGCCGATGAAGCCGTCTTTAAAAATCTTTGCGCCTTCCTGACCCGTATTGCTCAGGATGTACGTTCCCAAGGTGACGAACCATGCGCCCCAGACGAAGTACTGGAGGAACATCATCACGGAAAGCCGGGCGCGAATGTTCATCGGCAACGGCGAACTGGAACCGACTTCGGCGGCGTGCGACATAGGTGGCTCTCGGAGGATGCACATGAGGAGGGGGTGGGCGACACGGCGGCAAACGACGGCGAGAGTATAACCCGAGGTTGCAAAGTCGTCACGCGCCGTATCACGACATCGGGGCGCCGGCCGGCGCTTGCCGTGACCGAATGCGGGGCATAGTCTATCGAAAGCCCTGCGCCCCGCGCTACTCCGGAAGCTCTCCTCATGCCGCGCCTACTCGCACGACTTGGCGGCTGCTTGTTACTCCTCTTGGCGACGTGCCGCTCCGGCACGGCGGCCGAGGCGGCGCGGCCGAATATCCTGCTGATCGTCGCCGACGACATGCGGCCCGACGCCGTTGCGGCGTTCGGAAACCCGGCGATTCGCACGCCCGCGCTCGATGCGCTGGTGCGGCGCGGCACGTCGTTTGTTAATGCCACGTGTGCGTATCCGATTTGCGTCGTCAGCCGGGCGGAGCTGCTCACCGGCTGTACGGCGTTTCGTGCCATGAATCCGTATTCGTCGGGTAAGCTCAATGACCGCTTGCCGCTGCTGCCGAAAACTCTGCAGGCCGACGGCTATCGCACCGCTTACGTCGGCAAATGGCACACGACCGGCACGCCGCACACTTGCGGCTATGAGCAAACGCGCGGCTGGTACGGGTCAGGCGGCGGAGCGCGTCCGCTAGATTACCCTGTCGACCACCGAGGCCACCCGGTGACAGGCTACATCGGCTGGGTTTTCAAAGACGACGCAGGCAAGCCGTTGCCGGAGCGCGGCGTCGGGCTCACGCCGAACATCAGCGAGCCGTTTGCCGACGCCGCGATCGAGCTGATCGAGCAACCTGCCGACGCTCGGCCGTTCTTCGTACACGTGAACTTCACCGCGCCACACGATCCACGCTTGCGGCCGCGCGGTTATGAAACGGCGTATGACGCCGCCAAGCTGCCGCTGCCGCGGAACTTTGCGCCCGAGCATCCGTTCGATCACGGCAACTTGCACGGCCGCGACGAAGTGTTGTTGCCGCGGCCGCTCACGCCGGAACTTGTTCGCAATGAGCTCGCGGTGTATTACGCGCTCATCGAGCATCTGGACGCGCAGATCGGTCGAATCACCGCAGCCCTTGAGAAAGCGGGCCAAGCGAAGAACACGATCGTCATCTTCACCAGCGACCATGGACTTGCGCTCGGCAGCCACGGGCTCACCGGCAAGCAAAACATGTACGACCACACGATGCGCGTGCCGCTGATCATGGCCGGGCCGGGCGTTGATGTCGATCGTCGCTCGCAAGCGCTCTGTTACCTACGAGACATCTTTCCAACCCTCTGCGATTTGTGCCGCTGCGAAGTTCCCCAATCGCTCGACGGCCGAAGTCTGAAGCAATCGCTTGTCGCCTCGGACGCACCGAGCCCTTATCCGTTCGTGGTCGGCTACTTTACCGATAGCCAGCGAATGATTCGCTCCGAGCGGTGGAAGTTTGCTCGCTATCCGCGGATCGGGCGCGAGCAACTGTTTGATCTCGAGGCCGACCCGGATGAATTGCACAATCTGATTGAGCGACCGGAACACCAGGACAAGGCCTACGAAATGCGCAAAAAGCTCAATGACTGGCTGCGTGAGCACGGCGACCCGCTGCCGGCCGACGGCTCAGCGACTCCCTGAATCAACCACGGCGTCTGCCGCCGAGAAATGGGCGTGAAGCGGTTGTTCGACCGGGTCGCCTCGGTCCGCGGTGCGAATCACGAGTTGCGTTTCCATGGTCGAATCGGCTCCGTTGCCGCGGAACGTGCCGCAGGTGGGGGCCGCGAGAATCGGCGAGGTCGAGGCGGCCAATGCCACATGACGGTCGGCCACGGCGAGACCGGCGGTCGGATCGTAGCCGCGCCAACCTGCGCCCGGCAGGTACACCTCGCTCCACGCATGCAAGAAGCGTCGCCCCTCTAAATCCTCTTGCTCGTGATAGCCGCTCACGAAGCGGGCCGCCAAGCCGACGCTACGGCAAACGGCGTTGAACAATTCCGTCAGGTCGCGACAGCTTCCCTGTTGCCGCCGGAGCGTTTCGGCGGGTTCCAGCGGCGGTCCTTCCAGCCGAACGTAGCGAGTAAAGTCGGCGTACAACCATTGCGTAAGCTCCGACAAGAATGCCGGCAATCGTCCGCCGCACTTCTTTAAGATGCGAGCGGCGGCGGCGGCGACCTCGGAATCGGCGTGCCCCTGCTGCAGGTACGGAAGCAGGGCGAGACGCGCCGCATCGTTGTACCGCAGCGGCGCCGCGAGACCTTCGGGACTGAGCAGGTAGTCGAACGGATTCGTACGCAGCGTTTCGACGATGCTCGACACGACGATCGAAAGCGCGGTGGCGGGTTGATCGAACCAGACTTGCGTCGCCGTGTGGCCGTCGACGTCAACGTAGTCCGACACGCCTGCCGGTTGCGGATCGATCCACAAGTTATAGCGAAGCAAACGCTGCGCCGCATCTTCGCGAGGCCGCAGGCGGATGGTCATCGGCTCACAAAACACCGGTCGCGAATAGCGATACCGAGTCGCATGCTTAATGTGAAACTGCATCGATGGCGGAAGTCTGCTCGAAAGGTTGCCGATCAAAACGGGAGCGTATTCATTCCGCCTGAGGAACGTATATGGTCATGGCGCGTAAACGGCCGCGAAATTGCGATGGCGTCGGAACAGACGTCGTCGCCTACTTCGCGACGAGTTCGCCGTTGGTAGCCGCCGGACTTGTTTGAAAGAACGAATCACTGATCGCCGCGCCGACGGCGTTGAGCTTGTCTTGAAACGCGTCGAGGTATTCGTGAAGGCCGCTCTTGATGATGTCGTCGACCTGTGCGTAGTCGAGGTCGGCGCTCAATTGCCCCATGCGACGTTCCGCTTCGTTGCGGAAGTGCGAATGCGTGGTGCCGAGAATTGCCAAGAGCGACTCCTCGGCTTCGCTCAAGCAGAAGCGAATCGAGCGAGGAAATTCGCGATCGAGCAGGAGAAAGTCCACGACGTCGCGCGGCGTGATGCGGCCGCGGCTCTTACGGTACATTTCCAGAGCGCCCGCCGACTTGAGCAAGGCGGCCCACTGAATGCTGTCGAGCGGCGTGCCGACGTCGGCGACGGTCGGTAGGAGAATGTAATATTTGACGTCGAGAATGCGCGAGGTTTTGTCGGCCCGTTCGACGAGACGGCCGACGTGGGCAAAATACCAGGCTTCATCGCGCGAGATCGTGGCGTCGAGTAAGCCGATGATTAGGTGGCTCGTGCGTTTCACTTGATGGAAGAAGTCGTGCGGCTCTTCCAACAATCGCTTGTCGCCCGCCGAGTGCTTCACATATAGATAAAACTTGTTCAGTTCCTCCCACACCGCGGAAGAAATAATATCGCGCACGGTGCGGGCGTTCTCGCGAGCGGCGCTCAAACACGCCAGCACGGAGTTGAAGTTCTTCATCTCAAACGTCAGGAAGTTGATGACGTTGCGCTGCGAAAAGTGCCCGTAGTTTTCGAGAAACAAATCCTGGTCGCCGGTCGTATAAACGAGCGGTTCCCACTGCTCGCGAACCCGGTTGCCCAAATCCAGCGAGAGGTTGTAATTGACGTCGACGAAACGCGCCACGTTTTCGGCGCGTTCCAGATAGCGACTCATCCAATAAACGGAATCGGCGACGCGGCTGAGCATGGGTGTGCGACGAACTCAATAGAGGCGAATCGGAATCAGAGACCGCATTCGAATAGGACCAAACTCGCGGCCCGCTACGAAGTCGTTTGCATTTGTCGTTGCGTCGGACCGCTGGGCGCCGGCACCACGTTCTCGGCCGCGCCGTCGACGGCGGTCGGGATGACGTCGCTGCCGAGTACCCAGGTGTCTTTGCTGCCGCCCCCTTGCGACGAATTGACGACCATCGAGCCCTTCTTCAAGGCGACGCGGGTCAGGCCGCCGGGAAGCACGAAAATGTCTTTGCCGTAGAGGATATACGGCCGCAGGTCGACGTGGCGTCCTTCGAAATGATCGTCCACCAGCGACGGCACGCGGGAAAGATTGAGCATTGGTTGAGCTACGTAGTTGCGCGGGTTCGCGCGAATCCGATCGGCCGCCGCCGCCAACTCTTCCGGCGTCGCTTTCGGGCCGAGCACGATGCCGTAGCCGCCCGATTCGTTCGTCGGCTTCACGACCAACTTGTCGATGTTCGCCAACACGTGTTCGCGCTGCTTGTCGTCGGAGCAGAGGAACGTGGGAACGTTGGGGAGAATGATGTCTTCGCCCAAGTAGTATTTGATGATCTGCGGGACGTAGGCATACACGGCTTTGTCGTCGGCGATGCCGGTGCCGGGAGCATTGGCAAGCGCCACCTTGCCGTTGCGATACACCTCGGCAAGGCCGGGGACGCCTAGCGCCGAATCCGGCCGGAAGGCGAGCGGATCGAGGAAGTCGTCGTCGATGCGGCGGTAGATCACGTCGACGCGTTTCAGGCCGTGCGTCGTGCGCATGTGCACGTAGCCGTCGGAAACGACGAGGTCGCGTCCTTCCACGAGTTCCACGCCCATCTGCTGCGCCAGGAACGAGTGTTCGAAGTAGGCCGAGTTGTAAGGGCCCGGCGTCAGCAGCACGACCGTCGGATCGTCGCAACCCTTCGGAGCGACGAATTGCAACGTTTCCAGCAGCCGCTCCGGGTAGTCTTCGACGGCGACGACTCCGAGTCCTTGAAACACTTGTGGGAAAGTGCGCTTCATCACTTCCCGGTTTTCAATCACGTACGACACGCCCGACGGACAGCGGAGGTTGTCTTCCAAAACGTAGTACTGACCGTCACCGTCGCGAACGAGGTCGGTGCCCGTGATGTGGCACCACACGCCGCCGGGAGGATCGAAACCTTGGCAAGGACGCAGATAGCACTTTCCCGACTCGACCAAATCGCCCGGCACGATGCCGTCTTTGACGATTTTCCGATCGTGGTAGAGATCGTCGATAAAGAGATTGAGCGCGCGGATGCGCTGCTTCAGGCCGCGTTCCAGGTATTGCCATTCGGCATGTTCGATGATGCGGGGAATCACGTCGAACGGCCAGACCTTCTCGGTGCCGGCTTCGTGACCGTAGACGTTGAACGTGATGCCCATGTTGAGCAAGGCGCGTTCAGCCGCTTGTTGCCGGCGAGAGAGTTCGCCGTCGGTCAGGGCACGGATTCGGTCGGCCAGCAATGCGGAGCGAAGCCGCGGCGAGCCGTCGGCCTCGAACATTTCGTCGTAGAAGCCTTCGCTGTCGTAGGCGTGGAAGGGCATGGGGTTCGGCTCTTGGCGGTGTGCGGGCGTACGGAATCCGATTTTTCAGGCGGTCTCGGCTGGGCGAGTTGTCGTTATGCGACGTGGATCAACTCCGAGCAAATCGCAAACCGTGTGCCGCAGGATGCTCGGGCGTCGTTCGTTCGATTCTTCACTTCTACGCAGAGTGTTGGCGGTACACAGTTTACGTCGGCACGGCGTGCGCTTCGCGGCCGTCGATGTCCGACGACGCGCAAGCACTTATGCCTGTTCGCGCGGCAGGGAGCAAGAGGTGTTTTTGCTGGGGAAGTGGATTCATGCCCGTCGGCACGTGTGAAACGCCGATCCTCGGCAATGCGTTCGACCTCCGACGGCTTCGAGACGTCGAGCGGCGAATTGGCAGCTTGGGAAGTTTTTCGTGGAGCCGGGCGGGCTATTGGAAGTCGCGCGAACGCTGGGCGATGTCGCTCAGGTTCGACGTAAGGTCGACCAGCCTCGCGGCCACGACATGCACGATCTGCTCCTTCTTTTCCAGCCGTCCGTCGACCAGCCAAACCTTTGCCGCTCGGGCTACTTCGCGATAACGCTGCCAAACGGCCGCATGGAGCACGAGATTGATGACGCCCGCCTCGTCTTCGAGGGTGACGAACGTAATACCCTTCGCCGTGCCGGGACGTTGGCGGAGCAATACCAGCCCGGCCGTGCGAACGAGTTCGCCATGTTTGTGCTCTGCGAGTTCCACGGCCGAAAGGCACTGACGCCGGCGCAACTGCTCGCGAAGAAATGAAATGGGGTGGGCCCGCAATGAAAAACCTGCCGAGCGATAATCGGCCAAAACCTCCTCCAGCGGTGAAAGTGCCGGCGGCAGCGAAGGGGCGGCGAAGGGCTCTTCGTCGGCGGACAACTCGGCAAACAGCGGGCGATTGCGATCGCGCCGCTCAGCCAAGGCGTTCCAGATCGCTGCGCGGCGATGATTCGAAGCCAGACGCAGCGCATCGGCTCGAGCCAGCAACAACAGCAGCGGCTGCCCGAGGTCGGCACGGCGGGCTAGATCGGCCGTCGACGAGAACGGACCGGCGCGACGGGCCGCCATCATCCGCCGAGCCGCCGCTTCGGGCATTCCCTGCAAGAGCCGCAAGCCGAGCCGAACGGTCGGCGTTTCCGCTTGCTCCAGCGTGAGATCCCAATCGCTATGGCTCACATCGATCGGAAGAATCGTTACGCCGTGCTCTCGGGCATCGCGAATGAGCTGGCCCGGGGCGTAGAAACCCATCGGCTGACTATTAATCAGCGCCGCGCAAAAGGCGGCCGGGTAGCGGCACTTCAACCAAGCCGACACGTAGACCAGCAGCGCAAAGCTCGCGGCGTGCGATTCCGGAAAGCCGTATTCGCCGAAGCCGCAGATTTGTTGGTAGAGCCGTTCGGCGAATTCATCGGCGATGCCGTTGGCGCGCATGCCGTCGAGCAGCTTGTCTCGAAATGCGTCGAGCCCTCCTTTGCGGCGCCAAGCGGCCATCGCCCGGCGCAATCGATCCGCCTCGCCCGGCGTAAATCCCGCAGCGACGATCGCGAGCTTCATCGCCTGCTCTTGGAAGATCGGCACGCCGAGCGTCTTGTGCAACACTTGGCAAACTTCTTCGGTGGGATACTCCACCGGCTCTTCTCCGGCGCGACGCCGCAAGTACGGATGGACCATGTTTCCCTGAATCGGGCCGGGGCGAACGATCGCCACCTCGATTACGAGGTCGTAAAACTTCGCCGGTCGAAGACGCGGCAGCATGCTCATTTGGGCCCGGCTTTCAATTTGGAACACGCCCATCGTGTCGGCTCGCGACACCATCTCGTACACGGCCGGATCTTCCGCCGGAACATCGGCCAGCGTGAGCTGTGGGCCGCCGGCGCCTTCGATGAGCGTGAAACATTTGCGAATGGCCGTGAGCATGCCGAGGGCTAGGCAGTCGACCTTGAGCAAACCGAGCACGTCGAGATCGTCTTTGTTCCACTCGATCACGGTGCGGCCCGGCATTGCGGCGTTTTCGATCGGCACCATTTCGCACAAGGGGCCGCGACTCACGACCATGCCGCCGACGTGTTGCGAGAGATGCCGCGGAAAGCCGACCAGCTCGCTCGCCAGCAAGATAAATTGCCGCGTTCGGCGGCTATCGAGATCGAGCCCGCCGTCTTGGCAACACTCCTGCCATTTGGTTTCAGGATTGCGATGATGGTCGACGAACGTCTTGGCCAGCGCGTTGATCTGCTCCTCGGGCAGGCCGAGCGCCTTGCCGACCTCGCGGGATGCCGAACGCGTACGATAACGAATGGTCACGCCGGTCATGGCGGCCCGTTCCCGCCCATATTTGTCGTAGACGTATTGCAGCACTTCTTCGCGACGCTCGTGTTCGAAATCGATGTCGATGTCGGGCGCTTCGTCTCGTTCCTTGCTGATAAACCGCTCGAAAAGCACGTCGGTTCGATCGGGATCGACGGCCGTAACGCCGAGGCAATAACAGACGGCCGAATTGGCGGCCGAGCCGCGCCCTTGACAGAGAATGTTTTGCGAACGAGCGAAGCGCACGAGGTCCCAGACCGTAAGAAAATATGCTTCGTAGCGCAGTTCTTCGATCAGCCCGAGTTCGCGCGTTACGAGATCGCGCACCTTGGCGGGAACGCCCGCCGGATAACGCTCCGCCGCTCCATCCCAAGTAAGCTTGCGTAGATATTCGGCCGGAGTAATGCCCGCCGGCGCCAACTCTTCGGGATACTCGTAGCGAAGTTCGTCGAGAGAAAACCGGCAACGGTCGGCGACTTCCGC
>CAZWDN010000036.1:0-24075 GCA_964633125.1 uncultured Pirellula sp. | reverse complement strand
ACGCCGACGGTTATGTACGCACTGCGTACATAACGGTTTCTAAGTACGCACAACCTCAAAACCCACAAGGGGTGCGTACATAACGCGACTTATGTACGCAGCGGGAAAACGAGAATCGACGTAAGTCGCGCGATCGATTCAGGACTTACGACGATTCTTGCCGACTACTTTTTCACCGTCTGCCGGCGGACGTACTCGAACAAATCGGCCGCCTCTTGGGCCGTGAGGTCGCTGAGAACCCGCTCCGGCATCAGCGACTTATCTCCCTTTTGGAGTTCCTCGACGTCTTTCCGTGCGAGTCGCACGACCTTCTTCTCCGGCGTGCGGACGACGATCTCTTGCGGCGTTTGTTCGACGAGCAGTCCGGTAAGCGTGAGGCCGGCGGCGGTCGTCACCGTGTAGGCGGCGTACGGTTCGTCGATCTTCAGCGACGGCTGCAAAGCATGCTGCAACAAGTCGCCGAGCTTGGGATGCTTCTTGTTCACTTCCGCGAGCGTGGGCCCGAACGACTTTTCCGGGTCGTCCAGTTCATGGCAATTGCGGCAGCGCGCGCCGTCGCTAAAGAAGATCAATTTGCCGCGCTCATAGTCGCCGCGCAGGGCGAGAATCGCCGCGGGGTCGACGTTCGGGCCGAGCGTTTTGCGCCGCTGGGCCTCGGGGATGAAGTTCTCGAAGAGTCCGCGCACGTCGGACCGCGCGGCGACGCCGGCCTTCACCAGAGCGGCGTTCGGTGCTTCGCCGGCTGCGTAGCGGCGATGCAGGGCCGTCGATGCGGCCAGCGCTCCGCCGGTGGTTTCGAGTTGCGACGCGATCTCGGCATCGTTCTTCGGCGCGGTTCCCGGCGACGGCGATTTAGGAGCGAGCGAGGCGATCCAATCGGCCACGAGCGCTACGCCTTCGCTGTCGACGACGCGCGAACCGATGTACGGCATCCGCGCGTAGCCGAGCTTCGACATCCGGTAGAGCAGCAGGCTCCGATACGGCTCTCCCGGCGTGATGATCTTGGGATCGTCGAGGCCGAACGTGCCGATGCCGGAGCCTTTGTTCGTGTTGAGCTTATCGAACGGCAACTCGCGCCGCAGATGGAACGACGCAATCGCGTTGCCGCCAGGATGATGGCAATGAGCGCAATTGGCGTGCAGATACGAGCGGGCGCGATCTTCGAGCGGTTGCGATTCGTCGTGCGGGTCGACCAAACGCCAAGGATCATTCACGGCGAGAGACGCGACGGGCGCGATTACGTTTTGCGCGATCAGACTCGCCAACTGTCCGCCTTGGCCCGCGGAACTCGTGGTGGTCGGAACGTCGAGCTGATTGCGAGCGAAGCCGAGCACGAATTTAGGTCCGGCGTTATGACAGAGTTTGCATTCGTTCACGGCGCTCACGTTCCAAGTTCCGTCGGTGACGGCGTCGGGCGCTTCGAGTTCGAGCAAGTCGCGAACGCGGATCGAGCGCGTCGCGCCGCCGGCGCCTACGAGCGTCGCGTCCTTTCCGGCTTCGTCCCAAAGATAGGAATACGGATTCCAGCGGCCGCGCTCGTAGTGGAGCAGTTGCGTCTCAAGGCGCGTCTCGGGCTGTTTGCCGATCGCCGGCATGGTGATCTGCTTTACGAGCACGGTTCCCTCGGGATACTCGGCGGCCTCCAAGATGTTTTCCGCAAGGCGCACCTTCGCGTCGCCGGGGATCGCGACGTATCGCTCGGCTTTCGCGTCGTCGAGCCGGCGCTCGGCGCGTACGGAGTAGGGCACCACCCCCGGCGCCGGCTGCATGGTCGCCAGATTGGAGAAGAGCCCCGTTTCGCTCAATTTGCGCGGGAACGTGGCGCTCGTGTCCGGCAAGCCGGAGGGTTCGAGTTTGTAGATTTGGCCGGTCAGGTCGTAGTCGAGCACGTAGAGATCGCCGTCGCTCATTGCGGTGAAGGCGACGATTCGCAGGTCGGTGTCGACGAGCGTGCGATGCGCGGTCGTGCCGTCGGGCTCTTTGCGGACGCTCCAAATGGTGCCGGTGATGTAGTCGCCGTAGACGAACGAGCCGGCGAGGTCGGGCAATTGCGAGCCGCGATAGACGGGGCCGCCGATGACGGAGTTGGCTTCCGTATGGGGGTGGTCTTTCACCGGCGGGCGGATCGGCGTGGGCCCGGGCTTTACTTCCGTGCGGAGCGCCGCGCGCCCTTCCATGATCGGCCAGCCGCAATTGCCGCCGCGGACGATCTCATGCACGATCTCCCACGACTCCCAACCGTTGTCGGCAGCGAAGATGTCGCCCGACTTGGGATCAATGCCGAACTTCCAGGGGTTGCGCAAGCCGTAGGCCCAGATTTCCGGCTTCGCGCCGACCGGCTCGGTAACGAACGGATTATCGCTCGGCACCGCGTACGGCTTCTCCTTCGTCGCGGCGCGGACGTCAACGCGCAAGATCGCGCCGAGCAAGTCGTCGACCGTTTGGCCGACGGTCAGGCCGTCGGGCGGATTGGGGCCGGAGCCGTCGCCGGTGGAGATGTAGAGCATGCCGTCGACGCCGAACTCCAGGCAGCCGCCGTTATGGCCGCCCGAGGGCCAAGTGATCATGACGAGTTCGCTCGCCGGATCGATGCGAACGGGCGCGGCCTTGTCGGCGGATTGCTCGCCGGCCTTCGTGACGGTGAACCGCGAGACGCGCGTGTGGCCCCCTTCGCCGGGATGTACGTAGCAAAGGTAGAGCGCGCGGTTGGCGGCGAATTGCGGGTCGAACTCGGCGTCCCACAACGAAACCTTCTTCTGCTTGAGTTCGTCGGGCAGCAACGTGCCGAGATCGAGAGCGACATCGGCGATCTCGACATCAACGACGCGCGGAAAACTAAAAACCTTGCCGTCGCGCTCGGTGACGAGCAAGCGATCGGTCGCCGGAACTTCTTCGACGCTTGTGGGGAAGCTGAAGCGGAGCTTCGGGAACGCCGACGCGACCCGATACGGCTCCGGCTTCTCCGGCGAGCCGTGGATGCGCGAAGTGGTCCAGGGCGCACGCTTCGCCGGAGCATCTTCGTCGGCGTGCGCGATTGCGGTGAACAGAAGGCAGACGATCGCGCAAAGCGGCAAGCGTAGCATCGGCGGGCTCACTGAGATATTTAGACGGATTGCGGGGCCCGGTCGCGAACGACCGGGCTAAGCCCGAATGGATAACGGGATCCGAATCAACGAGCTATTAGGAAATCCACTGCGGTTCCCACTTCTTGCGATACGGCTTCGACACCAGGGATTGGGCCGTGGAGTTGTTCGTGATCTGCAGTTTCGCGGCGTCCCAGAGCAGTTCCTCTTTGGGCATGCGAATGCCGATCGTGCCGAGCATCACCGTTTCGGTCAGGCCGCCGGCGAAGTCGAAGTGCGAAGTCGTCGCACCGACGCCGCGACAGGCGTCGGCGAATTGCACGTAGTGATCGACTCCGGCGACCTTCGGCACGTCTTGGGCCGGGAACTTTTCTTCGGGGAAGAGCTTGGGCAGGGCGACGTGAGGCACGACGAGCGAGCCTTTCTCGCCGACGAGAACCGAACCGGCATTGGGCAGCTTAAACGAGGCGGGAACGTCGCCGAGCATGTCGCGCGGTGGGGTGACGCCGTCGCCGTCGTACCAGACCAGCGGCAGCGTACCGGCCGTGTATTCGGTTTGCGGGAACTCGTAGCGGACCACGGCCGACTTCGTCCAGCTTTCGTTGTTGATCGGCGGGGCTTCGGCCGTGAGCTTCGTCGGGGCGGTAAGCTTCAACGACTTGAATACCGGGTCGAGAATGTGGCAGCCGAAGTCGCCTAGTTGGCCGGTGCCGAAATCTTGCCAGCCGCGCCAATTGAACGGGTGATACATTTCCTTGACGTACGGCCGTTCGGGAGCGACGCCGAGCCACAGGTCCCATTCGACGCTCGTCGGCACCGGGTCCGTGCCGGCCGGCCGTTCGATGGCCCGCGGCCAGCGCGGCGTGCCGCCCTGCCAGGAGTGCACGGACTTCACTTTGCCGATGAGGCCTGCGTGAACGATGGCCACCGCCGTGCGATACGCTTCGTGCGATTGAATCTGGTTGCCCATCTGTGTGACGACGCCGTACTTCTTCGCGGCGAGCTTCATTTGCCGCGCCTCGTGTACCGTGTGCGTGAGCGGCTTCTGGCAGAAGACGTGCTTGCCGAGCTGCATCGCGGCCAACGAGATGGGGGCGTGCATATGGTCGGGCGTCGATACGATCACGGCCTCGATCCGCTTGCCTTCGTCGAGGACCTTGCGCCAATCGCTGAAGGTCTTGGCCTGCGGGTACTTCTCCGCCGCGCGGCCCAGGTGCATGGCCGAGGAATCGATATCGCAGAGCATCGCCACGTCGACGGCCGGGCTCGCCGCCACACCGGTGAGATCGCTCCAACCTTTGCCGCCCGGGCCGATGCTGGCGATGTTCAGTCGCTCGTTGGCTCCGGCGACGCGGGACCAACTAACGGCGGGAAACGACGCTACGGCGCCCGCCGTGAACAAAGAGCGAACGAATGTACGACGCGAGGTTCGAAACGTCATGGCAAAATCTCCAGGCGGGAAACTGCGGAATGAGGTGAGCCGGGCGGGAAGCGTGTAATATGGTCCAAAGCTCGGTTCGAGGCAACGAATTTGTTTAGGGGAGTTACGACGATGCGCATCGGTCACGCCCAACTCGATTCTCAGCTCGCCGACTTCGACGGGAACCTCGCCAAGGTGGTGGTTTCTTTAGCGCGGGCCGACCAAGAACGGGTCGACGTCGTCTGTTTTCCCGAATGCTTTCTGACCGGCTATCCCGACGACGGCGAAGTCGCCCGCCGCGGGGCGTTTACCATCGACTCGCCGCAGATCATGCGGCTGCTCGACGAATCGGCCCGCTTTGAAGCGGCCGGCATCGTCGGCTTCAACGAATTGCGCGGCGACGACCTCTTCAACACGGCCGTCGTGTTTCACAAGGGGCATTTGCTCGGCCATTACAGCAAATGCTCGGCCTACATGAAGTTTCACAAGCAAGGTCGGGAGTTCCCCGTCTTTGAACACAAAGGCTTGAAGTTCGGCGTCGTCATCTGTTCCGACGGCGGCTATATCGAACCGACGCGGCTGCTCGCGCTGCAGGGAGCCCGAGTCGTCTTCGCGCCGCATTTCAACTACATCAACGCGCCGGGATTGATTCGGCACTTTATGCACGTGCGCGCCGATCACACGGCCCGAGCCGTCGAGAATTCCGTCTACTTCGTGCGCGGCAACAACGTTTCACTCGGCGGCAAAGAAGAAAGCGTCAGCCGCTACGACGGCGTGGGCTACGGCGACAGCTATATCATCGATCCGGCGGGCGAGATCGTCGTGCGCAGCCGACGACATGAGGAAGACTTTATTTTCACCGACATCGACACGACGGTGACCGACAAAGCTTGGGGCGTCGGCAAATCGCTCTGGAGCGCGCGCGAGTTCGGCGACCAACTGCGGCAACTCGTCGAGCACGCATCCCGCCCCGGAGCCGACGGAAAATAACAAAACCGAAAGGAACGGAGCGATTGGGATTCGCGACGCGGCGAAGCACGAGAAGTGCGCAGGCAAACTTCGGCCGCTTAGAATAGGGAGCGGTTCGACCCCGAAAGCCACTTCCTTTCGAGCGTACCATGACTCTGCTGGAAAAACTCGCGCTTCCCGAGATTCGCGAACTGATCCACGATCGGGATCGCGAGACGTTATGCGAGGTGCTCAACCGTTGGTTGCCCGTCGACATCGCCGATTTACTTCGCGACCTCGGGCCGTATGAAGACATCGTCGCGTTTCAGTGTTTGGCGCCGGAATTGGCGGCCCGCACGTTCGAGCACTTGCCGCATCTCGTCCAGCAGGAACTCTTCAAGACGCTGCCGGAAGACGAGCTGACGCGTATTCTCAACGAGCTTGCGCCCGACGACCGCACGGCGGCGCTCCAAGGGCTAGGCCCGGAGGAAATCGAGCGGCTGCTGACGTTGCTGACGCCGGAGAATCAGCGCAAGGCTCGGGCTTTGCTTTCGCACGGCGCGGGGACGGTCGGGCGAATCATGACGCCGGACTTTATCGGCGTAAAGGAGAACTGGACGATCCATCAAGTGCTCGACCACGTGCGACGTGTGGGACGCGACAGCGAAACGCTCAACGCGGTTTACGTGGCCGACGATCAACACCACCTCGTCGACGACATTCGGATGCGCGACATCCTGCTCTCGCCGCCGGAGCGCACCGTGCGCGAACTCATGGACCGTCGGTATATTGCGCTGCAGGTTACCGACGCGGAAAGCGCGGCCGTGGAAAAGTTTCGCAAATACGACCGCACGGTGCTGCCGGTGGTCGATCGCCGCGGCGTACTCTTGGGCGTAGTCACCGTCGACGACGTACTGGACATCGCCGAAGAGACGGCGACTCGCGAGATTCAAAAATTCGGCGGTGTCGAAGCGCTCGACGAACCGTATGCAACGACGCCGGTGTTGAGCTTGGTGAAAAAACGCGCCGGTTGGCTGACCGTGTTGTTTCTCGGCGAAATGCTGACCGCTTCGGCGATGGGGGCCTTTGAAGGCGAGATTGAAAAGGCCGTGGTGCTGGCGCTGTTCGTGCCGCTCATTATTTCTAGCGGCGGCAACTCCGGTTCGCAGGCGGCCACGCTCCTAGTGCGGGCCCTGGCCGTCGGCGAGATCAAACCCCGCGATTGGCGAACCGTGCTTCGCCGCGAAATTCTGTCGGGCTTCCTGCTGGGAAGCGTGTTGGGGACGATCGGCTTTTGCCGGATCGCGGTGTGGAGCATGTTTAGCGACATCTACGGCGAACATTGGCCGCTGGTCGGGCTCACCGTCGCCGTCTCGCTGCTCTTTATCGTGCTGTGGGGAACTATCTCCGGTTCGATGCTGCCGATCCTCATCAAGCGGTGCGGGCTCGACCCGGCGACGTCGTCGGCGCCATTCGTAGCGACATTGGTCGATGTGACCGGCCTCATCATCTATTTCACTGCGGCGATGATCGTGCTTCGCGGCACGCTCTTATGAGCCGGTCGCTCGTTTGCTTTCAAACGAAAGAGACGACTGCCGTTAACGATATTCAACAGCTTGCCTTGAGATTCTAGAATGTCGATAATTCCGGCCGTACGTTCGTCCACGGCAATTGCCTTCCCTATTAGTTGGGGTATTTCCTGACTCACTGCGTTAAGTCCGCCGCCGAAGCAAGCCGAAGTATTTAGATAGCAAGCTTTGATGGCTGCGCAAGTCTTTATTTGCCTACGTCTTATCTTTAGTTCGGAAGTGGATTCATGAGCAGCCAACAGTCGTACGACGACTTAAACCACATGGTTGAAAAGGTCGTCGAGCACGGCGTCGAGGTCTGCGACGAACGGGCATGTGTCGCCATTCTGGACGACGACCTACCTATCGCACGGGCCGTCGCCGCTGCGCTGGCCGCGCTTCCCGTCGAAGTCCGGTTATATGCGTCTAAAGCGGAATTCACAGCCGCGCTCCCCGACTTGAACACGCGCGTCGGATGTACGCTGGTCGACCTTCGCCTGGCGGAAGAATACGGCTTGGAGGTCATTCATGCGATGTCGAGCGATGAAGCGTCGCTCCATCGGCCGAACATCATCATCTCCGGCTACGCCGACGTTTCCAACACGCTCGAAGCGATGACGCTCGGCTGTTGGACCGTATTGCAAAAGCCGATCGAGATCGAACTATTGCGCCAGACCGTCGACGAGGCTTGCCGTTGGAGCCGGACCAATCGACGACGAATCGCTCTCGATTGCGAAGCGCGGCGGGTGTGGAGCACGATCAACGAGAAAGAACGCTCGACGATCGGCATGATTTTGGACGGACTGCCGAACAAGACCGTTGCGGCGCGCTTGGGCGTCTCGATTCGCACGGTCGAAAACCACCGCAAGCAGATCTTTACGAAGCTCGGGATTTCTTCGGTCGCGCAACTAGGGCGAATCGTCGCGACCATCGACATGGACGCGGCCCGATCGCGCAGCGCCGGGCGCAATCGAATCACCGACTATCGCATCGACCACGAGTCGCAGAGAGGACCGTCGCGCATTCCCGGCTATGCACATGCGGTCGGGTTGGAGCGAACGACCTCGCCGGAGTTGCTGAGTTAGCGACTCACGTTCGCCGACGACGCGCTTAAAGCGCGGCGCACCGCTTCGGAAAGATCCGCGGCCGTGAACGGTTTTTCCAGGGCCGCGTCGGCGATCCCCGCGGGAAGCTTCGCCAACTGATCGTGCCGACCGCTCATGATGATGATGGGCAGCCGCGGCCGTATCGAGCGCACCATGGCGGCCGTTTCCCGGCCGTCGCAGCCGGGCATGACGAGGTCGGTAAGCAGGACGTCGATCCGCTCGTCGCATTCGATAATGCCGCGCGCCTCATGACCGCCGCCGGCCGTGATCACCTCGTAGCCCGCCTCCTCCAACACGGCGCAAACGGCGGTCCGAATCGGCTCTTCGTCGTCGACGAGCAGCACCGTGCCGAGGCCCGGCAGACGCGGCGGCGGTTCGCTTTCGGCGACCTCCGGCGAGCCGTGGGCGTAGGGCAAGCGAACGCGAAACGTCGTGCCGCCGCCGACGCGACTATCGACCTCGATGTCCCCGTCGCTCTGGCGTACGATCCCGTAAACCACGGCCAATCCGAGGCCGGTGCCTTTGCCCGCGGGCTTCGTCGTAAAAAAGGGCTCGAAGATTCGGTTCTTCGTCTCGTCGTCGATTCCCATGCCGGTGTCGGAAACCGACAGTTCGACGTAGGGACCGGCGCGCCGCTCTTCCACCTGAGGACCGGCGATTTCCTCGGCCTCGACGATGCGCACGCCGATCGTCAGTTCGCCGCCTTCAGGCATGGCGTCGCGCGCGTTTACGGCGAGATTGATCAAGACCTGTTCCAACTGATCTCGATCGATCTTCACCGTGCAGGGGCGCGAGGCCGGCGAAAGCACGAGACGGGAGCCGTTCATCAAGAGCCGCGTCAACAACGGCTCCGCTTCGCACACCACGCGATTGAGATCGACCAAGGTCGGCTGCAACATCTGCCGGCGACCGAACGCCAAAATCTGCCGCGTCAGTCGGGTAGCGCGTTCGGCGGCGTCGAGTACGGCGCGCACCGCTTCGCGATTAAAGTCGTCGGCCGGAAGCCGTTCGTTCAATAAGCCGCCGTAGGTGGAGATTACGGTGATGATGTTGTTGAAATCGTGCGCAATCCCGCCGGCCAACCGCCCGATCGCTTCCATCTTCTGCGAATGGCGCAGTTGCTCCTCAAGCCGTTTCCGATCGGTCAAATCCTGAACTTGCGAAACAAAATAGAGCGGGTTACCGACGGCGTCGCGAACCAACGACGCGGAAAGCCAACCCCAGACGGTGCGGCCGTCCCGATGTCGATATCTCTTTTCCAAGTCGAACTGAGAAATCTCTCCGGCCAAGGCGCGTCGTACGAGTTCGAGATCGGCAATCAGGTCCTCGGGGTGCGAAATCGATTCGACGTCCGAGGCGAGCAACTCCTTCTCGGCATAGCCCATCATCTCGCAAAGCGCCTGATTGACCTTCAGAAATCTGCCGTCGAGACCGACGATGGCCATGCCCACCGCGGCGGAATCAAACGCGCTGCGAAACCGTTCGCGACTTTCCCGTAGTTCCTCATCGGCGGCCTTGCGCGACGTAACGTCGATCAGCAAGCCGCGCAGCGAGACGACGCCGGTCGTCGGATCGACGATCACCTTGACGATGTCTTCCACCCAAATCACGCCGCCGTCGGCGCGGAGCATGCGATACTCGAACCGATGGTCTTCGCGCCGCGCAGTCGACACGCGGCAACTTTCCAACGCCTCGGCCCGATCGTCGGGATGAATATGCTCGGGCCAAAAGTTCGGGAGATACCATTTCTCCGGCGGTTCGCCGATGAGCTCGGCCGCCGATTCGCTGACGTACGTAAACAGGAGCGACCGGGGATCCCCTTCCCACAGCACGAGGCGGGCCTGCTCCGTGAGCAAGCGATAGCGTTCTTCGTTGCGGCGCAAGATCTCTTCGGCAATGCGGCGTTCCGTGACGTCGCGCCCCGTCGAGATCAACTCCAACAAGCGTCCTTGGCCGTCGAACATGCCGCGGCAGCGCCATTCCTGCCAACAAAGATTTCCGGCGGCGTCGTACGAAAGATGCTCGTCGATCGCCACGGGGTTCTCCGGGGAAAGACTCGACACTTTGTCGCGCACGGCCTGACGAAACTCCGGCGCCACGAGCGCCATGAAGCTCGTACCGACGCATTGCTCTTCGGTCACGCCGAAGTAGCGGCAATAGCTGTCGTTGACGAACGTTCGCGTGCCATCGGGCAACCACCGCACGACGAACTCCGTCTGATTCGCGATGATCGTTCGATAGCGTTTTTCGCTTTCAGCGAGGGCTTCCGTGCGTCGCCGATACTCGCGCGCCAGTAAGACGGAAACCAGCACGATCCAAAACGCGTAGGACAGTCCGCCGAAATAGGGAATCTTCCGCTTGAGTAAGTCGGCCGCGACTCCGCTCGACGAGGCCGCGAAGCCCGCGACGACCGCGGCCAACACCAAAGCGCCGCCGACGCGATCGGTCCGCAACAAGCGCGTTCCGGAGTAAAGTCCGAAGAAGTGCACGGACAACACGATGAGATAGATCGGTACTCCGATGCCATAGCGTTGCGCGCGCCGTCCCAGTGCGACCGTCTCACCCCAAGGGAGTTCGACGTAGTCCAACGCCAGGATCGGGCCCGCCAAGGAGTAGCCGCAGGCGTTCGTGAACCACGCGATCCCGAGAAGCGCGGTGACGAACGACAAGTAGCGAGGCGCGCGCACGCCGGTCACCGCCGAAATCACCCAGGCGGTGAGCGTCGTACCGATCAAGCCCCAAGTCGTTCGGGCGTCAAAGGCGGCTTGGTATTCGGCGATCGTGGTTGCGCTTCCCAGTCGCACGAGATGGGTTCCCAAGATCGCGCCGACCAGCGACGTCGCCGCGAACAGCAACATCACCCGTTCACGCCGGGAGAACCACCACATGATGAGGTAGTGGACCGCCGCGAACAGAAAGAAGCCGATGAGAACCGTGTTGACGGTGCGAAATGGGGCCAAAACAAACGCTCTCGACAGGGCGGCTTGGGAAAGCCGCCGCACTGAACTGCGGCGACGAGGTCAAACCAGGGGGCGCCGACGTCTCGAATGCGATGTGCGGCCGCGTAGGATTCCGAACGACGAAAGTATCCCGCTTCGCCCCGATTGCGACAAGATGAGCCCGCGAGCCCACACCGACGGCAACCCCCATGCGGGCCGTCCTGCGCCGACCGCGGTGCGGCAAATCGCCCCCTAGAAATGCACGGTGATGCCGGCATTGAGCATGTCGGCGGAAACCCGCTCCGTGACGCTGGTGCCCGCCAGCGGTCCGAACACCGGGTGATAGATCGGCCCCGTCACGGAGTTCTCGAAGCCGTGCGAGTAGGCGATCGTCGACGACACCCGCTGATTCCAGCGGTACGTTGCGCCGAAGCTCAACCAATGTTCGATGATCAACGACGAAACCACGTTGAAGAACGTTTGGCCGCTCGAAATCGGGTTCTCATTAAACGTGTAGCCGGCCCGCAGCGTCAGACGGTCCGTGGCGCTCCACTGCACGGCGGGCGCAAACGAGAAAATGCTCTTCCAACCGAGCCCCGCCACGGCGCCGGTCGGCAGGAATCCTTGTTGCGAAAAGCCGTCGGCGTTCGCGTAGTCGAAGTACCGCATGTCGAAAGCGAACAGCCAGCGCTCGAAGCCGGAGTAGGCGAAGCCGAGCGTCGTAATCGACGGCAGATCGAAGTTGTACTTAAAGAATCGCGGCAGCCCGTTCTCGTCTTGCGAGTTGAACCGAAAAGGTTCGATCCACTGCGGGCTCTTGTAGCTGAGCCCGACGCGGAAATCGCTCTCGGTGATGTAATACGTGCCGAGTTGAAATCCGCCGCCGAACGCGGTGCGCGTGCCGAAGCCCGGCGAGTAGGTGCCGTCGGCATTGGGCGGCGCCAGAAAGAACGGGTCGCCGTTGAAGTTCGCTAGGTTCAGCACCGGCGCTACGCCCAGCGACAGCCGATCCGACAACGCGTACGAAATCGTCGGCGTTACTTGGTAGAGCTCGACCTTGGCGTGCAATTCGCCGAGGCCGTTGGGTTGCGGCAAGGAAATCGGGTTGGTCGCGCTCGCGGGATAGTTGGCGCTGAAGCCGCCGACGCCGAAGATGCCGACCCCGAGCGTCCAAGCCGAGCCGGGATTGCGATGCACGAAGCCGATGGTCGGCACGGGACAAACGCCCGGTTCGCTTTCGCTCGTGCCGGCAAGATTGATGGGCGGATTGCCGGGGCCGAGCGCATTGGCATTGATGGTCGAATCGAGCGACGTCGTCGGCAGGGCCAAGCCGAGGCCGAAGGCGACTTCGTTCGAAGCCAATCCGCTGATCGAGCCCGGATTCCAGTTCAGCGCCCCGATCGCATCAATGGGACAAGCCGCGGCCGCCCCGCCCATCGATTGATTCGTCGGTCCGACGAAAGGGAGGTAGATCCCCTGTGCTCCGGCGGGAGAAGCGGCAAGTTGCCACCACGCGCCGACCGCCGCCAGGGCAAACAGCGCACGGACAACGGTTCGACTGAATACTCCTCGGCCGTTGCGCAGGCACGCGCGGCTTCGTTCTTCGAAGGTTCGAGCCATGCGGGTCCGTCCGATGCAATAAGATTCGCCTGCGCATCCCGGCAGCGCTATCCGTAAATATCGGTGCTGCCGATGCAATCGTTGAGCCGCGATGGACAAGTGTGCGGAACTTGTCGCGAGAAGAGCGGTCTTTTCGCAAAACCACCATTTTTCTCCATTTCCCGCCGAGCAATGTGCAGCGGCGAGCTACGTTATGGTAAGCGCGAAGTCTTACTTTCCGCGTTTAACGATCGCGCAGTCTATAACGTGCGCAGATCGGAAATCGATGCGATTCGCATCAGCTCACTCGGGCGTGCCCGTTGACACAGCGCGCCCCTGACATACGGTTCCTTAGCGAATCTGAATGGGGCATTGCGCCCCGTTCGGGCTTTGCCGTCGTTGCCCCGTCTTCAGCAGGTCGCATGCCTGCCGAGCGACGGCGCGGCTTCGAATGTTATGCACGCACGTATGTCCCTTTGTCGGAAGTGTTGAGAACGCCCCATGACCCCTATTTCGGAACATCCGCCCGTCGGTGCGACCCTTCCGGGGTCGGGCTGCGCGGGTCGCGAGAACGTCCGGCCGGCCAGCGTCGCCGCGAGCATTCCCGTCGCACCGCGGCTTCCGTGCGCGGCCGATGCCGGGAGCACGTTACCGCTCGACCTCGATCAACTCGTGCGCCGTTGCATGGGGCGCATCGAGCTCGCCGAGCGTCTGCTGACAAGCTTCCAAGAGCGACTGCCCGTCGAAGTCGCCCAAATCCAAGAGTGCCTCGCCGCGAGCGATCTCCCTCGTCTCGCGCGGCTCGTCCACCAATTCAAGGGAACGACCGCGAACGTTTCGGCTTCGGAACTTCACGGCATCGCCGTACGCATGGAACATGCCGCGCGAGCCGGCCAGTGCGATGTCGTCGCAGGCTGCCTCACGGAAGTCGCTCAAGCTTGGCAACGTTTTCAACAATTCCGTCAATCTCAACCCGTTGCCGCAGGCGCCCTCGCGCCGCGGCGCACCTAGTACGCAAGCTCACACGGACACGAGTCACGAACATGCGCGTTTTGATTGCCGAAGATGATCGCGACGCCTTAGATTTATTGGACAATGCGCTCCAATACTTCGGCTACGAAGTCACGCGCGCCGCCAACGGCCGCGAGGCCCTTGAAGCGCTGCGCAGCGGTCAGTATCAGCTCGTGATCTCCGATTGGGAAATGCCCGAGATGAGCGGCTTGGATCTCTGCCGCGAAATCCGCAGCCGCGTCTCCGTCAGCTACACGTATTTCATTCTGCTCACCGCCCGCACCGGCACGCAAAACCTGATCGAAGGACTCCGCGCCGGCGCCGACGAATTCCTGTCGAAGCCGGTCGATCCCGACGAGTTGGAAGTTCGCTTGTGCGTCGCCGAGCGCATCTTGTCGCTCGAAAGCCGCGATCTGGTGATCTTCAGCCTGGCGAAGCTGGCCGAAGCGCGCGATCCGGAAACCGGCGCGCACCTCGAGCGCATTCGCGAATACTGCCGCGTGCTGGGCCAATCGCTGTGCAAAACCGGCCGCCACGCCGATCTGCTCGACGGCATGTACGTGCAAATGCTCTACATGACGAGCCCGTTGCACGACATCGGCAAGGTCGGAATTCCGGACAACATCCTTCTCAAGCCGGGCCGGCTCACTCCGGAAGAGTTCGACGTCATGAAGATGCACGCCGTGATCGGCGGTGAAACCTTGAGTGCCGCCGCCGCCGCGCATCCTCGGGCCAAATATCTGCAAATGGCCCGCGACATCGCCTTCACGCACCACGAAAAGTTCGACGGCTCCGGCTACCCGAACGGCTTGCGCGGCGACGAAATCCCGCTCTGCGGTCGCATTGTCGCCCTGGCCGACGTTTACGATGCGCTCACGACCGCCCGCGTTTACAAGCCGGCTTACAGCCACGAAGTCGCTAAAAACATCATCCTCGAAGGCAACGGCAAGCACTTCGACCCGGAAATCGTCGACGCCTTCTTGGAGAACGAGGAGCGCTTCATCGAGATTCGTCGCCAACTCGGCAGCGAAGCCCCGGAAGAGAAGACGCTGCTGCAGTTCAACGGCTAGCCGGCGGGCGTCGTCATAAGCCGCATAATCGGCGACCGGCGAACTCCGCCGCTCACAGCCTCGTCATTCGCGACGGGCTCTCTTGCGTACTCCCGCTCCGCGCGAAAATGGCCGCGCGCCGCGTAAGCCCTAACCTACCTTTCCGTAGGGCGTTTCCGCACTTTTAGGGCCGGCGAGCATGCACACCGCGCGCGATCCGTCGAAGCACGATACCGCTGCGCCGATTTTGCGCAGCGACGTGCCGTTCGTCGGCCGCTACTACGTAGACAGACTTCTACAAACGTCCGGCCCGCGCGCTTCCTATCTGGCGCACGACGCCGCGTTCGGCGACGTCGTCTTGCGCACCCTCACCACTTCCGAAGCCGGACCGTTGCACGCGCGCTTCGCTCACGAAGCTTCCGTCTTACGGGATCTGGCGCACCCCGGCTTGGCGCCCGTCTTGGAATTCGGCCGCCGCGACGATCTGCTCTATTGGGTTCGTCCGTACGTCGCGGGTGCGCCGTTGGTTTGCACGCCCGCCGCGCGCCCGACATTGGAGCATGCGCTTGCCGTCGGCCGCGCCCTGTTTTCGGCGCTCGACGAACTGCACGGTCGGCGCGTGCTATGCCGCAACCTGCGACCGACGAACGTCATTCTACCCGACGATCCGCGTTCTTCCGCCGCCGTGCTGACCGATTTCGGGCTGATTGCGCCGGCGAACGATGCGGACGTCGTGCCGCGTTCGGTCGCCGAAGTGTTGTACCTTTCGCCCGAACAAGCGGGCTCGCTCGATTGCGACGTCGGCATTCCGGCCGATCTCTACTCGGCCGGAGCGTTGTTCTTCGAAATCCTCGCCGGTCGCCCGCCGTACGAAGGGACGACCGTCGGCTCGGTGCTGCTGAAGCACATGACGGCGCACGTTCCGAAGCTGCGCAGCCTCGGCCTGGAAGTGCCGCGCGCGCTCGATGAAGTCGTGCAACGTCTGCTCCGCAAAGACCCGCGCGATCGCTATCAATCGGCCGCCGCGGTGTCGGCCGATCTCGCGCTGATCCAAACGGCGCTGGAGCAGGGGAACTACGACCCGCAATTCGTCGTCGGTCTGTCCGACCGGCGTCGCACGCTGACCGAGCCGGCGTTCGTCGGCCGCACGCGCGAACTCGAACAACTCGACGTGCAGCTCAAGCATCTCCGCCTCGGACGCGGCGGGGTGATCGTCGTCGAAACCGAATCCGGCGGCGGAAAATCACGCTTGCTCGACGAACTGACGCAACGCGCGCGCTGCCAAGGCGTGTGGGTGTTGCGCGGCACCGGCACCAGCGAAGTCGGCCTGCGACCGTTTCAGGTGCTCGACGGCGTCGTGCAAGAAGTGCTCGCAGCCGTCGCAAGCGACCCGGAACTCGGAGTTCGCCTCCGCGCGCAACTGGGCGATCGGGCGACCATCGTCGCTTCGGTACTTCCGCAACTCGCCGCGACGCTCGACTGCACGTCGGCCGAGGATCTCGGGCCGGAAGCGTTCGCCGAAGCGCGGAGCGTGCAAGCTCTCGTCTATTTCATCGACGCCTTGGGAGCGCTGGGCCGTCCGGCGCTGGTGGTGCTCGACGATTGCCAATGGGCCGACGCATCGGCGGTGAAGCTTGTCGTCGAATGGTCGGCCGTGCAGGAAGAGCGCCGCACGCCGGGAAGCGTCGTTTCGCTCGTCTCGGCCTATCGCACGGAAGAAGTGCCGGCGGAAAGTCCGTTGCGCGCTCTGCCCGGCGCGCTGCAACTGCGGCTTGCGAAGTTCTCGGCCGACGATCTGCGGCGGCTCGTCGAATCGATGGCCGGCCCGCTGCCCGACGACGTCGTCGAGGCCGTGGTCGCGATGGCCGACGGCAGCCCCTTCATGGCTTCGGCCGTGTTGCGCGGACTCGTCGAATCGGAAGCGCTGGTGCCCGAGGCCGACGGGTGGCGCGTCGAGCGGTTGGCCGTCGCCGACCTACAATCGTCGCAACATGCCGCCTCGTTCCTCGCGCATCGTATCAATTTGCTCCCGCCGCGAGCCGCGCAATTGTTGGCGGCCGGCGCCGTGCTCGGCAAGGAGTTCCACTGGCAATCGGCCGTCGAACTCTCGGGCCAAGGATCGGACGCGACTCTCGAGCTGCGCGATTTGGCCCGCGAGCGTCATCTGCTTTGGATGCGTTCCGACGGCGCGCGGTGCGTCTTCGTGCACGACAAGATTCGCGAGACCTTGCTGGCCCGGCTCGGCGACGAAGAACGCAAACGGCTGCATCTTCGCGCCGCGTTGCATTTGCGCGTGCAGGGGAATCGCAATTCCTTCGAGCTCGCCTATCACTTCGACGCCGCCGACGAGCACGGACAAGCGCTGCCCTACGCCCTCGAAGCCGCCGAGCAAGCCCGCGCGCGACACGCTCTTGAAGTAGCTGAGCAACAATACCAGATCGCCGGACGGGGCGCGGCGCAAGCCGACCCGGCGACCCGTTACCGCGTGCTGCAAGGCCACGGCGACGTGCTCATGCTCCGCGGCGACTACGCCGCGTCGGCCGAGCTGTTCGAACGGGCCGCGCTGCTGGCGGAAGGCAACTTCGCGCAAGCGGAAATCCGCGGCAAACTCGGCGAGCTCGCCTTCAAGCGGGGCGACATCGAACGGGCCATCGACTCCTTCGAAGCGGCATTGCGATTGCTTGGCCGCTACGTGCCGCGAAATTTCACCACGTTGCTCGTACTGTTTTTTTGGGAAGTCGGCGTACAAGTCCTCCATACGCTGGCTCCGCGCTGGTTCGTCGGTCGCCGTCGGCAACAACCCGACGAAGCCGAACGCTTAAGCTGGCGGCTCTTCAGCCGCCTCGCCCACGGCTACTGGTTCCTTCGCAGCAAGATTCACGTGCTTTGGACGCATCTGCGCGGCATGAATCTCGGCGAGCGCTACCAGCCGACGCTCGAATTGGCCCAAGCCTACTCCGAACATGCGCCGGCCATGACGCTGGTGCCGTACTTCAGCCGCGGCGCGGCCTACGCCCAGAAATCGTTCGAGATTCGCAAAGCGCTCGGCGACATGTGGGGGCAAGGCCAATCGCTCGCCTACCACGGCATCGTACTTTACGCCGGGTCGAAGTTCGCGGAATGCGTCGAGAAGGGACGCGAAGGCGTGCGGCTCCTAGAACGGATGGGAGATTTTTGGGAAGTGCATATCGCGCGCTACCAAATAGCCGCGGCCCTCTATCGGCTCGGCGATCTCCCCGCCGCGATTCAACTGGCTCGACGCAACTACGAATCCGGCTTCAAACTCGGCGACGAACAAGCCTCGGGCATCAGCCTCGACGTTTGGGCCCGAGCCGCGCTCGGCAACCTGCCGCGCGCGATCGTCGACGTCGAGGTGGGGCGCGTGCGCAACGACGCCCAAGGCGCCGCGCAAACCATGCTCGGAGCGGGCGTGCGGTTGCTCGGCGCCGACCAAATCGACGAAGCCGTGAAGATGTTCGAAGACGCGCTGCGCATCGCCCGCAAGGCCGGCGTCGTGAACGCGTACGTCGCGCCGAATCTCGCTTGGCTCGCCACGGCGCTCCGGCTCCGTTGGGAGCGCTATCAAGGCAACCTGCCCGACCGACGCCGCGCGATGTTGCGCGCGGCGCACCGTGCCGCCGGCCGGGCCGTGCGGTTGGCCTGGCGGTTTCAAAACGATCTGCCGCACGCACTGCGCGAACTGGGGCTGGCGGCCGTGCGTCGGGGGAAGGTCGGCCGCGGCATGCGCCTGTTCCGTCGCAGCATCGCGGTGGCGCAGCGGCAGGGAGCCCGCTACGAGTTGGCCCTCTCGCGCCGCGCCCTGTGGCAAACGGCCGCCGAACTCGGTCAAGCGGGCGCCGCGCGCGCTGCGGAAGCGGCGGTCGCCGAAGTGCAAACGTTGGAACTTGCCGCTTGGGCCGCATCGACGGGGGATGCCGCGTCGACCGGCCGAGCGACGCTCTCCTTGGCCGATCGATTCGATACGGTGCTCGATGCCGGCCGGCGGATCGCTTCCGCGCTGTCGGAACAAACGATTATCGAAGAAATGCGTCAAGCGGCCGTGCGTCTCTTGCGCGGCGAAACGTGCTACGTGCTGCGCGAAGTGGTCGCCGGCGAGTCCGGCTCCATGCTGCATCCCGAGGCCCGGTTCCCCGGCGACGTCCGACGCTCGCTCGCCGATCACGCGCTGCGCGCCGGCCGCGCCGCCGTCTCGACGGATGAGATCGCGTGCGACGAAGCGGAAGAGCTCGGCGACGCGGAAGCTTCGGCCGTTTGCACCCCGGTCTTTGTTCGCGGCCGCATCGTCGCGTGTCTGTATGTATTGCACCGCAACTTGCGCAACTTGTTCGGCGACGACGAAAAGCGGCTCGCGGAATTCGTCGCCACGCTCGGCGGCGCGGCCTTGGAGAATTCCGACGGCTTCCGGCAACTTCAAGACTTGAACCTGACGCTCGAAGCGCGCGTCGCCGAACGGACCGCCGCCGCCGAGGCCGCCAGCCAGGCGAAGAGCCAGTTCTTGGCGATGGTCAGCCACGAGATTCGCACGCCGATGAACGGCATCATCGGCATGACCGAGTTGACGCTCGCCGGACCGCTGAACCCGCAGCAACAGAGTCGGCTCGGCCTCGTGAAGCAATCGGCCGCCGGCTTGCTGCGCCTGCTGAACGACCTCTTGGATTTCTCCAAGATCGAGGCCGGCAAGATGGAGCTGGAGTCGGTGCCGCTCGATCTGCGCGACGTCGTCGGCGATGCGCTACAAATCCGCGCCGGCGACGCCGCGAAGAAGGGCTTGGAGCTTGTGCAACACGTCGCCCCCGACGTGCCGCGACAATTGCTCGGCGATCCCGGCCGGCTCCGCCAAGTGGTCATCAACCTCGTCGGCAACTCCGTCAAGTTCACCGAACGGGGAGAGATCGAGGTCGGCGTCGCGGTCGAAGAGCAGACCGCCGATCACGTCCGGCTCCACTTTGCCGTGCGCGACACCGGCATCGGTATTCCGGCCGATAAGCAGCAAGCGATCTTCGAGAAGTTCCAACAAGCCGACAGTTCGACGACGCGCCAATACGGCGGCACCGGCCTGGGCCTCTCGATCTCGGCCGAACTCGTCGAGCTCATGGGGGGCCGCATCTGGGTCGAGAGCACGCCGGGCTACGGCAGCACGTTCCACTTCACCGCGCAATTCGCCGTCTCGCCGACGCCGGACTTCGCAGACGGCGAACGCCTCGCGCAACTCCGCGGCCGGCGCGTGCTCATCGCCGAAGATAACGCGGCGCAACGAGCGGCGCTGGTCGCCTGGGCCGCGGAATACGACATGCCGGCGACGGCCGTCGATTGCACGCAAGCCGCGGTCGACGCGTGTCGGCTCGCGAGCGAGTCGGGCGCGCCGTTCGACGTCTTGCTGCTCGACACCGAGCTCAACGACGAAGATTTACGGTTCCTTCCCGCGGAAATCCGCGACCTGCCGGACTATGCCGGTTGCCCGATCGTGCTGCTCGCGCCGATTTCGGAGCGAATCGCACAACAAGGCCTCGCGACGCTCGGCAACGTGCAATCGCTGGCCAAGCCGGCTAAACATTCCGAATTGCTCACGGCGCTGCTCGACGCCGTGTCGCCGCCGACCGCGCTCGCGCCGGCGGCCGCCGGCCCCGCGCAGGGCGACCTCCGTCCGCTCCGCATTCTGCTCGTGGAAGACGGTTTCGTGAATCGCGAGGTGGCGCTCGGGTTCCTGGAAATGGGGCATCATCAAGTGATCGCCGCGGAGAACGGCCGCGAGGCCCTGACGGCGCTGGAGCAATTCTCCTTCGACGTCGTGCTGATGGACGTCGAGATGCCGGAGATGGACGGCCTCGAGGCGACGCGCATCTGGCGCGATCGCGAAGCCGGCACCGGTCGACATCTGCCGATCATCGCGATGACGGCGCACGCCGTCGAAGGTTACCGTGAGCACTGCCTGGCGCAAGGCATGGACGGCTACGTCACCAAGCCGATTTGGCCGGAAGAACTCTTCGCGGCCTTGCAAACGGCGACGACCGCTTCGCCGTTGCCGGCTTGCTCGGCAGTGTGACCGACGCGGCAGGGCAATAAAGTGGCGAGTGGCGGGTGACTAGTGGCGAGAAGAGGAATCTTCGCGCCGTCACGTGCCGCCCGTCACTCATCACTCGCCACTTCTCTGCCTACGTCTTCCGTAGTTCCAAGAAGACGATGTTGCGGCAGTCTTCCGAGACGATGCGGACTTCTTCCACTTCTTCTTCCGGAATGTCCATCGTCAGATCGACCATGTCGCGCCGCGAACGGTAGATCAGTTGCCAATCCATGAACGTTTCCATGTAGCCGATATCGCGCACGCCCGGCAGGAAATTGGCCACGAGGAGCTTGCCGCCGGGACGCAGCATTTGGAACATGCCGAGCACGAGGCGACGCGCCGTCCGTTGGTTGAGGTAGTCGAACAGGCCGGTGGAGTAAACGAAGTCGAATTCGCCGATGCCGGCCGGATCGGTCAGCAGGCGACGGAACGACGCCGTGACGGTTTCCACGCCGTAATTGCCGTACGAACGTTCGACTTCGCGCAAGCTCTCGGCGTCGGCGTCCAGGGCGATGTAACGCCCGGTCTTGCGACGCCGTACGGCCGCCGACATGCCGGCCTCGCGCATGTGTCCCGCGGCGATCGCCAAAATATGCGGATGGCGGCGTTGTTCCACCAAGCGATCGATACGCGTCGAGATATAGGCGCGCCGTGCTCGCACCCCTTCCGAGGCCGGCGCCGACGTCGTGAATTGAAACACGCTCCGGCCGATGTCCGTCGCTTCCGGCGGAGTCCAATGTTCTTCGCGACCGTAAATGTAGTCCATCATCACGGCGTCGCCGGCATAACCGCGCGGCTTGCTGAAGGCGCGATAGGTGAACGGGTCTTGATGCACCAATTGCATCAGCGGATGTTGCCGACTCGCGGCGACGAGCGCCGTCCAATCGGCGGGCGCCATCGCGAGCTTGCGATCGCGCAGGCCGGTGAAGAGTTGATCGAGCGCCTCCTGCTTGACCGGCTCGGCGAAATCGCCCGTGAGCGTCGTCGCTACGTGATCGTAAAGGCCGAACGGCGCATCCGCGCGCGGCGGGACCAAGAGCCGAGGATCGACGGGATGGATGTGTGTACGACCGACGGCCGAATCAAACGTACCGAACGACATGATTGCACGGAGCTTTCCTGCTCCGCCTCCGACGTGAACCGCTTGGGGAGATTCTGCTGTTTGTTCGTCCGCCATGACGTCGCTCGCCGCAGTTGGGACATCCGTGTCGTAAGGACAAGTCCGAAACTAACGAACGCGCCGTGTAACATCTACAAATTTTTGGCGCGGTTTCGCACAGTTTGTGGAAGTATGCAACGCGTCGCGCGGCGCGATGCAAACAACCGCCGGCGCTTCGCCGACTGATAGTTTTTCACTACTCGGCAAGGTCGCACGACAAACCCCAGCGCACGGGCGGGGTGAAATACGGTTAGGCAATTCGCTCGCGATAAAATGTGCGACGATTCCCGCTTCGGCAAACTTTACTGGCCTTACGCGCGACGAGCGGCTATCTTGATCGCGGGGCACGTGAATTCATTTTTGCGTGACCGCCCGCCGCATCGCTTCCCGCCGGTATTTCTTCTTCCGCGAGTTCTGCAATGTCGCCACTTTCGCGCCGCGAGTTCTTCGAACAATCTCTCTTCGCCGCCGCCGCCGCGGCGACCGCCGTAAGCGCCGCAAAACTGGGCGCCGCCGAAGCGCCGAGCACCGCGGCGAAACCCGTGGCGGCCGTCGACACGTTGCAACATGCGGTGATCGGTTGTCGCATCCGCGGCAAAGTCCATGCGGCGGAATTCGGCCGCGTGCCGGGCGTCCATCTCGCGTACGTTTGCGATCCTGATCTGGAACTCGCGAACCAATTGGCCGACGCCGTCGAGAAGGCGCAAGGCAAGCGCCCGACCGTGGTGCAAGACCTGCGCAAGATCTACGACGATAAGTCGGTCGATACCGTTTCGATCGCCGCGCCGAACCACTGGCACGCGCTCGCCGCCGTCTGGGCGATGCAAGCCGGCAAGGATGCGTACGTCGAAAAGCCGGTTTGCCACAACATCGTCGAAGGCCGCCGCATGGTCGACGCCGCGCGCAAGTACAAACGCATCTGCCAAGGCGGCACGCAAAATCGTTCGGTCGGCGCGCTGCACGGAGCGGCCGACTATTTGCGCGAAGGCAAGCTCGGCGAGGTGAAGCTCGCGCGCACGATCATCTACGGCAAGCGCGGCGCCATCGGCGGCCCCGGCGTTTGTGAAATGCCGCCGCAGTGCGACTTCAATCTCTGGCTCGGCCCCGCGGAAAATGAGAAGCCGACCCGCGCGAAGCTCCATTACGATTGGCATTGGGTCTGGGACACCGGCAACGGCGAACTCGGCAACAACAACATTCACATGGTCGATATCTGCCGCTGGCTGCTGCGCCTCGACGGCATCGGCGATTCGGCGATGAGCATCGGCGGCCGCGTCGGCTACCAAGACGCCGGCGAAACGCCCAATACGCAAATGACCGTGCATCGCTACGGCGATACGACGATCATCCAAGAAGTGCGCGGGCTGAAAACGGCCCCGTTCAGCGACAAATTCAAGAGCGGCTACGTAATTTACGGCACCGAAGGGCTCATCGCCGACGGCTCGCTGTTCGAACCCGACGGTACGCTGGTACGCAAATTCGAAGGCCCTAGCGTCAACCATTTCGCCAACTTCATCGATGCCGTGCGCAGCCGGAATCCCGACGACTTGAAGGCCGAAATCCTCAAGGGACACCAATCGACGGCGCTCTGCCACGTGGCGAACATTTCCCATCGCCTCGGCGCGCCTACGGCGACGGCCGACATTCAAAGCCGGCTGAGCGAACCGGGAGTCCACGACGAAGTGCGGGCCACGTTTGCCCGCATGGTGGAGCACCTCAAGGAGAACGAAGTCGACACGGCCAAGACGCCGCTCGTGCTCGGGCCCGACTTGAAGATCGACTCGGCCAACGAGAAGTTCGTCGACAACTCGGCGGCTAATGCGTTGCTGGGGCGCGAATACCGCGCCCCGTTCGTGCTGCCGACCGCGGCGCAGCTATAAAGGCGGCCGGCCAAAAATCGCCTGGAGATTGCTCCGCCGTTTCGCTACGTTGCGGGGTGGTCTTTGGCAATTGGAACGTTGCAGGCATGCTCCATGTGCCTGCAACATTGACGTAAGTCGCTCATCGCGTTCGGCACTTACGTCGACGGTTATGTACGCAGTGCGTACATAACGGTTTCTAAGTACGCACAACCCCAAAACCCACAAGGGGTGCGTACATAACGCGACTTA
>CAZWDN010000035.1:0-24195 GCA_964633125.1 uncultured Pirellula sp. | reverse complement strand
CGGCATGCGTATGTCCGTGCCGACCGATACGTACTTTCTCGTGCTCGGCACGCTCTACGACGGCGACTACACGCAAGCCCTCGGCGGGTTCCAATCGTGCTTACGCAGCGCGATCAAATCGCCCAGCAGCTTTTGGATCGACTCGATCTGCTACCACACGATGTGCGGCGAATGCTACTTCCAGCTCGGGCAATATCCGGCTGCGATGGATCAATTCAATAAGGCGCTGCAACTGCAGATCGCCTTCAACGACTGGATGATTCCGGTCAAGTTCGACCAAGCAATTCGGCCGGCCAACCAAAGTTCGCTGCGTCCCGTTCCTTGGGGTCAGCCGCAGCGGCAATTGATGATCGGCGCATTTCCCGACAACGTCCTGATCCAGCAGGGGCAAGTCGACCAATCGCGCGTGATCGCCCAAGGGGGCGGGGTCGTTCAACAAGCGACCCAACGCACGATCAATCCGCAAGAAATCGTGCGGTGCGTCTGCCTCGCCTTGCGACGTCGCCAAGAGATTCTCGGCCCGTTGGCTCCGTATGATACGGTTGCCGGACAATTGGTCGCCGTGATGTCGAAGCGTCCGGTGCAGCCGAACCATTGGACGGAGTCGTGGGTCGACGCAATGCTCGGCTGTGCGTTCGCGGCGGTCGGCAAAGACGCCCAGGCCAAGCCGCTGTTGGAGAAGTCGCTGTTGGCCGGCGGCACCTTTGATCATCCGCTGACCTGCATCGCCCTGGTCGAGCTCGGCCGCATCGCTCTCAACGCCGGCGATTACGACTTGGCGACGAAGTACTTTCAGGAAGCGAGTTATTCCGGCTTCTACTTCCTCGATCCGCAGCATGTGGAAGACGCGTTTCGTTACGCGGTGATCACGCACTTCCTGGCCAATCGGGGCGGGCCGTACACGCCGCTGGTGAACGGCGCGGCCTGGGCCCGGCAGATGAACTACCGCCAAATGCAAACGCGGCTCCTGCTGCTGACCGCCGAAAACCAATGCCTCTTGAACGACGCGAAGGCGGCGAGCGTGACGCTCGACAATGCCCGCGCCGTGATCGCCCGGCGCGAAATGCTGAAGGCGCGCATCGGCGCACAACTCAACTTCACGCAGGCCCACGTCAGCTTCCAACTCGGCAACGTGGCGGCGGGCGACACGGCGGTGAACGCGGCGCTGGCCTTTGCCAAAACCGGCTCGCTGCAGCTATACCGCATGGGCCAAGCCGACCGCATGGTCGTCGATCGGACATTGACGACGCGCGCCGCCGCGGAAGTGTTCGGCGAATTGCTTCGCGACCCGGCGCCGGGCCGCTGGATTTACGACCCGCTCGAATCGCTGGCGGTGCTCGTGCATCCGCACCCGCTCTACTTCGAACGCTGGTTCGAGGTGGCTCTGGAGCGTAAGGAACTCGACGGCCGGCGGGCGTTGGAGATCGCCGACCTTTGGAAGCGGCACAAGTTTCTCACGACGCAGGAACTCGGCGGCCGACTGCTGGCGCTGCGCTGGATATTGGAAAGCCCCTCCGCGGCCTTGCCGCAGGAAGCCGCGCTGCAACGCCAGGCGCTGCTCACGCAATTCCCCGAATACGACAAGCTCTCGCAACACGCCGCCGGTATTCGCGCCGAGCTCGGGCAAATGCCGATCATTGCGACCGATCCGGAATTGGCGAAACGGCAGGCGGCGAAGCTCGCAGAGTTGGAGAAGGCGTCGCGCGATCAAGAGATCATGCTCAAAGTGATGGCGGTCCGCCGATTGCCTAGCGAGATCGTGTTTCCGCCGATCCGCACGGTGGAAGAAGTGCAAAAGGCGTTGCCGCAAGGACATGCATTGCTCGCGTTCTTCACCGGCACGCGCAGCACCTTCGGCTTCCTCATGACCGACGAAAAGTTCGGCTACTGGCCGATTACCGCGCCGGGCGAAGTGCAAAAGAAACTCGTCGCGGTGTTGCAGGGGATCGGCAATTTTGAAGAGAACAAAACGCTCACGCTCACCGACTTGCAAGCCACGGCGTGGCAGGAATCGTCGCGCGAGCTGCTCGACATGCTGACGAAAGACTCGAAGGCGAGCATCCCCTACGGCTTTCAGGAATTGGTGATCGTGCCCGACGGCATGCTGTGGTACGTGCCGTTCGAAACGCTCTACGCCTCGCCGCAAGGGGGACCTGCGCGACCGCTTTTGGAACAGGTGCGGATACGCTACGCGCCGACGATGAGCTTGGCCATCGGCGATAAACTACCGCGACTCGACAAGGGAAAATCGTTGGTATCGACCGGCAAGCTCTATCCGACCGACGATGAAACGGTCGCCGAGACGGCGTACGCCGAGTTTTTGCGAGCCGTGCCGCAAGCCGAACAACTCAAGATGCGCGCGAAGCTCCCGGCGTCGCAAGCGTTGTTTGCCGGCTTGGCCGATCGCTTGGTCGCCTACACGGATATCGTGCCGGGGCAGACCGGGCCGCAACAAGCGGCGCCGCTGCGAGGCGAAAAGACGGCGGCCGGCGGCACGCTCGCCGATTGGGTTCGTTTGCCTTGGCACGGCCCGGCACATGTTGCGCTTCCCGGTTTTCATTCCGGCGCCGAAAACGCATTGAAGAAGGTCGCGCCCGCCGATGCCGGCAACGAACTCTTCCAAACGGTGATGAGCCTCATGGCGTCGGGCTCGCGAACCGTGCTCATCAGCCGCTGGCGAACCGCCGGCCGAACATCGTTCGACCTGACGCGCGAGTTTATGCAAGAGCTGCCGTACGAATCGGCCGCGAAGGCCTGGCAGCGCAGCGTCGCCTTGGCAAGCCAATCGACCATCGATCCCGCCGCCGAACCTCGCATCAAACTGGATGCGGTCGACGATACACCCCGCGCGGCCCATCCGTTTTTTTGGAGCGGCTACATGGTCGTCGACACCGGCACCGAGCCGACCGGCACCGCGGAAGACGCCGCGAAGGAAGTCCTGAAAGTGGTACCGAAGCAAGCGGCGGTCGGCGATGCTCCGAAGGCGCCCGGCGATGCCGCGGCAAAACCCGCGGCCGTCGAAGCGCCGCCGAAACCGCCGCTTCGCTAACGAGAGCCGGCCCCGTACATCATCAGGTCCGAATATCTGCCGCGAACGCTTCCTAGGCGGCCTTACGAGGCTGCGGAGCTTCGACAGGCTCCAACAGGCTCAGACTGCCGAGCATCTCGCCGTCGGCGGCGTAGAACTGCACGAGGCCGATGTCGATCATCCACATCGCCATCACGCCGGCGGCGCGATACGAGCGGCCGAAGTACCGCCCTTCGCGAATGAGCAGCGTTTCAATCACGGCGTCGTCCGCCACGGCGAACTTCATTCGCGCGAGATAATCGACGACCAGCCGCCGGACTTCCGTCGGCGTTACTGTCGAAAGCATGAAGCCTTCCCTGTTTACTTGGGCTCGCCGCCTGCTCGCCCGATTCCCTGAGCTTTTCTCGGCACGTGGATAGCATCGGCAGGCTGTTCTGCTCGACGTGTATGGGTTTGCCCCGGGCGGACATACCTTACGCAAAGCCCGTGACTGGAACGCCCCGCAGTAGGTAGTTGACATGCGTACACTATTCGGTATAGTAAGCGTAATAGGCGTGCCCACCGCTCATATGTCCCGCAGAAAGCGAGGGAAGTCATGGTCGCCGCAAGTTTTGCCTGGCCGGAGATTCCGCGGCCTGCTTTCGTGCCCGCCTGCGATCCGCCGAGGCTCTCAGAGATCCTGCCGGCGTTGATGCAACGTTACGGCCTGGAAACGCGAGCGATGGGAAGTCGCGACGACGCTCGCAATCCTTCAACAGACGACGAAACAAGATCCGGGCGACCCGAGTTAACCCGTGAGCGGGCGACGATCAACTCCTCGCCGATTGGCTAGGGCTTCGCGGCATCGCGTTGCGCGCGTTATCGAGTTTCGCGGCGAGAGTTGCACTACTTCAGCGGACGTCGTAACGCCTTCATGGATCGACGCGCCGAACGGCCGGCATCGAAATGTACCGTGGAGTCGCACACGGCGACCAATTGCTTCGTCGGTAACGGCAATTAACGATGAATAAACAAACACGGCGGCATCAAGAGCGATGCCGCCGCGCGGAATTTAGTTTCCTCGACAACTTCGACGACGATGACGATCCGCCGTGGAGCCGCAATTAACGCAAGCGAACGAGGATATCGAGCAATTCCTTAGCCCTAACCACACCGCCGACCTTATCCGCCATGATGCGAACTTGGATTAGTTCCTGAGCCGTTACGGCGCCGCCGACGTTGACCTTGCCTGCTTTGCGACCCGAATGCCCGACTTTCAATTTCGTGCGAATATTGCTGATTTGCGCGGGCGCAATCTTCACGCCATGCGCATCACAGGCCGCTTGTACGTCTTTTGCCGAAGCATCAATCCCCAACTTCTCAAACGCCTCGCGCACCAGTTGTGCTTTGTTGACGCCTGACTTCGAGCGACTCCGTTTCACTGCCGTTGCAGCCTTTGCCATAACAAACCTCGATTCAATTCGTTGACACGATCCGTTCCGCGGTTTTCCGCCGATCTTACGGCGACCATTCTCGCCGGGCGGATTTACGATGATCATGCGTCCTCGGGGCACATGTTCATTTCCCGAGTGGAACGTTAATGATCAATAAACTAACTACCCGCAGAGTCCTGGCAAGCTATACCCCCGATAGGGCTAAAGCATAACGAGCGATCGATGCACGTTAAGAAGCGTCGCACCGAGAAAGTCGAGCACCGAATTCTCCAAGTGAAGAACGGCGCAATGGATGCGGGAGTATTATGCGTGCGGGAGGCATGAACCAACGCCGTCGCCCGAACAGGGCAGGCGCTTAGAAGAAGACGATTCGCGTGCGTCCGCGCGTCGCGGGGGCCAAGACGATGCAATTGGCCCGAATGACCGGGCAGTTTTCTTCGGCGTCATCCGAAATCGCCATGTTCGGTGCGTCGACGCCGGCGGCGGCCGGGTCAATTCGCCGCGTCGCGGCCCGACGGGCATTGGTCGAAGCGGCGGTGATCTCTTGAGGCTTTCGCAATGATAGTCTCATAAGTGATATGACTCCGACAATATGACCTCGACGTTGCCCCTTCTATCGACGACTCACGTAAATTAATTGAGCGAAAAGCGAGCCGTTTTGTTACGTTGTCGGCGGATTCTCCGAACCGCCGAAAACGCGGTGCCGGAACAGTTCGCACGCCGCGTGCCCAAAATGGAAAACAACACGACCCGCCCCAATTTCACAGTTGCCGCGAAGTGGTCCGAATCAAGGGCGGTCGCAGTTCGTCGTCGATTTGACGACGAGCCGTCGTCGACGCGATTCGGAATTACGCACGGGAGATAGTGAGCCTTCGATGCCGGCAATCCGCTCTTGGGAAACGTTCGCCGTCGCCTATCCCGTGCGGGGGCGTTTCAAGTTTTTCCCCGATTCCGGCAAACTCCCGCCCGGGCGACGAACGGTCGTCGTGAGCCTCACCGATGACGCAGGTCGCCGTGGTTGGGGTCAGGCCGTCCCGTCGCCGCGTTGGAGTTACGAAACGCCGGAGAGCGTTCGCACGACGATCGACCTTTACCTCGCACCGGAACTACTCGGCGTCGAGATCGAGGACGTCGCGACTATCGAACGTCGGCTCAATGCGGCGATTGCACCGTCGTTTTCCACCGGCATGCCGATCGCAAAAGCGGCGCTCGATCTGGCCCTTTGGGATTTGCGCGGCCGCATTGCCGGCAAATCCGTCGGCGAGCGGATCGCGGCGCAATTTCCTGACCTCTCGGCGAGAAATACTCCCGTCACCCTCAGTTGGACGATTAACGTCGCCACAATTCCCGAACTGGAAGCCTCGGTCGAAGAAGCTCGCCGTCGCGGCTATCGGCATTTCAATGTCAAAGTAGCGCCCGACGCCTCGCTCGACGTGGAACTTTGCCGACGCTTGCGCAATATCGCCCCCGACGCGCTCATTTGGGCCGACGCCAACGGCGGTTACGATCTCGCAACGGCCCTGGCCGTCGCGCCGCGCCTCGCCGATTGCGGCGTCCAAGCACTGGAGCAACCGCTGCCGGCGAATCGCCTCGACGGATTTCGACGCATCCGCGCACAGGGAGCATTGCCGATTCTCATGGACGAAGGAATCGTCAGCGTCGCCGACTTCGACGAATTCCATCGCCTCGGACTGCTCGACGGCGTCGCCGTGAAGGCATCGCGGATGGGCGGACTCACCGAATCGCTCCGTTTGGTCCGTCGACTGCACGACGCCGGCAGCCTGTTCTACGCCAGCGGGCTCACCGATCCCGACCTATCTTTGGCCGCTTCGCTACATCTCTTTGCCCATGGCGGTCTCACGCTTCCGGCGGCGCTGAACGGTCCGCAGTTTCTCGCCGGGAGCATCCTCGGTAGGCCGCTGCTGCCGACCGGCGATCAACTTGCGGCGCCGTCGGGCCCCGGATTGGGCGTCGACGTCAACGAGTCGGCAATGCAAACGATGCTCGAATCCGTCACAAACACGTGAGCGGCCGCGGCTAGGCTTCCGCACGCAACCGCTGATCGCGACGCACCGGCGTTTGCAAGTGCGGCGAGTGGCCGGGATGCGGGCGGTCGTCGCGGCGCACGATTCGATCGATATCGTCGTCGACGTCGTCTCCATCGATACGCTCGTGCATGATTTCCACCTCGGGCCGCCCGGCGCTCATCCACGTCAACAAGGCCGGCAGCATAATCATCGACGTGAATAAGCAGCAGCTCACGCCGATCGTCAGTACGCGCCCTAAGCTATGGAGCCCCTGATGCGAGGCGATCATCAGCGCGCCGAAGCCGACGATCGTCGTCAGCGAATCCACGAGCACCGCGACGGCCGTGGAAGGCGACATCCGGTAACGACCGCGCTGCTCCAGATAGTCGTGCACGATGTGAATGCCGTAATCGACGCCGAGCCCCAGCATCAGCGGCAGTGCGATCATATTGGCCGGGTTCAGCGGCAGCCCCAGAATCCCCAGGATGCCGAACGTTTGAAACACGCCGACCCCCAGCGGCAGCGACGCCAAGAGCGCGTAACGGACGCTGCGGAAGTTGAACCAGAGCACGGCCATAATCACGGCCAGCGCCAGGAGCGCCGAGTGCTCGTAGCTTCCCTTCATTTCCAACGACGCTTCATAGGCTTGCAGAGGATTGCCGGTCGCTTTGGAGTCGACCGAACGCACGTCCTTCACAAATTGCGACAGCGCGTCCATATCCCAAATGTTGCCGCGACCGTAGATCTTCAGCAGGTGCCGATTGTTATTTCCGACAAAGCGATTCACGAGACTTTCGGGCAGGTCCGCGAGTTGCGGCGGCTCGGGGTTCGCCATCGATCGCAGCGCATGCAGCCGGCTTAGCAAGTCGCCGGCCATTTGCTGCTGAAATTGCGAGAGCTGGGCGATGCAGTCTTGCGTCGGCAAACGGCGCAGCGTGTCGCGCAATTGCTCCATCGTGCGAGCTGCCCGCAATTGCTGACGGCCGATCAACTCTTGCTGAGCGCCGGCCAACGTTTGGCCGAGAACCTCGGGTTGGTCGACCGGCACCACCGGCGGGCGTTCCGGAAGATTCGCCAGCTTCGCTTGGATGCGTTCGATGATCGGCCGCTTCTTCTCGTGATCGACCGGCAGCAGCGATACGATTTCTTCCGTACGCTCGACGGAAGGCAGCTTCAGCAATTTCTCTTTGCGAGCCAACAATTCATCGCGGCTATCCGCCATCGACACGGCGTACCACATGCTTTGGCTACATTCATTGAGCAGTTTGCGCTCCAGCTCGACGCTCTCCAAACCCTCGGCCTGCATGTTGAGCAGGTTATGATCGTACCACAGCTTCGATGCCCCGGCCCCGACGACGAGCGTGAACACCATCGTGATCGCCAGCAATTTACGCGGCGATTCCATGAGCGGCGCGATCCACTCATGCACGGGCAACGGGCTCGGCATTTTGAAGCCGGCACCGCTCCGATCAAACATCTGCACGGCGGCCGGTAGAACGAACAATTCGGCGACGCAACAGATGAGAATGCCGCCGCCGGCGATAATTCCCAATTCGGCGATGCCGGTGAAATTCGTCAACCCGGCGGCGAAAAAGGAGATGGCCGTTGTAATCGCACCAGTGGCAATGGCGGGGCCGACGCCGTTCATGGCCGTGAGCAACGCCGCTTTCGGCGTGCGAATATGTTCGCGGAGCTTGAGGTAGCGGGCCACGAAGTGGATGCCGTAGTCGATGCCGATGCCGATGAGCGTGGCGGCGAACGAGATGCTGAGAATGTTCAAATGCCCCACGGCGAACGTGATATAGGCGAACGTCCAGGCCATGCCGATGAGTAGCACGATGTTTGCCAACATGGCATGCCTGATGCCGCCGAAACCGGCGATGAATAGCGCCGCCACGCCGAACAGCGATACGATGCCGGCCCAAGTCATCGACGACTGGCTGGAAGCCATTTCGTCGTATTCCAAGACGGGCACGCCCGTCAGACCGATCTGTACTCCGGGATGGCGCAGACGCAAGCGCGTGAGCAGCGATCGCAGAGCCTCGACCGAGGCGGCGCCGCGGGCAAAGCCGTCGTTGTCGCTGTTGCCCAGCCGCAGCAGCACGAAACCGAGGCGTCCTTCCTTAGTGAGCAGGTATTCGGAATTGAGCTCGCTTAAGGTCGCAAACGACGACGGCATTTCCGGCCAAGGGGAACTATAGCCCCCTTGTTTGCCGATCGCAGTGAGCAAGCTGTCGCCGAGCCGCGTTAGTTGCTGTTCGGGGGCGACCGTCAGCCCGGAAGTTAAGCCGCCAGTCGCCGGATTTGTCGCGGCCTCGGGAGATTGCGCAGCGGACGAAGCAGGCGGCGCGGCGGCATTCGCACCGCCCGATTGCTGTTTCTCGTATTGCATGCGCATGGTCATGCCTTGCACCATGCCGCCGACGGAGAGACGGGCCCAATCTCCGTGTACCACGGCTCCCGCCTCGTCGAGAAACTTCTCCACCCCCAGAAGTTCTTCAGGCGGCAAATAGTGCAACCCCTTGGAGCGCACCTTCTCCAGGTTCACGCCATGCAGCACCGCGTGGAAGTGCTTGTTTTCGCCGGCCAGCGCCGTCGCCAACTCTTGCAGAACGGGCACGACGTGCGCGCGACTTTCCCCTTCGACGACGACGACCGCGTCGTCATCTTCGCCGAACTCTTGGATGTAGTCGTTCCAAAGCCGGCCGTATTCGTTGTTGGAGTTCACCAAGTCGTGGCGGCTGGTCTTGTAGCCGAGGTGCTTCCACGAATAGAGCCCCGCCGCCGCCGCGAGTACGAGCGAGCCGACGATGGTGAGCAGGGGAAAACGCAAGACGCCGGCAAGAATACCGGTCATCAAACGTGCGGGCATCGATACGTCGTGCCCTTGCGGCATCCGTTCCGCCGACATATAGGCCTATCAATGTGCGAGAGTTGCAGATCGTCAGCGGCCGTCCTTGGCAACCGAGCGGAGGGAAAGTCTATCTGCGCGCCCGGTTTCGACAAACCCGGATGTACGTACTTGCCGGCAGCGACGGCTGAGCCTGCAACAGTTGCCGGCTAGCGCAATAATCCGCCGCCGGTCGACTTAGAACAGCGGCTCGTCATGCGGCTTATGCTGGAACCATTCCTGCCAGGCGTAGCGAACCGGTCCGCTGAGGGCAAACCCGGTGCAGAGAAGCGGCAAGACATAGCCGGGAGCCGCCATCACCGCACCAAGTGCAAAGACGACGCCGACGACGTGCCCGAAGCTGCGTTGACCGCGGAAGAGTTGGTTGGCGACATGCGGGAACGGAATCCGCGAAACCATCAGCAGGGCGACGATGAACGTAAGAAACGGGAGCGACCGTTGGATCCAAGAGTCGATCATCGGAGCATGTTCCAACGTGTTGGTGTCGACGCGCAACGCATAGAACAGAATGGCGAAGCTCGCCGGCACGCTCGCCGCCGCCGGAGAAGGCAAGCCGGAGAACCCCATATGGTCGTCATCATCGTCGGACTCGACGTTGAAGCGGGCCAAGCGCAACGCCGCGCAACAAGCGTAGGCCGCCGCGATAATCCAGACGAGCTTGCTATGGTCGAACGTAAAGCCCGGACACATCTTGACCAAGAGGAAGGCCGGAGCGACGCCGAAGGTGACCAGATCGCAAAGGCTATCCAACTCGGCTCCAAAATCGCTCGACGACTTCGCCAAACGCGCGACGTGGCCGTCGAGCGCGTCGAAAATCATCGCCAGAAAAATTAACGACCCCGCCAACATACAGTTATGGACGGGATCTTGCTTGTCGAGCAACGCAAAGATGCCCGCTTCGGCGACGGTGTTGATTGCGGAGGTCGTCGGCACGTCGGCCGATAGCGGAGCCCCGACGCGCGACGCGACGACGATCGCGAAGAATCCGCAGATAAGGTTGCCGAGCGTGAACAAGGTCGGCAAGACGCTGACGGCGCGAATACGGTGCATGGCTAATGTGTTCGAATGCGAGTGCGTGGTGCTTATGCGGTCGCGTAACGGGCGAAGATGGTGGAGCCGGCCGAAACTTTTTGGCCGACCTTTACCTCTATGGCGAGCCCCGCCTCCGCCGGCAAGACGAGTTCGGTCCGAGAACCTAGTTTAATCATACCGAACTTTTCTCCACGGCCGATTCGTTGATCCGGCTTTAAATCGCACACAATCTTGCGGGCAAACAGCCCGGCGATCTGCCGCACGATCATCCTGCGGTGCGGAGCCGCGGCTTCTTCCAAGCCAATGACCATGTTTTCGTTCAGAATCGCGCTTTCCGGATTCAGAGCGTTGAGAAACTTGCCCGGGTGGTACGACAGTCGCAAGATGCGACCTTCGACGGGGCTGCGATTGATATGCACGTTGAAGATGGAAAGAAAGATGCCGATTCGAACAGCCGGCCCGCCGACGAAGTCGTGATGGTCGAGCGAAGTGATTTCCGCGATGACGCCGTCGGCCGGCGATACGACGATGCCCGGACCGGCGGGAACGCTGCGCGGCGGGTCGCGAAAAAACCACACGACGAGCGCCAGCACGACGCCGGGAAACGCGGTCAGCCAGGGCCAAGGCGTGAAGGCCAGCGCCACGATGATCGCCGCCAACGGAATGCTCATTAACAAGAGCTCCGCCAAGCCCCAGCGGGCAAACGGCAGCCGCTCGCGCCAGGTGAAGCGATCGTGCTCCGGCGCCCAACGGGCCGAGCACACGTTTCGGCAGAACTTCAAATCGCGCGGATCAAGTATCTCGTGCGGCGCGCCGCGGGTATCGCCCTCGCGAAGTTCGGCCATGCGACGAACGTAGCCGGGTCGCAACGTTTTGAGCAGCGCGCGACGCGCGCCTCCCCAAACCATCTCGATGGAATAGCAGAATCCGCCGCCGGGCTGCACTCCGCGGATATTGGCGGGAAGAGGCTCGGCCGGCGCGCCGGAGGTCGATGTAGTAGCGGCGGAAGAATCCATGACGTCGTCGACAGCCCCTGAAAGCAACGAAGGTAAACGACTATGTTACCTTTCGACGCCCCACCTCGGCAAACGGCGACCCGCGCCGCTGCGGACGAATGATTTACTCGACCGGGATCGCGTCGGTGAGATGAAAGTCGATCACCAAAGGACGGTGATCCGAGGCGCGCTTCGCAGCGGCGCTGGAAACGATACGGGCCTCTTTCACGCGGATGTCGCCGCGGCAGAACGCTTTATCGAGCGAGCCGAGGGCGAAATATGCCGGAAACGAGCGGAACTTCGAAGGGGGACCGGTCACGTGCGCAAAACCGTGCGACGCGAACGCGCGCGCCGCAAGCGTATTGCGCCAATCGTTGAAATCGCCGGCGATGAGTTCCGGCAACCCTTCGATGCCGCGAAACAGATGATGGCCGAGCAAATGGCCGATCTGCCAGTGCCGCTCCTTCTCGGCCAACCCCAGGTGAAGATTGACGAGCTTCAGCCGGCCCTCGGGCGTATCCACCACGGCGATTTGCGCTCCGCGATTCTTCTTCTTTCCTTGCTGAAGCGAAATGGAATGCTTTTCGACGATCGGCCAGCGCGAGATGAGCAGGTTGCCGTAGCCGCCGGTCTTCAAGCGGACGTTCTGTTGATACATGGAGTCGACCGCGAGGAACTGCGTGCAAAGCAACGATGTTTGATCGTCGCCGCCGCAACGGTGAAAGAGATGCGTCACCTCCTGAAGCATCAGCAGATCGGGGTTTTCATGCTCGATTACCTCGATCACGCGGCGCAAGCTATAGCGACGGTCGTGGCCGCCGATTCCCTTGTGAATGTTGTAGGTCATCAAACGCATAAGGTCTTCCGGCGAACGGTGAACGACGAACGGCGAGCATCCCCAAAAGCGGCCGCGACTTGCATCATCCTACAGCCAATGGCGAAACCACCAAGCCAAGCGATGGAGCCAACGACGGTACCAGGGCGTGTTTTCATGCTGATGCATGTCGATCGGTCGGCTATGAGCCCGCTCGTATACGCACACTTGTTCGAGCGCGGCGGCGAACGCCGCGGAACGAATCACGCCGAAGAATTCCAGGTTGATTCGCAAACTACGCGGATCGAAATTGCACGAGCCGACGACCGACGTGCGGGCGTCGACGACCATCGCCTTGGAATGCAGCATTTGGTCTTCACGCTCGTAGATCCGGATGCCGCGTTTCAACAGGCTGCGATACAGGTGCCGCGCCGCCCATTGCACGGCGGGCACGTCGCTGACTCCGGGCAGAATCAACTCGACGTCGACCCCGCGCTTCCGCGCTTTCAAAAGCTGACGCAGAATCACGGCCAGCGGCAAGAAATAAGCCATCGCCACGACGACCTTTTCCCGGGCGCGCTTCAATAGCGACGCGATCACTTTGTCCGGTCGCCGCAGGGCATGCGTCGGGCGGGAGTCGAAAAAGAATACTCCGTCCTCTTGGCCGGAGAAAAGCTCTCGGATCGGCCACAGTTTCAACGGCGGACGCGGTTGATCGAGCACGCGCAGCCAAAGATCGTTCATCGCCGCGCCGATTTCCGCTTGGGCGGGGCCGACGAGGCGCACATGGACGTCGCGCCACGGCCGTCCGGTGCGCTCCGATTCCATCTTGTCGTCGCGCAGGATCGGCGGACCGCTCTGATCGACGAGATTCATCCCGCCGAAGTAGCCGATCTGGTCGTCGATCACCGCGAGTTTGCGATGGTTGCGGCGATTAAACCGGCTGAAGAACTCGCTTTGCCAAAACACGGCGCCGAGGCTGTGGTAACCGTGCACGAGAATGCCGGCTTGGCGCAAGTCGTCGAAGAACGCATTCGGCGTGGAAATACTGCCGACCGAATCGTAGAGCAACCGACACTCGACCCCCGCCGCGGCGCGGCGCTTCAATGCATCGATCAAGCCCGCCACGGTATCATCCGCCGCGATCGTGTAGGTCTCGATCCACACGCGCCGCTGCGCCGCGCAAATGTCGGCCGTGAGCGAGGCGATCATCTCGGGCGATTCGGCAAAAAGTTGCAGCCGATTCCCCGCGACGTCGATCGCCGGCGGATCGGCGTCGCGCGCGGACGTCGGCAAGCTCGTGGTGCTCATGGCGGCGGCCCGATATCCCGGGACAAATCTCTCGTCGTCACTGCATTATACATGCCGGGACAACCGTCCGACCTAGAGCAGCGAATCGACCAGCCGGGCGATATTCTCCAACACCTTCTCGTGCCCCGGCCGACGCCGCCAGACCTCCAGCGTCAATTCTTCCGAGCGCGCCATGTAATCGCATTGAATGGTTTTCAACCGCTCGGCCAAATCGCGATCGTAGACCAACAAACTCACTTCCGCATTGAGGGCAAAAGAGCGGATGTCCAAATTACTCGAGCCGATCTGCACGACCCGATCGTCGACGCTGAGATGCTTCGCGTGCAGGAAGTAGTCGCGATAGAGATGTATGTGAACGCCGGCTTCGAGCAATTCCTCGTAGAACGACCGCTGCGCATGGCCGACAAGCCACTGGTCGCACACGCGCGACACGATCAGATGCACTTCGACCCCCTTTTGCGCCGCCGTCGCCAGCGCTTCCCGCAGGGTGTCGTCGGGTACGAAGTACGGCGTGGTGAGCACGATGCGACGCTCGGCCGCATACACGATCGACGTGATCCAGCGCAGATTGTTGGCCTGGGGATATCCGGGACCGCTCGGCAACACTTGAGCGGCGGCGCCGGGCGTCGGGTCGAGCGGAGGAAACAAGTCGGCATCGTGCCGGGGCAAGTTCTCCGTTTCATAAAAGCGATCGGCCAGCAACAGCACTTGCAACTGCCGCACGACGGGGCCGGTTACGCGGGCCGCGAGTTCGTGGTAGATGAGCCCGGGAATGAACATCTTATCGACGAGATTCTGCGAGCCGACGTAGCCGACGCAGCCGTCGATGACGGCGATCTTGCGATGGTTGCGGAGGTCGTAGCGGGCGGCGTTCTTGTGAAACATGCGAAACAGCCCGCCGGGAAGCAAGACGCGCACGTCGATTCCCTCGGCGCGAAGGCGCGGCGCAAGCTTCACAAGCGACTTACGCGACCCGAGCGCGTCGATGAGCACGATGCAATGCACGCCGCGACCGACCGCTTCGACGAGCGCTCGTTCGACGGCACGGCCCACTTCATCATCGCCGAAAATGTAGTACAGCAGATGCACATGACTGCGCGCCGTCCGAATATCGCCGATCAGCCGCTCGATCGAAGCATCGTAGTCGGGCAGTAGCTCCACGTGGTTGCCGTCAACGAGCGGGAACTCCCCCATGCGCTCGGCCAGCGCGGCCGCCTCGCGAAACCGCGGCGGACAACCAAGTTCGGTCGGTTGCGGCCCCCACGCCGGCGACGGCTGGGACTGGAGCATCAACGACACCCGACTGTGCAACTGCATGCGCCGCCGCGGCATGAACGCACGACCGAAGAGCGCGTAGAGAAACAGCCCCGGGAGCGGCAGCAGAAAGATGAGCAGCAGCCAAGAACGCGCGGCCGCCGGGCTGCGGCGCTGCGGCACGTACACAAGCATGACGAGCCGCACAATCCATTCGCTCGCGTAGAACAACTGGCTCCAGTGGAGCGTGATCCAGTCGATCATGAGCTCAGGCGATCGCAGGCGCCAAGCAAGAGGCGCCGCGATCGAGCGCGAAAGTTATCGATCGACGCGGCGTTAGACGCTGATCTTGGAAATCTTCACGACGGAGTGAATCTGACGATGGCCCGTCTTGCGCTTCGAGTTCTTGCGACGACGGAACTTTTGCACGGTGAGCTTCGGTCCTTGGACGACGTCGACGATTTCCGCCGTGACGCTCGCACCGGCCAACGTCGGTTGGCCGATCTTGATGTTCGTGCCGTCGCTCGTGGCCAGGACGCGATCGAAGGTCACCTTGTCGCCCCCTTGGGCGTCGCGGAAGTCGATGGTGACTTCTTGACCTTCACGAACTTTGTATTGCTTGCCGCCGTCGACGATGATCGCGTACATGGTAAACCCAACTACTTCGCAGATTCTGATTTATGGAAACTCGTAAAACTAACAAATTGGCCGCCGCGCGTCGAGGGCCGGAACCCCGGACGTTCGCGGCGGAACGCGCCGAAACACCGACCGGCTAAGGTCGGCATTCCGGCGGGTTTCGTTCAGTCTGAACCCCTTATTCGAGGGCAAACCTGATTTCGCGGCCGTTGGCGTCGATGCACTGGATGGCCAAGTGCTCGGGCGCAACCCCTTCACGACTAAAGACTTGCACCACAACCTGGGCTTCGTCCTCCAATCTTGCCAATTCTCGACGCTTGCGGTTGTTGACATAGTGTGCCACTTCCTCCGCAACGGTCACCGTGATGCGGCTGACCCCTTCTTCCTGCGACGCCAGCATCAGGGCGCGAATGACTTCGATCGCCATGCTTTCCGAGGTCTTCACGAAGCCGGTGCCCGCGCAATTCGGGCAATTGTCAAAGACGCTCCGCTTGATGCTCGGGCGGATGCGTTGCCTCGTCATTTCAATCAGGCCGAAGGGGCTCGTGCGGAGGATCTTGGTGCGAGCCCGATCGCGCTGCACGGCATCGCGCAGGGCACGCTCGACGCCGCGCCGATGCCGTTCTTTGCGCATGTCGATGAAGTCGTTGACGATCACGCCGCCGAGATCGCGCAAGCGAATTTGCCGGGCGATTTCTTTCGCCGCGTGCAGGTTCATTTGGTAGGCGGTTTCTTCGGCGTTGTCGTCGGCACGGAAGTTTCCGCTGTTCACGTCGATGGCCACGAGCGCTTCCGTCTGATCGATGACGATGCTGCCGCCGTGCTTGAGCGGTACCTTGCGCTGATGAATGCGCGTGATTTCGTCGTCCAGCTTGTACTTATGAAAGAGCGGTTCACGCCCTTCGTAAAGATGCAACCGGCTGACGTAGCGCGGCATGACGATTTGCAAGAACTCCTTGGCCCGCTCGAAAGCCGTCGGTTCGTCGATCTGAATGGCATCGACGTCGGCGGTGAAGATGTCGCGGATCGTGCGGATGACGATGTCGCTCTCTTCGTAGATGCAGCAAGGGCCTTGCTCCTTCTTGAGCCGGCGAACGATCACCTTCCAAAGCCGGAGCAAGTAGGCCAGGTCGCGAGAGATTTCCTTCTTCGTGCGATCGACGCCCGCCGTGCGGACGATGAAACCGAGCCCCTTGGGAGGGTTCAATTCCAACATGATGTCGCGCAGCGTGCGACGGGCCTGATCGTCTTCGATCTTGCGCGAAACGCCGACGCGGCCGAGCGCGGGCATGAGCACCACGTAGCGGCCCGGGATGCTGATGTAGGTCGAGAGGGTCGGCCCCTTGGTGCCGATGCCTTCCTTAATGACTTGCACGAGCACTTCGTCGCCGCGGCGCAGAATGTCTTGAATCGGCGGCTTAACGCGCGGGCGCGCGCCCGGGCGCGGTCCGCGGCGTTTATGACGGGCCGGCGCGCCGCCGCCTCCGCCCTCGCCTTCCGCCGGCTCATCGCCGCCGACGTCGTCGTCATCGTCGGCCATGTCGAACCGGCGCAAGTCGGGATCGTCGATCGGCGCGGTCGGATCGAGACCTCCCTGGCGATAGTACTGCGGCTCAATGTCGCTAATGTGCAGGAAGCCGTTGCGTCCGACGCCGAAATCGACGAAGGCCGCTTGAATGCTCGGCTCCAGATTGACGACTTTTCCTTTGTAAATATTGCCGACGTAATTGTTTTGGCTCGAACGTTCGATGTAAAGCTCTTCCAGCAATCCGTCTTCAATGATCGCGATGCGGCATTCTTCCGATTGCGACACGTTGATCAGCATTTCTTGTTTCATCGGGCAGTTTTTCCATTCCGGCTAGGATGCGAGTAGGCATCGCCAAGTGCGGCAAGCGCGCGAGAACGACTCGATAAGCGTCGATCATCCGGACACCTCCACGCGGGTGCGCGCAAGCAGCGAACCCGTCGTTTCGAGATCGGAAAGACCGAGCCAGGCGAGCAATTCGCGCGGACGAACGGCGCCCGCTTCTCCGAGTTTCAGGCGCATCCGGAGCACCCCGTCAATCAGATCCAAACCTTGCACGGTGGCCGGCAGGCGCTCCGGGCAGGGCTTCTCGACGGTTGCAGCGACGACCGGCGGAGTCGCGTCGGCGGGCGCATCGGATAACGATGCATCGGTCGACGACTCGACGGTCGAGGGTGCGGCGGCGGATGTCGATTCCCGGGCCGGCGCGTCGCTCGCGACGGAAACTTCCGTCGCCGCGGCTTCGCGCCAGCGCTCCATACGGGCACGGACCGCGCTGTGGCGGTCGGCGGGCACGCGTATGTCGTACTCGGCGGCGCGCGGTTGCGAGAACCGTGCGCCGACGGGCATTCGCTCCACGGAAACGATCGACAAACCTGCCGGGGCCCGGGCGTCGAGCGCCGCGGCCAGATCGGCAGGTTCGCGATCGGCTTCCAACTCCAACTCGATGACTTCATCGAGCCCGCAAACTCCGACCGCCAGCGCCGAGGGGAAACTGAGCCGCGCGCGTTTGTGGAAGCCTTCGGTTTGCGCCGGCCGAACGTCGGCCCGGCGCAAAAGGCGTTCCCATGTGCGCAGCAGATCATGATGACCCAAGAAGCGGAGGTCGAGCTCTTTGCGATAGCGAATGCGTACTCTAGGACGAACCATTGGCGGTTCCGTCGGCGCCGCCGCCGATGGCGACGCCGACCTATCAAAAAGAATTAGGGACGTTCACAGACTGTTTCACGGACCGTTCGGACATGCCGCGCCGCCGGGGTTCGATTGCGTCGCCCCCGACGAACGTCAGCGGTAGTCGTTCATTTCCGGCAAGACCTTCTTCAATTCCTCCTTCAGGAAATTGCGAATGTTGCGGGCGTTTTCCATCACGAGCGCTCGGGCCGCCACGGCCCGACATTGCTCGATGGTGACGCTGCGAATTACACGTTTGATTTCGTAAACGGCGCTGGGAGGCACGCTCAAGCTGCGGAGCCCCAGCCCCAACAACAACATGGTGTACGTCGTGCTGCCGCTCATCTGGCCGCACAGGCTGACCGGCGTTTGTTTCACCGCCGCGGCGCGGACCGTCATGTCGATGAGGCGCAGCAACGCGGGATCGGACGAACTATACAAATCGGCGACGTCCTTATTGCCGCGATCGACGGCCAGCGTGTACTGAATCAGGTCGTTCGTGCCGATCGAGAGGAAGTCGACCTCTTCGACGAACTGATCGAGCAAGATCACGGCCGACGGCACCTCGACCATCATCCCGAGCTTCACGTTGCGCGAAAACGGCAGGTTGCTCTCGAGCAAGTCGTCGACGACGTCGGCCACGATCATTTTCGCCTGGCGAAACTCATGCAGCGCCGAAACCAGCGGGAACATGATGCGCACTTCGCCGAGCGCGCCGGCGCGCAAGATGGCGCGAAGCTGAGTTTTGAAGAGCGACAGGTTGCGCAACGAAAGCCGAATACTGCGCAGGCCGAGCGGGCTGGCGTCTTCCGGCGTCGGGTTACGGCCCACGAGCTTATCGGCCCCGAGGTCGAGCGTGCGAATGACGACCGGCCGACCCTGCATGGCCTGCACCACTTCGGCGTACGCGCGGTAATGATCCTCTTCGTCGGGCACGCTGTCGCTGCCCAGATAGAGGAACTCCGTGCGATAGAGGCCGATGCCGTCGACGGCCCGTTCCAAGCAGTGCGGCGCTTCGTTGGGAAACTCGATGTTGCCCATCAGCTCGACGCGAACGCCGTCGACGGTTTGCGACGGCATATCGCGGAGGGCTTCGAGCCGAGCATGGCGCGATTTGTCCTGTTCCGCTTCGAAGCGATAGCGGGCGATCGTCTCTTCGTCGGGCTGCAGAATCACCGTGCCGGTGTTGCCGTCGACGATCACCAAATCGCCGCCGGAAACGTCGTTCAAAAACGGCCCGATGCCGACGACCGCCGGAATTTCCATGCCTTCGGCGACGATCGCCGTGTGGCTCGCGGCCCCGCCGATTTCCGTGACGAAGCCCATCACGAAGCGACGATCGAGGGCGGCGGTTTCGCTCGGTGTGAGGTTATAGGCCAGAATCAGCACCGGCGAGGTGAGATTTGAAATTTCCTCGCGCGGCTTGCCGAGCAGCACCTGCAGCAGCCGACGTTCGATGTCGACGATGTCGTTCGAGCGCTCGGCGAGGAAGCTGCTGTCGAGCGACTGGAATACCTTGGCGTAGCGCCGCAGCACCCGGCTGACGGCATATTCCGGCGAGTAGTGCCGCGTGCGGATCGATTCGTCGAGCTCTTGCCGCAACCGCGGGTCGCTCAACATTTGCACGTGGGCTTCGAAGATGGCCGCGTATTGCGACCCCAACTCGCGGGAAACGGTATCGCGATGGCGCTCGGCCTGGGCGCGCGTTTCGTCGAAGGCGCGGCCGAGGCGCTCGACCTCGCTGTCGACGGCGTCGCGCGCTACGAACCGACGAGGGATGCGAAATCCCTCGTTGTCGAGCACGAACGCTTCGCCGATGGCGACGCCCGGAGAAACCGCGATGCCCTGCAGCTTCTGCATCCCATTCCTTCGCAAATCACGGCGACCGAAAACTCGCCGCGCTTCGGGCGCTCGCGCGGCCTGATGAGGGGAGCGGCGAGCGGCGGAAGTTGCGAATCTTCGTGCGTGCCGGAGGTCGTTGCGACGTTTCGCTCGTCCGACCGACGGGAGCCGTGCTTGGTGGTGTTCGTGGTGTCTTTTCGGGCAACCCCCGCGGCCGGCCCCGTCGGCCTGGCGCTCACGGCGATTGCCGGGGTTATTCGTCGTTGTCTTCGTACGCTTCGAGAAATCCGACGAGCGCGTTGACCGCGTTCTCCGCGTCGTCGCCGTCCGCCTCGATGGAGATCGTATCGCCGCACTTGGCCGCCAACGTCAGGAGCGAAAGCATGCTGCGCCCGTCGGAGCGCGCGGAATCCTTCACCACTTCGATTCGGCATTTGTAGCCGTGGGCCAGTTTCACGAACTGACTCCAGGGCCGCAGATGCAAACCGTTGGCCGGTCTCACCGTGTAGCTGCGCGTGACCACCGAAACTTCGCCCATTCCGTTACGTTCCGAACTGATTGTTATCGGCGTCGTCGAGCAATTGCAGAATCTGCTCCGACGTCGTCGACTGCTTCAAAAACTTGCAGAAAGAGTCGTCGCGCAATTGTCGCGAGACGTTTTCCAGGGCGCGCAAGTGGTCGCTCGGTCGATCGTGCGGAGAGATCAGCATGAAAAACAGGTAGACCTTCTCGCCGTCGAGGCTGTCGAAATCGACCCCCTCATGGCTCACCGCCACCGCGCCGACGAGCTTCTTCACGCTCGCATGCTTCGTATGCGGCACGGCCACGCCCCGGCCGATACCGGTGCTGCCGAGTTCTTCGCGCTTCAAGATTGCCTTGACGATTCCGTCGTGCTCGGCCGCATCCAGCTTGCCGGCGGCGAGCAATGATTGCACCATCTCCCGGATGACGCCTTCTTTCGTGTCGGCCTTCAGCGCGGCCGTAACCGCCTGACGCTCCACGAAGTCGGAGAACTTCATTACCTCTGCTCCTCTCATACCCGTTATGTCGAATGCGACCGAAGCTCGTTCTGGCCGCGAAAACTTCTACGCCGTCTCTCTTACGCCGCAATCAAGACCCCGTCACTCGGAAAAACCCGGCGTCTCACGACCCGGCCGGCGACGATGCGGGCTCGCACGCCGGCGAACCCTTCGCGCTACTCGTTGGCGTCCGGAAGCGCTTCCGCAGATTGCTGACGAAGGCCCGGTCCGCGGTGTTCTTGGATCTTCTCTTTGTATTTTCTTAACTGCTGTTCCAGCTTGTGGATCACGCCGTCGACGGCCGTCATGAATTCGGCGTTGGAGTCCTTCGCCACGAAGTCGTGCTTATGCTCGCTGTCGACCCGAAGCTCGACGTGCGTTAAATCCGGGTTCTCCAAATCCACCGTCAGTTCCACTTCGGTCAAACGCTCGAAGAGTCGGGTGAGCTTTTCCAGCTTGGCTTGCAGTTTGGCTTGGGTGGCTTCGCTCAGATGGCCATGACGCGAGGAAATCTTGATCTGCACCGAATGCTCTCTCTTCAGTTGGTCGGGGGGCGGTCGATTTCGGCCACGAGGGGCCTCACAATTTGCAAGCCGCTCATTCTATCGGCGACCGCGCCGGCCCACAACTTACGTCGACGCACGGCGTCGTAAATCTTTTCCGCTACGAATGTTAAGAAACTGGGCCACTTTCGACGCCACGCACCAAAACCCTTAGCGACCGGTCACAACGGGTGGGTCGCATTAGTCGCACCTACGGCAGCGAGGCGACGAGTCTCTGCAACTGCTTCCGATACGAGAAATGCTCCACCTCGAGTAGGTGGCGCTCGGAAGGCAAATAACGCACGCCCCCTGTGACGTCGGCGGACGACTGCTTGCGGCGACGCAAGGCGTCGGCCGCAGGATGCCTACGCTCGGTCGCCGCCAGATAGCCGGCAACCGCGCGCGCTTGGTAGTCGACCAAGCCGAATTGCCCGCTGTCGGGCTGAATCAATCCGATGACGAACAGGTCGTCGCGATCCGGATGAAACACGTTCAGCCATAGCCGCGGCTTGCCGTCGTGCCAGTTGAGTAACGCCCGGTCGAGAAACGGAAACGAAATCTGAAAGCCGGTCGCATAGACGATCGTATCGATGGTCTCGCGCGTGCCGTCGGCAAACCGGACGCCGTCGCCGCAAAGCTCCGCGACGTCGGGCTTCGGGCTGATCCGACCGTGCGCGAGGTAATAGAACAACTGCGAGTTGATGATCGGGTGCGATTCAAACAGTTTATGATCCGGCTTCGGTAGCCCCCGATACTGCGGATCGCCGAACGAAAGCCGCTCGATGTAACTTCCCAGCAGTCGTCGAACGCCCTGGGGGATGCGCCATTGCAGGAGCCGTTCGTTAAGCAGGTCGATCGGCAGCCCGCGCCAGAATTTCGGCAAGTAGTGATATCCTCGACGTGTGCTGTGCCACGTTTGCGCGGCGTGCTGCGCCGATTCGGCGGCGATGTCGCAACCGGAGTTGCCCGCCCCGACGACGAGCACGCGTCGGCCCGCGAGAACGTCGGGGGTCTTATACTGCGACGAGTGCAGCACCTGCCCGTCGAACTTGCCGGGGTACTCCGGCAGCCGCGGGTCCCAGTTATGCCCGTTGGCGATTATCAGTCCCCGATAGCGGCGCTCGGCGCCGTCGGCAAGCCGGACGATCCAGCCGGCGCCGTCGTGCGTGATCTTGGCGATCGTGCAGTTTAGTTCGATGTGGTCGTAGAGCCCGAAATGCCGAGCGTACGACTTCAAGTATTCCCAAACCTGCCGATGGTGCGGATAGGTCGGATACTCCTTCGGCATCGGAAAGTCGACGTACTCCGTCAGCCGCTTCGAACTGATCGTATGCGTCGAAGCATAGACGCTGCTATGCGGCCGGCCGTAGTACCAATTGCCGCCGACTTCGTCTTCGCGCTCCAAGCAATCGCAGGGAATCCCCGCGGCCTTGAGCGCGCGCACCGCGGCAAGTCCGGAACTTCCCGCGCCGACGATGCAGAACTTCTGTGAGCGATCCTCAATGGCCATGCGGCCATTTTACTCACGGCCGGCGATTCGCCACAGAGGCTACTCTTCGTGCGCCGGACGCACTTCCCATTGCTCGCCGAAGAAGTCGGCCTCGGCGATCTTGCCCGGGCGAATCGCGTCGGGTTTTTGACGCAAATCGACCACGGCCCAATCCGGCAACATCGGAATCTGCCGCGCGTTGTTCAGATACGCGTATTCGCGGAATGTGAAGGAGCTGTTCGTCACCACGTACCGATCGCCGTTCAACGGGTTCGGATAAATCAGAATCGGCGCGTGATGCTCGGCCGCGAACTTGCGCTCGACCTCGCCCGAACCGACGACCAGCGAATCTTCCTGGTAGCGCAGCGGCAATTTGTCGGCGACGCGGGCCCACACGGAGTTCGCCTGGTCGTCTCCCCACAGCACGAGATTCGCCGACGCGATATCGGCGTCCGTCACATCCTTATCGAGCTTCACCCGGGCCGCACCGCGGAAATGGCGGCGCCAATGTTCGATGGCCCGATCGAGTTCGGCCTTGCTCCATTGGTCGACGAGTTCGCTGCGGCACTTGCCGCTCGGACGAACGAAGATAAACGAATCCATGAACGCATCGTCGATCGGCCCCTGCAGGCCGTGCCGCTTGGCGAGTCCTTCGCGCGGCGCGGGGCCAAGCTTCCAGCCGTCTTCGGTGGAGTGGAGTTGCACGCGGAGGCTGCCGTCGGTTTGCGGCTGCGGTCCTTCGAGTTCTTCGCCGTTGACGTCGATGGTCACCGGCGTCAGCAGATCGAACGCCGAAGGGCCCGGCGGATAGTCGATCGTCAGCGCCGTCACGTTATCGGTCGCCACTTCGATCAGGTCGACGTCGGCCTGCGCGACGCTGACCATCGCCTTCTCCCAATGCCGGCCGAGGCCGTCGATCTGCACGGCCGAGCAGCGATTGTATTTGAGCGTATACGTGGCGAAACGGATTTCGGCCGGATAGAGCACGCGACCGTAGGACGCAATTTCCGAGACGCGGCGTTCCACTTCGTCGCGCGCCTTCGGTTCGTAGGCGTGCGCCGTCTTCGGGCCGATGATGTGCGTCAGGACGAGGCCTTCGGCCTGCAGAGCCTCGGCCATGATGTCGGCCGCTTGCTTCTGGCGATCGATTTCGCCGGAATAGGCGAC
>CAZWDN010000034.1:0-24776 GCA_964633125.1 uncultured Pirellula sp. | reverse complement strand
AACCAGCGGGATCGGCTTGTACTGTACGCCGAAATCAAGCGTGCGGACAGTCTTGCGGATCGTGTAAGCCTTGGATCGGCCCCGCAATCGGCAAATATGTAAAAAGTGATCGAGGCACTAACTTAGTCGTCCAGGCGACCGCCGACACCGCCGTTAAAGTGGCAGTCACCGCACGAGTTACCGAGCGAGACGAGTGCTTTACGAGCTTTGAGGAGATCGCGGGCTTGGGCGTGCCGAACGATGTCTTGGACCGCTGCCGCGTAGCCCTCCGACGAATCACGTATCGCATCATTCTTCGTCTGGTGCAACATTCGAGCCATGACTTCCATCTGCGGAACCTGTCGAAGGACGACGTTCCAATCGGGCTTGTCCAAAGTTAGTGATTGCCTCAACAGTTGGTAGGGGGAGCGGCGTCCTTTGTGAACCTTCTCCATCTGATCTTCGATGTCATCCTCCTCGTCATCGCAGCGCATCGGCGGGTCAGACGCACAAAGAGCCGCGAGCCCGTTTGCGGACGACAACAACGTGCCGACAACCAATACCGTCATGATTGATCGCGCCCAGACGTAGCGTGAGTATTGCATCATAGTCCTCACGTTATAGTTGCAGTTCGCCGAGCCTGTTCCTCATGGCGATGAGGGGCAATAGAGCGTTATCTTCGCCATGTCGTCTACGTCGGCGGCGCATGCGCTCGTCGACCTACCTCGATGCGGTCGACTTTTTCACGGCTTTTCCGGATCCGAAAGACTCAAGCGAGTTGATATAGGCGACAAAGGAATCGGCAAACGTCAATTTCAACGGATCGCGAAGGTCTCGACGAGCATTTGCGTAGCCGAGGGAGGAACTGACGACATCGGTCGGAGATTCCGCCCATAGTGCCGACGCGGCGTGCTCGGGGCGAACCGACGTCGAGTCCGTCGGCGCGGGAGTGCCGGAGACGGTTGTCTGGTTTCGCGACAAGCTATCGCTCGTCACGGTGAAACTCGTCGCGAGCGACCGAGGATCCGCGATTCCTTGAGGGTTGCGGTCGGCCTTGGCCAACGCAAACGACGACGAGGCATTCTGGGCTCCGGAGGTTCGAGCGGTCGCACCGCTATATTGGTAAACTCTGTCGGTCCCGGCATCGACGATCCAGATGTCGCTCACGTTGTTCGGGTCGATCGTCAGGCCCGTAGGCGTCTTGTCGGCACCGTCGATCTTCCAACTTCCTTCGAGCTTTCCGCCGATCGTGTACCGGAAGACGCTATCCAGCTTTGCGGTGTCGTTAACAACCCAGAGATGCCGACCGTCGGTTACGACATCCATCGGGTTGGCGTTATTGCGATCGAGCGCAAATGTCGTCGTAGCGGACATCTTCCCGGAGACTCTTGATGCCGCTCCGGCGAAGTAGAAGATCTTATTGGCGGCGTCGTCGACAATCCAAATGTTGACGCCGTCCGTGGTGATTCCCTCCGGTTTATCGATCCCCTTGGCCGTCCATGAACCGAGTGACTTGCCGGCGGCGTCGTAGACGAATACGTCTCCTTTTTCATCTAAGGTCCAAAGTCGAGTTCCTTCCTTGTTGCTCGCAATACCATGCGGCTTGCTGTTTTCCTTATTGAGATTCTGGCTGCTGGTCATGCCCCCTGCGGCATCGTAGCCGAACGTTCCCCTTGCCGACGAATCGACGACGTAGAATTTCGTTCCGCTAGGAGGGAGCGACGGAGTGACTTGAATCGCCACGGACACGACAGCCGAGCTGAGCGTGCCGTCACCGGCTACATACGTGAAACCGTCCGTACCGCTAAATCCGGACGTCGGCGTGTAGACGAAGCCGCCGTTTCCGCCGAGGACCAACGTACCGTGGGACGGACCGGTAACGGTCGCGGCGGTGAGCGGATCGCCGTCGATGTCCTTGTCGTTTGCGAGCACTCCGGCTGCGGCAATCGAGAGAACGCCGTCTTGCTTCACAGCATACGCGTCATTCGCGGCCACCGGCGCGTCGTTGACCGCCGTGACGGTGAGCGAGACCACGGCAAGGTTGGAGTCGGCCGTACCGTCGTGGACTCGATAGGTGAAACTGTCGGCGCCGTTGTAGTTCGCGGTAGGCGTGTAGCTAAACGAACCGTCGGCGTTCAACTTTAGGCTGCCGTGGCTCGGCCCCGATACCAACACGGCGGCGAGCGGGTCGCCGTCGATGTCGGAATCGTTCGACACCAACCCGGACGACAAGATGTTGAGCGGCGTGTCTTCGGCGGTGATAAAAGCGTCGTCAACAGCCGCCGGCGCGTCATTGACCGCGGTAACGGCAATTGTAAATGTTTGTGATGCGCTCATGTCGCTACCGCCGGCTGCGGTCCCGCCGTCGTCGTGTAAGGCAACCGTCACGGTTGCTATGCCGTTGGCGTTGGGAGCGAGCGAGTATGTCAGAGTGCCGTCCGCCGTGATGCCGGGTTGCACGCTAAACAGAGAGCTGTTGTTCGTCGTAACGACGAAGTTGACGACTTGGCTTGATTCGCCGACCGGGCCGGGGCTAATGTTGCTTGCCCAGCCGATCACGACCTGACTCGCGGCGTCTTCCGCTACGGATTGATCGGCTCCCATCACGAAACTTGGCGCCGTGTTGGCCACCGTCATCGCAGCGGTAACGCCGAAATCACAGTTCGTTGAGATCTGACCGTCTTCTAATTCGGTGAATTCGTAGCCGGCGCCGACGATCGGCGTGCCGATGACCACGGGAATCGAACCCAGTACGACGTTCGTTCCGGCGCGGACGAATTGCAAGTCGAATCGTCGCGGAGCACCGTCGCCGACGAATTCGATGTCAAATGTCGCCGTTTGACCCGCCCCGATGCCGTTGAGAGTGCCGGTATGATTGATGATTTTTACGCGCGGATCGGATGCCTGTACCGTAATGTCCACCGCCACGTTGGTGACTGCATTCTGGATGGCGCTCACGACCCCGTTGGCCACGCTGCTTGCGAAACCGGTGGCGATCTGGAAGTAAAGCGGATCACCGGGAGCGATCGGGTCGGTGGTGCCGTTATCGATCGTCATCGTCGAGTGATTGACGGCGCCGGTCAGTTTGGAAAGCGCTTCCAGGCCTTGTCGCGGATCAAGGTTTGCTTGCGGATTGGTCCCGAGGCCGATAACCAACGCGCCCAGCGCATTGAGCCCCGTCACCGTTTCTTGCAAACCGGCGCCCGAGCTAAACGGCGTCGTGGGACGCGAGGTTTGCGACAAGGCGCTCACCGGTAACGTAACGCCTCCTACGCCGGTGACGCTGGTTTCACCCTTGGGTTGAAATGCAAAACCCGTATCGGTTGCCGTGAGAATAATCGGCAAGGCCCCGGCCCGGAATCCCGCGCCGCCGACGGTACCCGCGGCCGCCATCACGGAATTCGTCGCATCGGCCGTAAACGAAGCGAACGACGGCACGTCGCCGCTCGTGCCCGGATTCAATTGCGTCGCGGCAAGTCCCGCTGCGCCGCTATCAAGCACCGATCCGTTGTTGTTGCCGTCGAATCCTTTGCCGGTTACCAACTGATACAACGCTTCGATGTCGGTCTCGGGCTGGTCGCCGCCGTAGCCGGGCGTCGTGCGATTGAGGCCCGCCTGGATGGCGGTGAGATACCCGGGCGTACTCGCCGCGACGATCGGTTGGTTCAACACGAACGGGCGGCCGGTCGAGTATTCCGATGCGAAATTGGCATATTCTTCGAACCGACCTACGCCGAAGCCGAGGTCGATGCCGGGCAGAGCGGTCTGTAGTTGGGCGATGATCGCCGGGAACGCCTCGCGCACGATCGGGCTGTTGTTCACGAAGCTGCCGGTGTCGTCGAACAGTAGGAAGACGTCGACTAGGTTCGTCAGCGCTCCGGTGCTCGGGAGCGTCAGGCTGACGGTTTGACGATAGCTTTGTCCGGCGGTCAAGGACGTGTTGATGATGGACGGAGTCACGTTACCGACCGTGGGATTACTCACTCCCGAAGGCAACAAGACGCCGTCCGTCGTTTGCGGATAAGTCGGAGAATATCCGGCCGAGGCAACGTCGCGAGCGACATAAGCGCCCGGCGTCAGACCTGCGAATACGTACGACCCGTCCGCACCGGTCACCGCCGTGAGTTCGCCGTCATCAAGGGTGTTGTTGCGATTGATGTCGACGTACACGGTCGCGCCGGCAATCCCTGCTTCCCCCGGATCCTGCTGATGGTTCCCGTCGACGTCGTTGAACTTGACGCCGTGAATTTCGTTGGGGCGGAACACCGCGGCGGTATCAACGCCCGAGCGATCCTCGGCGCCGGAAATCGCGACCTTGTGCGCGAGTTGACTGACGGGCGTAGCGCTCAGCGTCGAGGGGAGGATTTCACGAACCGTATAGGTCCCGCCCGCCAAGTGCGCAAAGCTGTAGATTCCGGCTTCGTTGACGTCGGGCGTAAAGTACAGATCGTCCGAGGTGACGGTTTGTTGATCGCCGACGTCGAGCACGCCGTTCTCGTTGAGGTCGAGAAAGACGGTAACGCCGGCCAAGCCTCGCTCCGTACTTTCGCGAGTACCGCTCTTGTCGGAATCCGCGAACACGACTCCTCGGATCGAAGAATCTCGCAATTGTGCATTGCCAAAATCCTGGTTCGCGACGTCCTGGCCGTTTTTCACCATGATCGTTCGCACGTTCGTGACGGGGGCCGACGAACGCCAACCTGCGGGCGCAACTTCAACGATGCTGACCGTGCCGGGGGCGACGTTCGAAATCTTGTAAGTGCCGTCGGCGGCGGTGGTCGCCTGCGTTTCTGTAGGGTCGAACACGCGATTGGAGTTGAGATCGAGGAAGACGTTCCAGCCGGCCAAGCCCGGATCGGAATACGTCCCGGTCGCCGGGTCCACATCACGTATTCCGTTTCCATTTAGGTCGTTCCAAACCGTACCGCTCACCGTGCCGGGAACGGCGGTCGAGATCTCATGACCGGCGAAGTCGTGGGCGACCGACTGTGTACCGCCGAACACCGCAACGGTATAGTTATCGCCGAACGTCGGCGCCGTCTCCCAACCCGTCGGCAGAACGACGACCATGTCGTAATCGCCGACCTGTAAATCCGTGAAGCGATAGCCGCCGGTCGCATCCGTCAGCGCCGCCGATTCCGCGGCGTCTTTGACGCCGTTGCCGTTCAGATCCAGAAACACGGTCCAGCCGACCAACGCCGGATCGGTGAACGTTCCCGTAACCGCGTCCGCGGCACGTACGCCGTCGGCGTTGAGATCGTTCCATACGACGCCGCGCAGCGACCCGTTGGAATTGCTGAAATTGGCGAAATCCCCGGCGGTCGACAGCGTCCCGCCGGCTACCGAAATTGTTTGCCGAACGTCAAACGTGCGAGACACGTTCCAGCCTACCGGCAACTCCTCGGTCACTTCGTAATCGCCGGCCAAAAGACCGGTGAACATGTAGTTGCCGGCGGCATCGGTCACCGTCCTCGTTTCTCCCGCGTCGACGACGCGGTTGTTGTTGGCGTCTAAGAAAACAGTCCAACCTTCCAGTCCTGAATCGATGTACTCGCCTGTGACGGGGTCGTTCGCCCGAACGCCGTCAGCGTTGACGTCGTTCCAAACCGTTCCCTGAATCGAACCGTTGGTATTGTTGACGTTGGCGAAATCACGGGCGGTCGTCGTGCCGCCGTCGAACACGGTCACCGTCTGTCGGGAGTCAAACGTACGGGGAACGTCCCAACCGCTCGGAACGATTTCGGTGACTTCGTAGTCGCCGGGTGCTAAATCATGGAATGCATATTGACCGTTCGCGTCGGTGAGCGTCGAAAACTCGCCGGCGTCGATGAGGCGGTTATTGTTCGCATCGAGGAATACGGTCCAATTTGAAATGGGCGGATCGGTGAAGGCCCCGGTCGTCGGATCGGTCGCGCGAACACCGTCTCCGTTGAGGTCTTGCCACACATTCCCGACGATCGATCCGACGTGCGTTCGGAAATTGTAGAAATCTACTTTGACCTCGGTGCCGTTCTTTACCAGGACTTCGTAGTTGTTCGCGGTTCCGGTCGACGGGGTCCAACCCGTCGGCAGGATCTCACGAATGTTTTGCATCCCCGCGGCGATGCCGGTGAGCAAATAGTCGCCGTCTTTGTTCGTCACGGTCGACGGCTCGCCGATGTCGAGGCCGCCGCTGCGATCGAAATCGACGAATACCGTCATGCCCGCGATGCCGTTCTCGCCGCCGTCCTTGACGCCGTTGTTATTGAGGTCGTCGAAGATCGTGCCGGCGACGTCCCCCGCCAGCAAGTTGCGGGGCTCCAGCGATTCGACGGTGAGCTTGCGCCAAGGAGCGCGACGCACGGCACGCTCGTCCGCTTTGCGTCGCGGCTTCTTGCCGAACAAGCGAAATCCCGATCGGTACGAGGGGCTCATGGCTTTTTCCTGATTTGAGAACACGAGACTAGGCGCGGAACAAAACAACCTACGTGACTTCGCAAAGCAACTCGATGACGAAGAAGCGAGACCGTAACGATCAGCGAGGGGAGATACAGTCGCGCTCGCTGCGATGCTATGCCGGCCACAGGGCAAGCGTTATTTGCCGCAGGCTTCAGTTTTCACCGTGACGCCGACGACCGTTCCTTTCATCTCGACTTTCACGACCTTCGGCTTCGCCGACTTCACTTCCTTGCCGCACGAGCCGTGAGCGTTCGGCGACGGTAAGAGGATTCCGAGGCAGCAGAAGCAGACTGCAATCGAGTCGGTAGCAAAACGATTCATATGTCCCACCTTTTTCCCCGCGGGGTGCGCGATGCAGGGCGCCTGCAAGCCGCGGAGTAGGGGCTTGCCGGGGCAAATCCGAACGGGAAGTACGGCAAGAAGCGTAGTTCCGGCCCGTTCATGCGGCGGTGCGATGCCGGTCGTCGCATGACGATCTTTACGATATAAGAATCGGTCGTCCGCTCTATCAGCCCGACGAGCAAAAGAGCTGAAGCTTGTAGGCGCAGCGCCTACACGGCGTTGCCCGTTGCCGGAAGCAACGATGGAATCAGAAGTGGTTTGCTACAATACGAATGTCGCGTCGTGTCGGACGATGTTGCGCCGCCGCTACGTCTGCTTTGAGAAAATCCGAGAGTACGTTCGCATGCATATTCGACATCCAGAACGGCATCGCACCGAGCACATCGGCTGGTTGCGCGCCGCGGTGCTGGGCGCGAACGACGGGATTGTGTCTACGGCAAGGCTCGCGGTCGGCGTGGCGGCCTCGAATGCCTCCGCAAGTGAGATTCTGGCCGCCGGGGTCGCCGGTTTGGTCGCCGGGGCAATGTCGATGGCCGCCGTCGAGTTCGTCTCCGTCAGTTCCCAGGCGTGACCTTCTCCCCGTTTCTTGATCCGTCGGGGATGTTAGATTTTTTCCGTTCTAACATATTGAGAAGGGCCTCGTGGTCGGGGGGTAAGTCCCAATTGGTCTTGGCGGGAATTGCCCCCTTCGGGTAGATCATCGGTATGGGGAAAGCCTCATAGGAGAGGCGAAAGAGAGCAGTCGGCTTTCCTCCACTCGGCGATTTCGTGGCCCGCAAGCGGGACGAATTCCACGGATCGGAAGTCCGGTTGCGTCGGTTCGCATGAGGGACATGCCTATGCTCATTACGGATTCGTTCGTTCTGCTCAACTATCCGAAGACCGGCAGCACTTTTGCGCGTACGGTGATCAAGGATATTTATCGGCAACGGCGCGCGCGGCGGCCTTTGTTGCGTCGCGTGTCCGATCGACTCGGCCTGACCTCGGGCCCCCTCCTCAAGGAGCTGATCCTGCCCATCATCACGGCCTCACACTTGAAAGGCCGTCGAGACCAACACGGTTGCTACTGTCAGATTCCGGAGACCTATCGAGACAAAGAAGTCGTGGCGATCGTCAGGAATCCGTACACGAGGTTTCTCTCCGCCTATGAGTTTCGCAGTTGGGAAAGGCGTCCGCCGGCTTCCAAGGAGGTTCTTGCCGAGCAGTTCCCCACGTTCCCGAACCTTGATCTCGACGACTATATTCGCCTAAGCGAATACCTCATGGTTCACGGGCGCCTTCAGGGACGCCGTATGAACGCGAGAATCGGTAATCAAACGGTTCAGTTCATTCAAATGTTTTTCAAGGACCCGAGCGCCGTTTTGGAGAAGTTGTCGGACGACTACCTCGATTCGGATCAGGTGTTTGAAGACCTTGCTCCGGTGACGTTTTTGAAACAAGAAGCGCTTAATGAGGAATTGGCCGCGTTTCTTCGGAAGAAGGGCTTCGACCGCGAGGAGGCGGATCACGTACTTTCAAGCGAAAAGGTCAACGTAACCCAAAAGAGCGCCGCCGATAGAAACACTCTCTGGACGAAGCCCGCAATCGACTACATTGAACTACACGACCGAATGATTTTCAGAATACTGGCGGCAAATGGAATGCGGTATCCGAGACCCGCGCTGCCAAGCGTCCCGCAGAATCGGGCGGAAGCAATAGCCCCGCAGGTTTGACGGATCGACGTTCCGCGAGCTACGCAGGGCGCACCGAATGACGTTTCCCCGACCCAAGGCGCATTTCCTGCATATCGGAAAGACCGGCGGCACCGCCCTTAAGCGGGCTTTGGAAGCGCACCTTCACGACGGCGCGTTCGACGTCGTATTGCACTCGCACGCAACAACACTGCAAGACGTGCCGATCGGAGAGAAAGTGTTTTTCGTGCTTCGGCATCCCGTCTCGCGATTTGTGAGCGGTTTCTACAGTCGGATGCGACAAGGACGTCCGCGCTATCACTATCCCTGGAGCGAGCAAGAAAAGAAAGCATTCGCGTGCTTTGCAACCGCTAACGAACTGGCCGAAGCTCTATCGGACGCCGACGTTGCCAGGCGTCGCGACGCTCAACTCGCAATGAGCGGCATACAGCATGTTCGCGATTCCGTCTGGCGTTGGTTCCGCGATCCCGCTTACGTCTCGTCTCGGGCCCGCGACGTTCTGTTTGTGGGCTTCCAAGAGTCGTTGGATGCGGACTTTCAAATCCTCATCCGACTCCTTGGGCTTCACGAAAACGTCCGCCTACCGACCGATTCGGTGGAAATGCACCGAACCCCCGGCGGCTATGATCAGTCGATCTCGGAACTCGGGCGGCAAAACCTGCTCGCTCGTTATGCGAACGACGTTGAGTTCTACGAACGGATGAAAACGTCTTACGCAACACAATAAGTCGGCCCAGACTCCGCACGGTGATTCCGGCAGTCGCGTTGATTCACCGACGGAACGGCGTCAAGCCGCGCGCCGGTCCCAGTCGTATTCCACGCCCAATTCTTGATACAGACGTGCGTTGTGGGGCGCAAAATAGTCGCATAGTCGTTCGTGCAGGGGCGCCGTCATTTTGCCCGCATAGTTTCCGGGGTGCAGATTAGCGAACTTGGCTGGACGCCATGCGTCGAGTTGCAGGAATTCCAAGGTCTGTTGAAACACCTTTTGCGTTTCGCGAAAGAATTCGCCGCTTTCGAGAATGAGAAACTGCTCCTGTTTGAAATACTTACGCCACTCGATGATCTGGTCGGCGTAAACTCCCCGGGCCAGATAGCTGTAACGGCGATACTCCATCGAGTGGAAACCGGGGTCGGCAATCAGTCGCTCGCGATGACCCGCGAGCCGGCCTGATTCGGCGTCGACGGCGGCTTCGAACGACAACAGTTCTCGTTTGTATCGCCGCGAGTGCTGGTAGTGAGAATACGCGCGGTCTACGGGATTGCGAAGCAAGGCGATGATTTTTGCTTGGGGCATCAACGCGGCCAAGCGGGCCGCCGTTACCGGACAGAAGAGATAAAAAGGCGTGGCTTCACCGCACCGCATGTGGCGATTTGCTTCGCGTTGGAGCGGAAAGTGGGCGCGATACCATCGCTCGCCGCGTTGAAAGTGGTTCTTATTGTCGAAGAAGTGCACTTCTTTGACGGTCGAGGCGTTCACCTGAGGGTGACGCGCCAAGTATCGGTGCAGCGAGGTGGTGCCCGCCTTCTGGGCGCCGATGATGACGTAGTCGGGCAGCTTCCGCCGCTCCGCCGTCATGACGCGATACCAGTGCGTTACGTCGAGCGTTTCGCGAATACGTCGCACCTGAGGATGGCGCCAGACGCGCTGCAACGGATGTAAGCCGGACATCGGTATGATCTCGGGGTTATTTCAATTTCTAGGCACTTTGTTTCGGCCGCCGGTCACCGCGACTAAGCAGCTCGCTTAGCGGTTGACGGCGCATGGAGATAATCAGGGTGCAAAATCGTATTGCGCTTGATGTGTGTGGCAATCGTCGGCGCAAGGAACCCGCAGAATCCGAGAACTCGGCCTACTTGAAGGGAGTCGTTTAAGCTTTCCGTCGGAAGCAGCAGGAGGTTGCTCGGGTATTCGCGGAGCAAGTCGTCGACCCTGCCGTAGTAGTCGTCGTAGTACTGCGAGACGGCGGTTCGCTTAGTGAACACGTCGTATTTCGGATAGCACGAATCCCATTCGGGATCTAAGCGCCAGCGCCATCCTCGATGGCTGATCCAATGATTGCGCCCCTTCGTCCATTTCAGATAGCTGTCGACGGTGTCCGCTTTGTTTCGCTTGAGACAGACGATACGAGCATTTAGTTCATTGATCAGATACGGAACGTAAGGCAGGTAATAGAATGCCGCGTCACCGACGAACGTTTCAGTCAAGCTCGCCAGCGCCGCGGCTTTTTCACGTACCGACGTCAGGTCGTTTTCCCATTTCGTTAACGGCCGCATCTCGTGATGAAACTTCGCGGACGACTGCAAATCGAGTAGCGCTCGAAGACTGGAGGTGCCGCACCTGCCGGTGCCGATCCCGAAAACAAATTGCTTTTTCATGCCCTTAAATCCCGGTTCGTGTCGCATCGTGCGCCCCCGTTTCACGCCGCGACGGCCCGGGAAGATCGAAATTCGGCGAATTCCCCGGGTGCGGCGACGAAGGAGTCGGAACGAGTTCGGTCGAATCAACTTGAATTGGCGCGCGGGTCGCCGCGAAGACGGACGGCTGCTGTTGCAGGTAAGACGTCTCGTCGGTAGCCAGGCTCGCTGAGAAACCGACCCCCAGCGTGTCGAGCAGCGTGCCGCGAGCGAAATGAAGTTGGATGAACGCCAGGTTGTAGTCGACGAGGGCCCGCTGAAAGGCGGTTTCGGCCAGCATGGCGCGCGTTTGCGCTTCGAGAACTCGCTCAATGTGGACGTCACCCGCCGAGTGACGAGCGGTTTCGGCTTCCAAACCGATGCGCGCCGCGTCGCGCCCCGCGGCCAGCGTTTGCATCACGCCGTAAGCCCGATCGAGTTCGATGAACGCCAGCCGTAGTTCGGCGTTGACCTGACGTTGCTGTTCGTCGAACAACGCTTGTTCACGTTTGATAAACAGTTCGGCGTTGCGAACGGAGGTGCGTTCGCGACGAAATCCCAAAGGTTGCTGAGATTCGACTCCGACCTGCCAGCCTTGGAGAGCTTGACCGAACGTCGCGGCCTGTACCGCGTCTTGGTCGGCCAAGCCGCGATATTGGCCGACGAAATCGACCTGGGGAAGCAGCATGCTTTTCGCCGCCTTGAGTTCCAGCCTCCGCTTCTGCACGACGGCCTGCTGTTTGCGTAGTTCAACGCGTCGCGTATGGGCCAAGATCAACGCTTCGTCCCAATCGCAGGCAAACGGCGCTTCGAGCGGCAATATCTCCGGACGAATGATTCTTCCATCGTCCATCGGCAGCGCCAGCAACGCGCGAAGCTTCACTTCGATGGCGTAGATCCCGGACGGATCGCCGACCGTTCCGCTGATCGCATTGCGGTATGCGGCGTCGGCCGCGTGGTATTGCCGACGCGCCGAGGCTTCAAAGTCGGCCGGGCTCGCTTGTTCGGCGACGCGGCGGCGCTCGCACTCCCAAGTTTGCCGCGCATGTTCCAGCGCACCTCGCTTGGTGTTTAGGTTTTGGTAAGCGTAGTAAAGTTCCCAATAGGTTCGGGAAACCTCCCACACCAAATCGCGAACGGCCCGTTCCAACTCCAACTCGACTTTGGAGGATTCGATCCGTGCGAGCCATACCCCGCCGTAGCCGCCGGGTTTTCCAAAGGGGCCGGCGATTCGATTGAATTCGGTACCGGCGCCTCGGAGCAACGGCTGCCGTAACCCCGCGCCGTATGCGGCATAGACGCCTGACGCCAACGTCGGATCGTAGCCGCCGACGCCGCCGACGCTGACTTGCGTGCCGGCGAGCAGCGTTTTGGCGAGTCCGATCTTGGCCATCGTTTCCGGCTGCGAAAAAACGCCGAATTGGCCCGAGGAAAACGCGGGGCCGATCGGGTTTCCCCCGCCGTTCCAAAACAATCCCGTTTCGACGCGCGTATCGAACGCCGATAGCGCCGCTTCCGCGCCAGATTGGGGATCGGACGCCGCCGTCGCCGGATCGAACGTCGTACGGACGGTCTCCGGCATGCTGAGCAACCTGCCGCCGCCGCTGCGGATTACGGAACTGTTCTCCAAAGCGATGCGCACGGCTTCGTCCAGCGACATCACCCACGGCTCCAGCGAATCGAAATCACTGATTCGCGGCGGCGGCCGATGTACGACGGGTCCTTCGAAAGAGACCGGCGTCACGGCCGCATCGATATGCGCCGCCGAAGCAACATGCGGCGTTTCTATTTGTCCGGCTTGTTGTGCCGTCTCTTCACTGCGGAAGATGTTTCGGTCCTGAGCATTGCGGCCCTGACATCCGATGACGACGGCCGACGCGGCGATCCACGCCGTGATCGGGCAACACCAGCGTCGACAGATACGCGAACCGTTCGCCGACATGGTGAAACGAAGGACTCCGAACTAGGGGGATGTTCTTGTCATCGGATCGGCAGGATCGATCCAATCAAGAGAGTCGCCGTCATCATCAAGGTCGCCCCCGTCGACGCAGCTTCACAATTCCTATGAGCGCGCGGGATCGAACTCTCAACGGTTGACGCGACGGATCAGTCGTGGTGGCGAGCTCCCCTGCTCGCGTTGATAGCACGACTTCCGTGAGTGGTTTTTGAGGAGTTCGCAAAGGAGCGTCGGCAATCTTGCCGCAGCCCTGCGATACCTGACCGCAATCCGCACACCGCGGTGCCGGCGAAGTTAAGAGGTTCCCTTTGCGGAAGTTAATGGGATTGGGTCCAGTTTGCCGAAAATACTAAGTAGTGGGGGGTCGTACCGCGCCGCTGCCGTCATTTCGTACGTCGAGACAATTCATGACTCAGTTATCGATAGTCTCTTTTTGGTGTCTCGTCGGCATTGCCGTATACAACGCGATCTGGGCGCTCGTTACGGTAAGCACCATCCGCAGGCGTCGACGGGACACGCTCGTCGCCGACAAAGACTTACCCAAAACGGCGGTACTGTTGTGCTTGCGCGGCGCCGACCCAAGCCTGGAAAACTGCTTGCATCGGCTGCTAAATCAAGACTATCCCCAATTCGAACTCTTTATCGCCGTCGATTCCGAAACAGATCCGGCCTGGGACGTCGTACGGCGCGTGACGTCGGCCCGGAAGGGGGTCAACGTGCGCATCTGCACGTTGCGCAATCGTCGTTCGACTTGCAGTCTTAAGTGCAGCGCGCTCGTCCAACTCATCGATCAACTAGACGCTTCGCACCAAGCCATTGCGTTGGCGGATGCAGATCTGGAAAGTCATCCCCGCTGGTTGCGCGAACTTGTCGCTCCCTTGGTCGATCCCAAGATCGGCGCCACTTTCGGCAATCGTTGGTTCCTGCCTGCGCGAGGAGCGTTTGGATCGGTGATTCGCCAACTCTGGAACGGCCCCGGGTTGGTCGTGATGCATCTCCTGCAGATTCCCTGGGCGGGATCGCTGGCAATTCGTTCCGACGTGTTTAATCACAGTCGTCTTCGTGAGCAGTGGGCGCAGTCCATCGTCGACGACGGTCCGATTCGGAAGGCGGTCAAGGCGCAGCGTTTGAGGCTGCATTTCGTGCCGACGTTGCTCATGCCGAATCGTGAGGATTGCAGCTTCACTTTTGCGTACAACTTTCTCCGCCGACAGATGACCTGGACCCGAACCTATGTGCGCGGATGGTGGCTGATTCTTCTGACCTATATGTTCCTGTGCATCGGATTGCTTGCCTTCTCCTCGGCGATGGCCCTGACCAACTACTTGGCGGGTTCGCTGACCGAGGCATTCAACTTCGTCGCGGGAATCGTGGTATTCACAGCGGCCTCCGGCGCATTGTGGTTGCTTTTGGAGTACTGCGCTCGCCGGGTCATTCGCGATCAGGGCGAAGCGGCGGCGACGGTGTTCTCAACGCGTCTCTCGCGCATTGCGCCGGCCATGCTTGTCGCCTGCGGCGTGGCTTTGTTCGCCGCCGTCACGGCGACCGTTCGTCGCCGAGTGACGTGGAGAGGGGTGACCTACGAAATCCGAGGCCCCGCCGACATACGTATCGTCAACGACGGTCAATCGGCGCCCGCCCTGGCATCGACCGCGCTCTCCATTTGATTTGCGAAAGTGGTTTTTGATCCATCATGAAGCTATTGAAACTGCTCCTCCGTTCCTCTTGGCCGATCGGATTAATCACATCCGGGCTAAGCGCCGCGAGCGGCGTGGCGACACTTTCGCTGGTTGCTCTGATTCATCAAGCTCTTAAAGGCGGCGCGGCGGAGTCGCCGCTCCTTCCGGCGTTGTTCTGCGTCGCATGCGTCGCGGTGCTCGTCACGCAAGCAGGCTCCAAGTTTTTGTTGGTCCGTCTCTCGCAGTCGACGGCCGCCCGATTGCGATACGAGCTTTGTACGCGAATCATTGCGGCCCCTTTGCCGCGTCTGGAAAGCATCGGCGCGCACCGACTGACGGCGACGTTGAATGACGACGTGAATGCGATTACCGTCGCCTTGACCGGACTGCCCGACACGTGTGCCGCCGCGATGGTGCTCATCTGCGGACTCACTTATCTCGCCTGGCTCTCGTTGCCGCTTGCCGGCGGAACGATTCTTACGGGCCTGTTCGGAGTCGCCGTCTTTCGGAGCAGCTTACGCATCGGCAACCGCATCGTGCGACAAGCAAGAGACGAGCAAGACGAGGTCCACAGACAAACCCGGGACATGATCCACGGACTTAAGGAATTGAAGGGACATCATCCTCGCTGCTTGGATTTCATCTACGACGTGTTCTTGCCGGCCGACACCCGAATGCGCAAGAAACTGATTACGGGCACCACCATTCAAGGCTTCGCCCACAGTTGGGGACGCTTGTTCTTGTTTATCGGCATCGGTCTGCTGCTTTTCGTTTCGCCTCGCTATTGGCCGATTTCGCCGGCCACGATGACCGGTTATACGCTCACAATCCTCTTCCTGACGTATCCGCTCGAACGCATCTTGGGTTGGCTGCCCGCGATGAATCATGCTTCGGTCTCGATTGCGAAAATCCAACAGCTCGGTTTGCTGATCGATGATCCCGAATTGCCGGGGCTCGGTCACAACGCGCCGCCGTTTGAAACGCTTGAGCTGCGCGGCGTCACGTATGAATATACGTATCCCGACGGTCGTCGTTTCACGCTCGGCCCTATCGATATGACGCTTCGGGCGGGGGAAGAACTGTTCATCGCGGGGGGCAACGGCAGCGGCAAGACGACGCTGGCCAAGCTCTTAACCGGCCTTTATGCGCCGCATCACGGGCAGGTGCTGCTTAACGGCAAAATCGTCACCGATCGAATTCGCGGCGGTTACCGCCAATTGTTTTCGACGGTATTCGTCGAAGGTCACGTCTTTGATCGGCTCCTTGGCGACGATCCGGACCCGGCGCAAATCCGGTATTGGGCGAAGTTGCTCGATATCGAGGCCAAGGTCGACTTTGAGACGCGGCGACTCCACGTCGAAAAGCTTTCCCGCGGACAACATAAACGATTGGCGCTGTTGGTCGCTTGCCTCGACGATCGGCCGATTTTCGTCTTCGACGAATGGGCCGCCGAGCAAGATCCGGAGTTTAAGGACGTCTTCTATCGCCGAATTCTGCCGGAATTGCGACAACGCGGAAAGACGACCGTCGCCATTACCCACGACGATCGCTACTTCTTCGCGGCGGACCGGGTGTTGACTTTGCTGGACGGGCGACTCGCATCCGATACCAAAGGAGTCGCCGCATGAGCGGAACGGATCGACAAGCGACGACGATGAAAAACGTGAAGCGACGTCCGCGATCCGCAGGGCGTCGAGTGGCGCTGCTGCTCGCGCTGTGCGGAGCTGCGACTTTCTGCGGCGCACGCTACGTGCACCATCGCCTCGCCGAGTTGCCGGAGCTCCGGGTCGTGAAGGTGGAGCACCGCGACCTTCGCCTTACGATTCGCGCCACCGGCACGGTCGAGCCCGAGGAGATCGTCGAAGTCGGGGCGGGCGTCCCCGGAAAGATCGTGGAGTTCGGCCCGGATTCCGCCGTTCCCGGCGCTTCGGTCGACGTCGGGTCGCGCACGACCCGAGGCGCCGTATTGGCTCAAATTGATCGCGAGCTTTATGAAGTGGAAGTGCAGAAGGCCCACGCCGCATGGCGCCTTGCCGAAGCCGAAGTCGGCCGATTGGAAACCCAACGAAAGCATTGCGCCCGAGATTTGGAGCGCGCCGAACGGCTTAAGAACACGAACTCTCAAAGCGAATTCGACAAAGTCGAAGCGGCCCACGGCGCCGCCGTCGCCGAGTCGGCGATCGGTCGGGCCCGATTGGAACAGGCGATTGCCGCGGCCAAGCAAGCGGAAATCAATCTCGAACGCACGACGATCCGTGCTCCGATCGACGGTGTCGTCATCGATCGCCGAGCCAACCTCGGACAGAACGTCGGAGAAGCGCCGTCGGGGTTGTTCCTACTCGCGAAAAACCTGGATTCGATGCGTGTTCGCACGACGGTGAACGAGACCGACATCGGCAAAGTATCAATCGGTCAACCCGTCACGTTTACCGTCGACTCGCATCGCGATCGACCGCTCACCGGTCGCGTGGAAAAGATCCTGCTCAACGCCAAGCTGCAAGGCAATTTTGTGACGTACGACGTGCTCGTGGCCGTCGATGGTCCGACCACGATGCTCATGCCGCACATGACGGCGGATGTGGAGTTCGAAACGGCCAAGCGCGAGCGAGCTTGGCTCGTACCCAACAGCTCCCTGATGTGGCGCCCCGATCGCGAACTCATCGCGCCGGCGTTCACCGACGTCGCGAAGTCGCCGGAATCGAATCAGGAAGTCGAAACGTTTAAACAAGGCGATCGCGCGGTCGTTTGGGTTCCCGCCGCCGACGGCCGCGTACGGCCGTTGGCCGTACGCGTGGGCATCGACGACGGCGTTTTAACGGAAATCGTCGGCGAAGGCTTTACGGAAGAAATGCCGGTCGTGGTCGGCGTCATCAAGAAAACGACGATCGCTCGAATCATCCCCAGCGTCAAGACGTTTCGATAACGGCCGGAGAGCTGTTCGATGATCGAGTTGCAGGACATCCGCAAGACTTATCAAGTCGGCGAACTCGATTTGCCCGTGCTCAAGGGCATTTCGCTCGACGTCGGCGAAGGCGAATACGTCGCCTTGATGGGTTCGTCCGGATCCGGCAAGACGACGTTGATGAACCTGTTGGGGAGCCTCGACCAGCCGACCTCCGGCGGATTTCAGCTGGACGGCGTCGACGTATCGCAACTCTCCGAGGCCGAATTAGCCGTATTTCGCAGTCGGCAAATCGGTTTCGTTTTTCAGAACTTCAACCTTTTGCCGCGTACGTCGGCTCTCGACAACGTGCTCTTGCCCACGCTGTACGTGGCCGACGGACGATCGCACCGTGAACGCGTTGCGCACGCCGAGCAATTACTGGACGCCGTCGGCCTGAGCGGCCGCGCCGATCATACGCCCAACCAACTCTCGGGAGGCGAAAAGCAACGCGTGGCCATCGCCCGCGCCCTGGTGAATCGGCCTAAGCTGCTGTTGGCGGATGAACCTACCGGGAATCTCGATTCGAATACCGAACGCGAGATCTTGCAAATCTTCCGAAGATTAAATCAGGAACATCGCCTCACGATCGTCGTCGTCACGCACGACGCCGAGGTCGCGCGGGAAGCGGACCGTGTGATCTATCTCAAGGACGGATTGATCGCCCGGGATGTCGTGCAGGCGCATCCGGCGGATTACGCCTCCGCTCGGCGCGACGACGACGACGTCGTCGCGGCAGCGGCGGCTTCGAGCCGGGCCCTGCTTTCGTCCGTCGCCAATGCCGTGGGCGTGGCCGCCTCGGCCCTACGTCGCAACACCATGCGGACGATCTTGACCATGCTCGGCGTCGTCATCGGCGTGGCGTCGGTCGTCTCCGTCATGGAACTCAGCAGCGGTGCGACCGTGGCCATCAAAGACACCGTATCGAGCATGGGCGCCGGCATGCTGACCGTGAACTCCAGTCGTGGTTCTAGTTCGAGTCGTCGGCAACGGGAGAATCGCTTGAAATCGGACGACGTTAAGGCCGTAGCCGAGCATTGTCCGGCCGTTAAGATTGCGGCTCCGTTGGTCTATTCCGAGATGCAATTGGTGCGGGGAAACCTCCGTTGGCGCCCCAAGTTCTCCTTCGGCACGTCGTCCGGTTATCTCGAAGCTCGTAATTGGGCCGACCTGGAAATGGGGCGGACGTTTTCCGATCAGCAGGTTCTCGACGCGGCGAAGGTTTGCGTTATCGGCAAGACGGTGGCGGATCAGTTATTCGCGGATGAGTATCCGGTGGGTAAGGAGATTCGCGCCAACGGCGTAACCCTGCGCGTCATCGGAGTACTCTCGCCGAAAGGCGGCGACATCATCGGTAACGACCAAGACGACGTCATTATCGGTCCGTGGACGACGTATAAATACCGCATCAACGCCGGTATCGCGCCGCCGCAGCGAACGTCGACGTTTGCCGACGAGCTGCCCCCCTTGCAATTCATATCGCAACAACGATCGACGCGCGACGAATCGATCAACCAGATTTACATCCAGGCTCAGTCGCCCGAGCACGTCCCCGCCGCGCGAGAACAGGTTACCGATTTGCTCTGTCGGCGGCACGACGTCGACCCGGCGTCCGCGTATCAAATCAACGACATCACGGAAGTCTCCAAAGTAGTCGGTCAGGTCGTGGCGGGATTATCCGCCCTCGGCTTCATCATCGCCGGAGTTTCGCTGGTGGTCGGCGGCGTCGGAATCATGAACATCATGCTCGTATCGGTGACCGAGCGGACGAGAGAAATCGGCTTGCGCATGGCCGTGGGAGCCGATCGGCGGGCGATTCTCCGGCAGTTCTTGATCGAAGCGATGGTGTTGTGTCTCATCGGCGGAGTTATCGGCATCGTAGTCGGTCACTTGTGGTCGAGTTTGATCGGCAAGATCGTCGGCTGGCCGACGGTTATTTCCATCTGGGCCGCGCTGGTCGCCATCGGCGTCGCGGCGACGGTCGGGATAATCTTCGGCTACTACCCCGCTCGCGCCGCATCACGCCTGAATCCGATCGACGCGCTACGGTATGAGTAACCGCTTCGGATGCGGCGCAGATTCGCCGTCGAAGCCGTTTGAATCACGAACTTGGAGTTGAGACGTCCGATGCGGGTTGAAATCGCAATTTGCACTTGGAATCGAGCCGAATTGCTCGACAAGACGTTGGCCAATCTCCGGAACCTCGTCATTCCCCACGACGTCGATTGGGAGGTGCTGGTCGTCAACAACAACTGCACCGATGCGACCGACGAGGTGCTGGCGCGGCACGCGCGTCGTTTGCCGCTTCGTCGCTTGTTTGAATCGCAGCCCGGGGTTTCGCACGCGCGCAATCTGGCGAGTGCGAATGCTCGGGGCGATTTACTGCTGTGGACCGACGACGACGTGCTCGTCGATCGGCATTGGCTCGAGCGCTACGTCGAGGCGGCGCAAAGCGACCCCTCAGCCGCCTTCTTCGGCGGTCCCGTCGAACCGTGGTTCGAATCGTCGCCCCCGGAATGGCTGATTGAAATGCTGAAAGTGCGGGGCATCGACGGCGCATATGCGGTGCGCCGTTTGGGGGACCGTATCGTCCGCTTCGATTCCGGCAATTGCCGTGAAATGCCGTACGGCGCCAATTTCGCCATTCGCACGTGCATCCAGAAGGAGTATGCCTTCGACGCGCGCTTAGGTCGAATTCAGAAGCAAACGCTCTCAGGCGAAGAAACCACGCTGCTTCAGCGAATCATCGCCGACGGTCATTACGGTAGTTGGGTTCCCACGGCTTGCGTCCGCCATTTCATTCCGCAAGAGCGACTGAACCGAGATTTTCTTCGGCGGTTCTTTATCGGCTTGGGGCGAACGAACCATAGGGCGGGCGATCCCGCGTCGGTGCTGACGCGATGGGGGCTTTGGCTGCAGGTAATCGCTTCCGATTGGATGTTTCGCGGCTTGAGTAGGACGAAGTTTCATCGTCTGAGTGCACTCTTGATGATGCACGGCTGCCAAGTTCGCGGTTGGTTACAAGAGTCTTCGGTCGCAAGGCGACAATCTTCGGCGACGGTCGAACCAATCGAAGCCGTCCGCCGACTTGAATTGCCCGCGTCCGAAGAGCTTCGCAGAGCGGCATAGTCGGGCGACGCCGAGTGCGGCGAACTTTTTCTTCCGACGATAAAACGTCTGCTCGCTGATTGCGAGCTTGCGCACGATCTCGGCCACCGCGGTACCCGAATCCGCCTACCGCAAAGCATTCGCAATCTGCTCGTCGGTAAAATGCTATTTCCCCATCGCCCCTAGCTCCCTTCTCAAAATGTTAGAACGGAAAAAATCTAACATTCCCGACGGATCAAGAAACGGGGAGAAGGTCACAGATAGGTATACTGGCAACAATCTCGCGAAGTGCCTTACCTCCTCAGCTAGAGACTTCCATGGCCTTGCTTGCTCGACATCCTCGCAACCGGCGGCGGTTTTTTCGAGGTCAATTACTACGCGCCTTCACTACACTCATTCTCGTCGCGGCTAATTTGCCGCACCTCATATGCCGCGCTTATGCCGGTAATTCGGCCGATAAGCCGAGTCAACCGAACATCGTCTTCATCCTCGCCGACGACCTCGGCTACGGCGACGTCGGCGCCTATAAGCAGAAGCCTTCGAAGATTCCGACGCCGCACATCGATCGACTGGCGCGCGAAGGAGTGCGCTTCACCGACGCCCATTCGCCCAGCAGCGTCTGCTCGCCGACGCGCTACGCCTTGCTCACCGGCCGTTATGCCTGGCGCTCGCGCTTGCGCGCCGGCGTGATCGGGCCCTGGGGAAAGCCGCTCATTGCGCCGCAGCGATCGACGGTCGCCGGCTTCTTGCGCGACCACGGCTACACGACCGCGGCGATCGGTAAATGGCACCTGGGCCTCACCTGGCCGACTACGGACGGCAAGCCGGCCGCGAGCGGCGCCGACGCCTTGAGCAACGTCGACTTCACGAAGATCGTCGGCGACGCGCCGACGACGCGCGGCTTCGACTACTACTTCGGCGTCGACGTTCCCAACTATCCGCCGTACTGCTATCTCGAAAACGACCGCACGCTCGGCATCCCGAGCACTCCCGACGCCGGTGAGCCCGAGGGCTTTAATATCCGCGGCCCCATGTTGCCGGGCTGGAAACTCGTCGACATCCTGCCGGAGCTCACGCGTCGCGCCGTTGGCTACATCGAGCGCACGACGGCCGCCGGCAAGCAGCCGTTCTTTCTTTACCTGCCGCTGACGTCGCCCCACTATCCGGTCGTACCGGCGCCCGAGTTTCGCGGCAAGACGGCGGTCGGCGACTACGGCGATTTCGTCCATCAAACCGATTGGTGCGTCGGACAAGTCATGGCGGCGCTCGAAAAGGCCGGCGTCGCCGACGATACGCTCGTGATCTTCACCAGCGACAACGGGCCGGAAACCGCCGCCGAGGTGAATCCCGGCGCCTACGATCGCATCAAGCAATTCGGGCACCATAGCATCGACGGCCTCCGCGGCGCCAAGCGCGACCTCTGGGAGGCCGGCCATCGCGTGCCGTTCGTCGTACGTTGGCCGCGGCGGATACCTTCGCCGGGCGTGAGCGACGTCCCGATCTGCCATGTCGATCTCTTCGCGACCGCGGCGGAAATCGTCGGCGGAAAAATTCCCGATAATGCGGCCGAGGACAGCGTCAGTATCCTGCCCGCCTTGAACCTGGCGGCGCAGACGGCGCGTCGCGACGATCGTCCCATCGTCCACCAAGGGGCCAACGGACACTTGGCGATTCGCCGCGGCAATTGGGTCCTGATCGCGGCGAAGTCGGGTCAGGAAAACGGCCCCGCCGCCGGCGAACCGCAATGGCTCAAGGACGAACGAGGCTACACCGCTCACAACTTGCCCGGCGAACTCTACAACCTGCGCGACGACCGCATCCAAAAGAACAACCTCTACGCGGAGAAACCGGAACTCGTCCGCGAGCTGACCGAACTCTTAGAAAAACTCATTCGCGACGGCCGCAGCACGCCCGGCCCCGCGCAACCAAACGACGTCAACGTCCGCATCGAACCGCCCCCGCCGTTCCGCCCCAAACCACGCGTTAAGAATTGATCCGGAAAGACGCTTCCCCGTTTCCTCCCCTCGCCCCTTGCGGGAGAGGCCGCTCCCATTTCCCCCTCTCCCCTTGCGGGAGAGGGGCCGGGGGTGAGGGGTAAGCCTCCCCCCACAAACGCACATTCCACTTCCGAGACCGCGCCCATGCATCGCTCGCTCATCACGCTCGTCGCCTCCGTACTCTCCCTGGCGCTCTTCGCGCTTACGTCTCAAGCGCGCGCCGCCGACGCCCCGCGCCCCAACATACTCTTCATCATCTTCGACGACTGGAGCGGCAACCACGCCGGGGCCTACGGTTGCCGGTGGGTCAACACGCCGAACTTCGATCGTGTCGCAAAAGAGGGCGTGCTCTTCCGCCACGCCTTCACGTCGAACCCGAAGTGCAGCCCGTGCCGCGCGAGCATTCTCACCGGCCGCAACTCCTGGCAACTCGAAGAAGCCGTTTGCCACGGCGGCATCTTCCCGTCGAAGTTCGCCGTCTATCCCGACCTGCTCGAAGGCTCCGGCTACCAAGTCGGCCTGACCGGCAAAGGCTGGGGCCCCGGCGACTTCAAAATCGGCGGCCGCACGCGCAACCCCGCGGGCCCGAGCTTCGATAAGTTCACGCAAGAGCCGCCGGCCTCGGGCATCGGCAAGCTCGACTACCCCCGCAATTTCGCGGCCTTCCTCGAACAACACGATCAGGCCAAGCCGTTCTGCTTCTGGCTCGGCCTGCAAGAGCCGCATCGCGCCTACGAGCCGGGCTCCGGCGTGCGGATGGGAAAGAAACTCGCCGACATCGACGTCCCCGCCTACCTGCCCGACTGCGACGTCGTGCGCAACGACCTAGCCGACTACGCCGTGGAAGTGGAATGGGGCGATGCGCAGATCGGCCGTGCGCTGGACGTGCTCGATAAGTCGGGCCTCGCCGAAAACACGCTCGTCGTCATCACGTCCGACCACGGCATGCCGTTTCCTTATGTGAAGGGGCAGATTCATGAAGACGGCTTCCACCTGCCGCTGGCCATGCGTTGGCCGAAGGGAATCAAGCCCGGCCGCGTGGTGAACGATTTTATTAACGTGCGCGATCTCGCGCCGACGTACCTCGAACTCGCCGGCATCGAGCCGCACAAGCAAATGACGGGCAAGAGCTTGGCCGGAATTCTCCGCGCCGAGCAATCCGGGTGGATCGAGAATCGCGACACGATGCTCGTCGGCAAAGAACGGCACGACCTGGGCCGGCCGCACGATTGGGGTTATCCGGTCCGCGCACTCCGCACGAAAGACTATCTCTACGTGCACAACTTCCACCCCGAACGCTGGCCGGTCGGCAATCCGGAAACCGACTTCGGCAACTGCGACCCCAGCCCTTGCAAGGAACTGTTGAAATACCTCGGCGGCTATTACTACGACCTCTCGTTCGGCAAGCGAACCGCCGATGAATTCTACGACCTCCGCACCGACCCGGAGTGCGTCTATAACTTGGCAAATGATCTGACGCACCATGCGAAGGTGGACGAGTTGCGCGAGCGGATGATGACGATGCTCGTCGAAGATCAAGACCCGCGCGCCTTGGGCAACGCGGCGATCTTCGACAACTACAAATACGTCGGCAGCCGCAAGAAAGGCTACGAAACCTGGCTCGCCGAAAAGCTCAAGACCGCGCCCGACCTAACGCCGCCGAAACCGGAACCCAAAGAACCGCGAAAAAAGAAGCCTGCCGCGACAAGCGACAACAACTAGGTCGGCCCCGATCAAAACTCCTCTCCCACTGGGAGAGGATGCCCGCAGGGCAGGTGAGGGTGACACGGCACGACGCTGGGCGGCGGATCATTCGCAGACGTTGCTTGAGTTGCGGCATTTCAAAGTGCCGTACGAAACGCGCCGCGACGTCACCCTCATCCGGCCTCACGGCCACCTTCTCCCGGTGGGAGAAGGGTACGCTCGTCAAGCGTCGATTTGGCCGGCTGAAAAATCACGAGTGGCCCAAAACTTCTCTGGCCAAATTTGCTCTGGAAATTGGGCCGGCACATTCGGGATAATCACTCCTGAAATCGCATTCGATCTCTGCTGAGTTTTCGGTACGTCGAAGCGTTCGTCTGCGGAGGAAGGTGCTCTAGGACGCTGTCGCGTGAGGAAGGGAGCCACCGGTCGGAACACCCGGTCCCGAGGTAACGCGCATGCTCGGCACTAACCTTCGGGCTAGGCACGCTGCAAGGGATGGAGTCTCCCAAACGGTCTTACGAAGCGAGCGGCGGGTCGTGTTTT
>CAZWDN010000033.1:0-24850 GCA_964633125.1 uncultured Pirellula sp. | reverse complement strand
TGCCTCTACGGGACGGGGACGAGACCCGGTGCGTCGGCGTGCGGAAAGTAGCGTGAAGTAGCGCGAGCTGCTTCACGACGAAGTCCGAACGCCCGTGTTGTCCAACTCTTTTCGCGTCTCGGCAGGCCGTACGCCGACGCACGAACTTTTTCAACGGAACTTTTTAGTTCACGATGTTCGGCAATATGCGCACCATCAAACCGCCGTTAGCCGGTCGTCAACGCCGCGCGGGTTTCGTAGGTGCGCTTTTCGCTGCCGCTAAAGGCGTCGCTCACCGCGATTTGGTACAGTTCCTGACCGCAGGGGGTCGGGTACTTGCCGGTGATGCAACCTTGGCAGAGTTGGTTGGCCGTGAGATCGACCGCCTTGGCGATCGACTCGACCGGCAGGTAGCGCAAGGAATCGGCCCCGAGCTGCGCGGCCATCTTCTCTTGGCCTTCTTCGGTAAGCAGGCCGTTTTCCATGAACTTCGGCGCAAACAACTGGCCGATCGTCGACATATCGATGCCGTAGAAACAGGGAGCGATAATCGGCGGGCAGGCGATCCGCACATGGATCTCTTTGGCCCGCCCGAGTTCGCGGATCCGCTTCAGCAAAACGTTCATCGTCGTCGAGCGAACGATCGAATCTTCGACGAGGATGACCTTTTTGCCTTCGAGTACTTCGCGCAGCGGCGTGTACTTGCTTTCGGCTTTATTCTTCCGCGTACTCGCGCCTTCGATGAACGTGCGGCCGGAGTAGCGGTTGCGAATCAGACCTTCGCGCGACGGAATGTTGAGCTGATAGGCCATCGAGTCGGCGGCCGCCTTGCTCGTGTCGGGCACCGGCACGACGATCGTATCTTTGTCGATCGGCAGCGTTTCCAAACGGGCCAGTTCCTCGCCGAGCCGGGTGCGCGAAAGATACACGCTCCGCTCGTCCATCGTGCTGGCGACGTTCGCGAAGTAGATCCATTCGAAGAAGCAGTGCGCGCTGCGCGGGCTTTCGGCGAACTTTTCGATGCCGAACTTGCCGTCGATCACCGTAATGGCGTGGCCGGGCGCGAGCGACTTGATGTTCTCGGCGGAGAACCCGAGGTTCAAGAGCGCCACGCTTTCACTGGCCGCGGCCAAGAGCGGACCTTCCAAAGCGTAGCACAGCGGCTTGATGCCCATCGGGTCGCGGGCCAAGAGCATGTCGCCCATGGCGTTGAGCAAGGCGATGCTGTAGGCGCCGTCGAGCTTCGTGGAAATGTTGCGCATCGCTTCGACCAGCCCGGTGCGCCCTTCGCCCGACCATTGTCGGCCGATCTCGTGCATCAGGATTTCGGTATCGGTATCGCGCGCCAGGTGGAAGTCGTCGTGGGCCAGAAGTTCGGCCCGGAGTTGCTGGTAATTGGCGATCTGGCCGTTGAAGCCGAACGAGAACCATTTGTGCTTTTGCAGATGCTTGCGCTCGAACGGCTGCGCGTAGCGGCGGTCTTCGGCGCCGCAGGTGGCGTAGCGCACATGGCCGACCGCGGCCCGACCGGCAAACTTCTGCATCAACGCTTCGGCCTTATTGCGCCGGCTGAGGTTGAAGACTTCGGTCACGCTGCCGAGTTCTTTGTGCGTGTCGAGCAATTGGTCGCGGTTCGGGTTGTACGACGTCATCCCGGCCGAAAGCTGGCCCCGGTTTTGAATGTCGAGCAACATCCGCGGAATGAGCCGCGACACTTGCTCCGGCCCTTGCTCCGGACACAACGGGCTCGGCGCACGGCTCGGCAGGTGATAAATCGCGGCGATGCCGCACTCGTGGTGCAAGTCGCTCATGAACAAAACGACCGCTCGGGCGGTCCCTGGGTTTCGTGGGCGCGGCGGCAAACGTGCGGCGGCGAGTACCTGGGCAAGTGGTGCAATGTCGCGGCGGCGGAATGCACTGCTTCCCGTCGCCCGGCTCATCGCAGAACAGCATTCTACGGACGGCGGTCGGTTTCCTCAACCAACCGCGAGAGAATTGATGCCGTACGTGCGAAATCAGCATACGCGGCTTGTGACAAACCACCGACAAGCGGTATTCTCCGGTTTTACACCGCGCGACGGTCAAGTTGGCCAGATTGGCGCGAAACCGCAAGCGTGCGACTTTCACGGCTCGACGCGGCAACGACAAACGAAACTGATATGAGTGATCCGCTTCGACAGGAAATTGCCCTCGCCGCGACGACTATCGTCGTTAAAGTCGGCACGCGCACGCTGACCCGCCCCGACGGATCGCTCGACGAAGCGCGCATCGAACAGCTTTCCACACAATTACATCTGTTGATGGAGACGGGGCGCCGCGTGGTGCTCGTGAGTTCCGGGGCCGTGGCCTCGGGCATGGGCCGGCTGGGCCTTACGGAACGGCCGAAAGATTTGGCGAAATTACAGGCCGTCGCGGCCGTCGGGCAAAGCTACCTTGTGCAAACGTACGACCGGGTGTTTCGCGCGCTCGGTCGCCAAGCCGCGCAGGTATTGCTCACGGCCGACGATCTCGACGAAAGGGCCCGCTATTTGAACGTCCGCAACACGCTGCTGTCGCTGTTGGAGTTCGGCGCGGTGCCGATCATCAACGAAAACGACACCGTGAGCACGGAAGAACTGCAAACGACGTTCGGCGACAACGATCGGCTGGCGGCGATGGTGACGAACCTGATTCGCGCGCCGCTGCTCGTGCTCCTCTCCGACGTGCTGGGCCTGTACGACGGCGATCCGCGTGCCGAAGGGTCGAAACTGATTTCGACGGTGATGAAGATCGACGACGGCATCTACAGCCTGGTGCGCGATCAGAAGACCGGCCTCAGTAAGGGAGGCATGGCGAGCAAGCTCAATGCCGCGCGGGCCGCCACGCTCTCGGGCGAGAACGTGATCATCACCTCGGGTAAAGACTTCTCCGTGCTGAGCCGAATTATCGCCGGCGAAAGCGTGGGCACGCTGTTCTTGGCGCAAGGGCAGGCAATTACGTCGTGGAAGCGCTGGATCGGCTTCACGGCCCAACCGCGCGGCGTGCTGGTGCTCGACGACGGGGCGCGGACCGCGGTGGAGAAGGGGGGGAAGAGCCTGCTGGCGATCGGCATCGTCGACGTGCAGGGAGAGTTCACCAAAGGGGACGTCGTGGCCGTGCGCGATCGGGCCGGCGTGGAGTTTGCCCGCGGGCTCTCCAATTACTCCGCCGCGGAAGTGCTGCGGATCAAAGGAATGAAGACGGAAGCGATCGCCGCGGCGCTGGGGCACTGTCCGTATCAAGAGGTCGTACACCGCGACAACATGGCGGTGACGGTCTGAAACGAGGCGGCAGTCGGCAGGCGGCGGTGGGCAGTGGTAAGGAGTTAGCCGCGATGCGCAGTAGAGCGTATTACCGTTGGTCGCCGGTCAACACGTCGATCAGCGTGCTTTGCTGCGGCTGGTACGCGGCTTCCTTCATCGGCGAAGGAGCCGGCGGCAACGGCGGTTGGGCGGGAGCTTGGTGCGGAGCGGCAGGCGCACCCGACGCACAGGCGCCGGTGCAAGTACCGTCGGCACAGCCGTTAGCGCAGCCGCCCGTTCCATCGGCACAGTTGCCGGTGCCGCAGACGGCGCCGCATTGGCAGCAGACGGTTTGCACGACCCACTTAATCGTCGGCTTTTCGACTTCGACCGGGGTCTTGATCAGTTTCGTTCGCGTCCGCACGGCGGCGCACGTCGGCTTACGCACGGGGCAGCAATGTTCACAGCCGTTGCAATCTTTTTTGCAGGTGCAGCCGACGATCTTGCTCGGTCCCGGAACGCAGAAATCTTCGCAAACGCAACTGTAGACGAACTTTGTTTCCTTCTTCACGTCGCAAACCGGTTTGCAAACCTTCTTCACATGATGACAACCGCAACTTGGGCAGCAGCAGCCGCCGGCTTGGGCGTCGGAGGTGAAGCCCGCGGCGAGCAAGAGAACGAGCGAAAGAATGCGAAGCATTGCGGGATTCCCTTCCAAAGTAACACGGCCGAACGTATGCAAACATGGCGCGGCGGAGTTCGTTTGCCGGCGGGCAGTCGTCCGCAGTTCCGCGCACGGCGTACGGCGACGACTAGATATTTCATCGAATGGCCGAGACGTCGCGCTACGGAGTTTTGAATACAACCATTGAAGTCGTCGGATTCGGAAATGTCGCCCACGGCTTTCCCAGTTTCACGATTGCGGTGCGGCGTCATATCGTTCCGCCGAGGTGCGGAAGTGCGTTGAGCGCTGCGCACCGATTCGACGCCTAACATACGCCGGTGAATCAAGTTACAGTTGCCGCGGAAGCGCTCGCGGGACTAGACCCTTGCCGGCCAGCGCGGTAAGCTGCCGGCATTGCTTGGTGGTAAAGCTCGCGTCGGATGCCGGTCGCCGACGGCAGAGCCAAACAATTTGTCATTTTTCCGACCCGTCACCCTCATTGCGAACTGCTTACCATGCCTGAACCTAAGCCGCTCGTCGGCATCATCATGGGAAGCAAGAGCGATTGGGAAACGATGCGCCACGCCGATGAGACCCTGGCGGAGTTCGGCGTGCCGCGCGAATGCCGAATCGTTTCGGCCCATCGCACGCCGATGCTGCTGCAAGAATACGCGACCGAGGCGGAAGCCCGCGGCTTGCAAGTGATCATCGCCGGAGCCGGCGGCGCGGCCCATCTGCCGGGCATGACGGCCGCTCACACGGTGCTGCCGGTGCTCGGCGTACCGGTGCAGAGCCACGCCTTGCAGGGGCTCGATTCGCTGCTTTCGATCGTGCAAATGCCGGGCGGCGTACCGGTGGCGACGCTCGCGATCGGCAAGGCCGGAGCCATCAATGCGGCCTTGCTCGCCGTCTCCATTCTGGGCAATAGCCGGCCCGAGCTGCGAGCCAAGCTGAAGACCTTCCGCGACGAACAAACGAGCCGCGTGCTCAAGGACACCTTGCCGCACGAGGCTTCGTCGTGAGTCGGTCACTTTCGCGAGGCAAGCCGATTCTGCCCGGCTCGACGGTCGGGGTGCTCGGCAGCGGCCAGCTCGGGCGGATGTTCGCCATTGCCGCCCGACGGATGGGCTACCGCGTTCACACGCTCTCGCCCGACGACGACACGCCCACCGGGCAAGTGGCCGACCGCGAAGTGCAAGCGGCCTACGACGACCTCGACGCCGTGCGCGATTTCGCGCGGCATGTCAACGTCGTGACTTTCGAATTTGAAAACGTTTCCTCGGCCGCCACGAATGCCGCAGAGGAATTCGCGCCGGTCCGTCCGGCCGGCAGCGTGCTGCACACCACGCAGCACCGGCTCCGCGAGAAGACGTTTCTCAGCGCCAACGGCTTCCCGGTCACGCCGAATGAAACCGTGCGCTCGCTCGCCGAACTGGAAGCGGCCCTCGTCCGGCTCGGCACGCCGGCCGTGCTCAAGACGGCCGGCTGGGGCTATGACGGCAAAGGGCAAAGCAAGATCGAACGGGCAAGCGATGCCGCAGCGGCGTGGAGCAAAGTCGCCACGAGCGAGGCGATTCTAGAGGCGTGGGTGCCGTTTAAGTCGGAAGTCTCCGTGGTCGCCGCGCGCGGTCTTGACGGCGAGTATGCCGACTTCGGCGTCGTCGCCAACTCGCACCGCAACCATATTCTCGACCTGACGGTCGCCCCGGCCGACGTTTCCGATCGCGTGCGGCGTGACGCTACCGAGATCGCACGGGCAATACTTGAACGGCTCCAAGTCGTCGGCGTGCTCTGCGTGGAATTCTTCCTGACGCACGACGACAAACTGCTGGTCAACGAGCTTGCTCCTCGTCCGCACAATTCCGGACACTTTTCGTTTGACGCGTGCATCACGAGCCAGTTCGAACAGCAACTCCGCGCCATCTGCGGTTTGCCGCTGGGTTCGACGGAACTGCTGCGGCCGGCGGCGATGTCGAATCTGTTGGGCGACCTCTGGACCGACGGCGAACCGAATTGGGCCGCCGCGTGTAAGTTGGCCGACGTGAAGCTGCACCTTTACGGAAAAGCTTCGGCACGCCCCGGCCGCAAGATGGGGCATCTCACCGCCTTCGGCAACACGCCTGCCGAAGCCGCCGAAACGGCCTTGGCCGCTCGCGATGCCTTACTGCGCCGCGAATAGCCGCAGGCACCCTCTCGGCGAAGCATGGACTCGCTGCCTATAATGAACTGACGAGTTGCGGGCCTGCCGCAGTTTTGTGCCCGCAATGCCCCGGATCGCCCGTAAATCGATGAAGCGCAAAGAGCATATCGACCATATCCTGAAGAACTGGGAATACTCCCCGGGCGAAGTCGATGCGCGCCTCGCGCGCGGCGACGACGGTCGCGAAGTGGTCCAACTTCGCATCGATATGGGCCTACTGCAGATGGAAGTCGACGGTCGGCCCGACGGCACGCGGCCTCAGGGCGCCGAGACCTACTACGACTACTTGATCGCCGCAGCCATTCAGGAGGGGGACGAATTTGAACTCTCCGAAGAGCAATGCGGCGAAGCCGACCGCGAGTTTGTGCAGTTCTATCAACGACGCCTCTGCTGGTTGGCGCTGCGGGAATATACGCGGGCCGTGAAAGACGCCGACCATAGCCTGGCGTTTATGGACTTCTGCACCAAGCACTCGCCGAGCGACGAATGGACCTGGTCGCACGAGCAGTACCGGCCGTTCATCTTATTCCACCGCACGCAAGCCGCGGCGATGGCTTCGCTCGACGACGACGGTCCGGAAGGGGCCATCGAAAAGCTAAACGCCGGACTGACGGCGATCCATGCGTTCTTCGAAGAACATGAAGCGGAAGAGAAGTTCGAAGACGACGAACTCGTGGCCCGACTAAAGAACCTGCGCGAATCGGTGCGGGACCATTATCACGTGGGCCGCACGCTCGAAGAGCGGCTCAAAGAAGCCATCGCGGGCGAGCAATACGAACTTGCCGCCCAACTGCGCGACCAGATCTCAATGCGCAAAAAGCCGGAACTATAATCCATTCCGCTCCGGCGCGTTACGGCGACCGGCCGATTGACGCCAACGCCGGACAAAGAGATAGAACGGCAAGCAGACGATGAGCAGTACGGGAACCCCGGGCGCGAGCGCCGCGAGCCCGACGAGCAGGCTCTCGCCGAATGTTCGTAGACCGTCGACGGAGCCGGCAAACGAACGGCTGACGCGCGACGATAGGTCAGGGGCCGCCGGCGGAACGTAGCCGCGAATCTCGCTCACGCTGATGTCGACGGTGGTGAACGTCGTTTGATCCGCCAACACGCGGATGCGCCCCTGCATGCGTTCGGTCTCCTCGCGCACGCGCGACAGTTCACGTTCGACTTCGATGACGTCGGCCAGCTTGCCGGTGCGTTCTTCCAGCAGCTTGAGGATTCGCTCCTCTTCTTTCGTCTTGTTGCGAATTCGCGCTTCGACGTCGAAGTACTCTTCGCTGACGTCTTCTGATTGCGTCGAAGCCGTGATGAGTTCGCCGATACCTTTGGCGGCGGCGACGAACTCGTCGAAGCGCGCCACGGGAACGCGAGCCTTCCAAGTTCCCTGCCGGGCGATGCCGGGCGTCCCGCCCAATGTGGAATCGGCGACGTAGCCGTCGACCTTCTTCACGAGCTCCGCCACCGCCGACGGCACCGGTCCGAAATCCTCCACCGCCAGTTCGATCTTCGCCCGGTAGATAATCTTACGATTCTCGACGGGGCGACCGATGGCGCCCGCCTCTAACTTGAGAGCCTCCGGAGGGCCGCCCGCGGTCGTCGACGGCGCTTCCGCGCCTCGCTTAAATTCACCGCTCGGCTTCTGCGCCTCACAACCGAACAATATGCAGAGTCCGACGGCGACGATCGGCAATGCCCCACGCGATTCTCGGACGACGCCGCCGCTTGCAACGCAAGAACTCCGCATTACGTTCTCCAATCCCGCCTTGAAGGTCGAAGCGACGTGAAAGGCAATTCGCTATTACAGAGATGCCGTCCGCAGCGCGAAAATTCCCTCGCTCCGACAACTTCTTGAAAGCCGACGCCGTCGACGGCGACTTGTGCGACGTGGAAGCCGATGTGGGCCGCAAACGCTAACGCGACGTCAAATTGCGGCGTGGTCGCTTAAGGTAAGCTGCGGGAGGGCAGTGCTTGCATCGCGATTGACGCCACGCCGACGTCGAGGTGTCGGTCCAGTGAAGGGTTTACAACGATTTTGAAGCGGCATGTACAAGCGTGCGCTTCGTCAACACGCCCTCAAAGTCGGCAAACTGTTGGCACTACACGACTTGCAGCCTGTTTTGGTTTTTCCATACCGCATTGGCACGGCCTTCGCATTAGTTGCTAACCATACCCGGTCGCGCAGGTCAGCAACACACGCAAGGAGCAGGTCATGTTGGTTCTCTCACGGAAGGTCGAACAACAAATTCAAATCGGCGAAGGAATCGTGATTACGATTCTGCAGGTGAAGGGGAATCAGGTTCGCATCGGCATCGACGCTCCGCGCAACGTCCGCGTGCTCCGCGGCGAACTTGAACCGAAGAGCGAAGACCAACCGGCCTCGCCGAGCGAGTTCAGCGAGCATGACTTGCGAGCCACGGACGACCGCGTGTTTACGATCGTCCGCCGGAGCAACGAGTTTGCAACCGCCGAACGCGCACGGCCGAATGAATCGCCGAAGGCGGAAGCCGCGAGCACGGATCTGCAACTCCGCTTGTCGCGACGCTCGAGCATGTCCGCACTGCGAGGGTTCGTCCTGCCGCGTCGTTAGCGCACGCCCGGCGATGCGGTAGGCTGAGCGGACACTCTCGCTGCGGGCGACTCGGAGGTCGCCCCCTTGGGTTGCGGCCGAGCAGTGAGCGGCGGTGCGACCGTCGCCGGCTTGCCGCCGAAGACCTCCGGCGGAGCGATGGCGGACGGCGCCGCCAATTCAAACGCTCGCTGAATCGGCTCGGGCGCATTCATACGAACTTCGTTCAGATGCACCAGCAACACGCGCCGCACTTCCATCACGCTCTGCGGATGCCGGTGGACGGAAAGATGGTCGGCCTGCACCGTGAGTTCGGAAGCCGCCCCTTCTAAATGCGCACTCTCCGCCGAGACGACGCCGTCGGTCCCCGCCGCCACGGTGCCGAGAAAGCCTTCCTTCGGCACAACGCCGATGATGTTGTGAAATTGCACGCCGGGCGCCACGGGCGATTGAAGCAACACGGGCAGAATCGGCGAATCGGGAGCCAATGAGTCGATGCTCGTTTTGACCTCGAGCAGTTTCGGGTCACGGAACAGGCCGGGATTGTCCTTCACGACGGCTTCGCGATTGAGCATCATCGCCGACGGCAGCTTAATGAGCTTATTCGCCAACCAACGAGTCGTACTGTTGGAAAAGCTGCTGCCGTGATGCGGGGTACCGATCGTGACGACGCGCCGCACCGACTGATTCGGCTCAAAGTAGAAAACCTTCTGCAGCTGCGCGCGCGTTGCATCATCCGCTTTGAGTTGCTGGAACTGCTGATCACTGACGATGTGCCAATAGTCGTCACGGCTCTCGACCGTCTGCAACTTCGCGACGAGGCCTCCCATGCTGTGCCCGACGAGCACCATTTGATCGAGCGCCTGCTCGTGATGTTCGGGATCGATACGGTTGCGCAGTTCCGCGAGGTCGTCGCGAAATCGCGTGGCCGAAATCCAAAACGGCTGCCCCGTAGGATACAGGTAGAACCAGAATTGGTAGTTCTCACGAAGCGTCGGATCGCTCCGCAAGTCGTTGAACATCTCCATCCAGGTCAACGGACTCGACCAGAGCCCGTGGATCATGACGACCGGGATCTTCCCCGGTTCGTAAGGTTGCAGCATGTACAATCCGGCGTGCTCGTTGTCGTAATCGGGACGCAGCAGGTTGATCGTCGCCAATTCGTCGAGCTTCAGTTCCGGATTATTCAAATAGTGCGCCAGGGCCGTGCTCGTATCGCTTTCCAGCGGCACGCGTCGACCGGCGACTTCGATATCCGTGGCTTGCAACGGATCGTAGAGTTCCAACTCGACCTGCTGGGGCGCCATTTCGCCGTCGCTCGCGCCGGCGGTCGGCAAGACGCGCAGAAACGCGGTGACCGGGAAGCTCAGATCGGGCGGATAGTACTTCTCCGCGACCGACTCGTCTTCATGCTTCTTACGCACGGCAATCAGCGGCACTCCCAGACCGTAGGTCTGGTAGCGATTCGTCAGACCGGAAACCTCGTAGTCGGACACAAACTCAAACCCGGAGAAGTCGTCGGGATGCCAGTTGTTCGAGCGGAGCGCAATCGTGACGTCGCATTTGCGATTCGCCGATTCGATCGTGTGTACGGCGCCGGGCACCAGTTGTCCGCGCTTCTTCACGATGCGAAGTGCGGATTCGAGAGCGGAGTTGTAGAGCTCGCACGAGCCGCGGAATTGCGGATCGTACGGATTGCGAGCCGGTCCAAACTTCGTATCGAAGAGGTACATGTATGAGTACGCGACCGACGTTTCATAGAAGTCGAGGGCCGCTTTCTCGTTGTCCGACTCCAGCTTTTTTCCGGAAACATAGGCGAGTTCCGATACCGTGTAGACGAGTTCGATCGACGGCTCGCGCGCCAGCGCCGTTTGAAACTTCGCCAGCAGCGCCTGCGGATCGCCTTCGAGCTCTTTCACGGCGTCGTAACGCCGCAGCACCTGCATGGTCCGTTCAGAAGGCTTCGGGCCGCTGCGTGTTCCAAGGCTCAACTGCTCGGAAAGCGGATTCTTCGGCGCCGCTCGGAGCTTCACGTATTTGTTCGTCGAACAGGCGGGAAGTGCGCCGACCGTCACCATGACCGCGAATAACGCAACGACGCAAATTTGCGGCGGTGACGAACGTCGCAGCGAGTGGGAAAAGTCAAACAGCATCGCGGTCGACAACGAGGGAGCCGATGTGATCGAGGGTTCGAACGTCCGGCGACGACGGATCCGAACGCACGCCGGCGGATGCGAACATCCCTCGGCGAGCGTCGGTGCGGATTTTGGGGAGCGTTGAAATAGTTGAACGAGCCCGGGGGGTCAACAGCGATGTGCGGCCACGCCGTCGGGATACGTCGCAAACATCGATGAGTGCTAGGATTGCCCAGCCCGGCCGCCTAAGATATCAACCCTCGGGGGCCCGATAGCGGCGAAGCTGCCGGCATGGTACTGCCGGCGAAATCAACAGGGCGGCGGACCGAGTTTACAATTTCGACTGCGGAGCGAGTCCTATGGCACTGCGCGTGATTCAAGGCGTCGAGGAGTTAAAGGCGCTCGTGGGCCTGCCGCTCGGCACCAGCGAGTGGTTGGAGATCACGCAAGATCGCGTCGATGCTTTTGCCGCGGCCACGGGCGACCGCCAGTGGATCCATTGCGATCCGGCCCGAGCGGCCGTCGAAGGGCCGTACGGCACGACGGTCGCACACGGATTCCTCACGCTTTCTCTCTGCATCGCGCTGGCCGACACCTCGTTTCGCGTCGAAGGGGTGACGATGATCATCAACTACGGGCTGAATCGCGTCCGCTTTCCATCGCCGGTGCGCGTCGGCACGCGCGTGCGAATGCATTCCGAACTTTTAGAGTTGCGCGAGGCCGCCGAAGGCTATCACGGCGTGTTTAAGCACACGATCGAGGCCGAGGGCGAAAGTCGCCCGGCGTGCGTCATGGAAGCGGTGTTGCGGCTATTCTTTTAGCCCACGCGGGATTACGATAGATTTCGGTTTTCCCCCCGCCGGACCTCCTCGATCGGACTGCCGCAGCCTCTCGTGTCGCTCTCACCGCTCACTCAAATCGTCACGCCGCGTCTCGTGCTCCGCCCGGGAACGATCGACGACGCCATGACACACTTTGAAGCCGCGCGCGAATCCATGGATGCCGTGGGACGCTGGCTCTCTTGGTGCCATCCCGCGATGACGCTGGAAGACAGCGAGACCTGGCTGACCGCCTGCGATCGGGCCTGGCGCAGCGGCGAGTTTTACGGGTTCTATCTCTTCGAACGCGACGGCGGGCGCTTCGTCGGTTGCTGTACGATCAACGAGATCGACCGCCCGCGATTGCGCGCCAACCTGGGCTACTGGATTCGCGCGAGCCGACAAGGGCGCGGCATCGCGTCGGAAGCGGTTCCGGAAGTGGCTCGATTTGGTTTCCGAGAACTCGGATTGCAGCGCCTCGAAATCGTCGCCGCCGTGGGGAACTTAGCCAGCCAGCGCGTGGCCGCGAAGGTCGGAGCCGCGTACGAAGGTACGGCGCGTAATCGCCTCCGAATCCACGGCGTCCAAAACGACGCGGCCATCTTCTCACTCATTCCTGAAGACATTTCGGATGCTTCCTCTCACGCGAAACACTAATGCTCGGCTTCGGCGTCTAGCGGCCTTGCTGTTCGTCGGCCTGACGCCGATCTCGCTCCAGGCGGCTGATGCTGCGTTAGACCCCGACCAACCGTATGTCGCCCGGCGCAGCAACCCGGTCGTTTACGACGTCGACTATTCCGTCATCGTCACCGCGCCCTATAAGACCAAACTGCTGCGCGTGTGGATGCCGCTGCCGCCGAGCGACTTCGGCCAAGAAGTGACGGAACTCGAAACGACGACCTTCCCGCAAACGGTCGAACCGCAAATCGGCACGGAAGAGCAGTTCCAGAACCGCTTCGCCTATTTCGAGTTCCCGTCCCCGCAAGGCGCGCAGATCATTCGCCGCCGTTTTCAGGTGCGCGTCTGGGAATTACGTTGGAACGTCGACCCGGCCAAAATCGCCGCGCCCGCTTCGTGGCCGGATTCGTTCGCCAAATATCGGCGAAACGAAAGCCAGGCCGTCGTCATCGGCGACCGCCATCAAACATTACTCGCGCAACTACTGCCGGAGCGTACGAACGCAGCGAGCGATCTGGCGAACGTCATGGACTACGTTCGCAAGGAGTTTCGCTACGACCACGGCAACGCCTCGCTCCGAGCCGACAGCGAACATCTCTTTAATACGGGCGGCGGGCATTGCAGCGATTACCACAGCTTCTGCGCCGCCGTCGGCAGGGCCATGGGATATCCGACGCGCATGACGTACGGCCTCAATACGTTTCCGAAGAGCTCGCCGTCGCATTGCAAGCTGGAAGCCTACCTGCCTCCGTACGGCTGGGTGAGTTTCGACGTTTCCGAAACGCAAAAGATGACGCAGGCGATTGCCGCCGACGCGTCGCTCGACGAGAGCGCGAAGGAGCGCTACCAAACGGCGGCCGAGCGGCGACTGGAAACGGGCTTTCGCGACAACACGTGGTTTCTACAGACGCGCGGCTCCGACTACGAGCTCATCCCGAAGGCAAGCCGTAAGGTGCCGGTCGTCCGCACGATTTACGCCGAGGCCGACGGCAAACCGCTACGAGACCCCGATCCGGCAAATCCCGCGGAAACCGCGTACTCTTGGATGACGGCCCAGCGCATGACGCCGGACCATGCCGTGCCGTATCCGTTTACGGACTTGAAGACGCTTGATTAACGGCCGCCGCTCGCGACATTACGCATGCCCGACCGGCATGCGATGCGTCGGCATCGGTCGGCCCGGGCGGAAGCTTTGCATGTCGACGACCTCGCACGACGCAGCATTACCTTGCGCCGATAGCGCCATCGCGAGTTGATCGGCGACGGTATTCACGGTCAGCGTGAGTCCCTCGGGCGCCACGGCGACGCGGGCATTCACGACCAATTCAAGTTCCGAAGCCTGCGCGCCGGACGCCACCGACAGTTCCGGCGGCACCGACGAGCAAACCCAATTAGCGACGGCAACGATGTCGTCGCCCGAGGCGAGCACCTTCAGATGCGCAGGTTCGGCGTCCCACTTGCGGCACTCGGCCGCCAATCGTTCGACGAAATCCACGAGCAGGCGATCCACGTCGACCGGCGTCCGCGAGGAGAAGCGAACCGTGCAGTTGAGCCAGCCCAACTCCGCTTCGCCTTCCGCGTAAATGTCGTAGTCCATTTCCGGCGTGCTCAAGCGCTCGCCGGCCGGTTGTTTCATCCGCTCGGCCAACGCGTCGCAGCCGGTGCCGGTCTTCGCGCTGACGGCGATCGTTTGCTTCCCCGGGTATTGTTCGTTCAGCATCTTTACTAAGCGTTCGACACGCTCCGGCGCGAGCTTGTCGATTTTATTGACGACGACGACGTCGGCTTCCTCCAATTGCTTGCGGAAGATGTACGCCGCTTTGGGCGAAAAACCGACATCCGCGGCGTCGCCCAGGATCTTTTCGCCATGCTCGGGCTTGAGCAGCACCGCCAGCGGGGCGAGTTCGATTTCGGCGCCGTATAGATGCTTGAGCGGCTCCATGACCGTCGCGGCCAAGTCAGTGCAGCTTCCGACCGGCTCGGCCAGAATAACGTCGGGACGCCCTTCTGGAGAAAGTTCGCCGACGACGCGAACCAAGTCGTTGAACTTGCAGCAGAAGCAAGCGCCGGTGACTTCGCCGACCTCGAAGCCTTGCGCACGTAGCGACATCGTATCGACCAAGCCATGCGCCTGATCGTTCGTTACGATACCGACCTTCAGGCCTTGGTCGGCGTAGGATCGCGCCAACTTGCCGATCAACGTCGTCTTGCCGGCCCCGAGAAATCCGCCGATCATCACGTAACGCAAGCGAGCCATGCCTTTTCTCTCACCGCGGGTTGAAGAATCCTCGGCAACTTGCGCCGTAGGTTCGATTAGAATAAGCTAGATGCGGCAGCCGGGCCAGCGTTACAGGCCGAAACCGTGCCGTCAGTCTTCGCCCCCCGATTGTTTCACGAGAAGGTTCGCTGTACCCGTGGCACGCATTCCGGCAATCTGCGGCGGCGCACCGGCATTTCCCGCGGGTCCACCGTCGTGGCCCGTCGCAGATCCCGACGTATTGCGTGCCCTCCAAGAGTGCTATGCCGACGGCTCATGGGGCAAATATCTCGGGCCGCATTGCGAGCAACTGCGCGAAACGCTGCGGCGCGACTTGGCCGTGGAGCACGTGAGGCTGTGCAGTTCGGGAAGCGTCGCCGTGGAGTTGGCGCTCCGCGGGCTGGGAGTCGGAGCAGGGGACGAAGTATTGCTCGGCGGTTATGACTTCCCCGGAAACTTTCGCGCGATTACCGCCGTCGGGGCCTTGCCGGTGCTGATCGATCTCGATCGATCCACTTGCGGCATCGATCCGGCGATTATTGCGGCAGCCTGTTCGAACAAGACCAAGGCCGTGATTGCTTCGCATCTCCACGGCGGCCTCGTCGACATGCCGCGGCTCTTGGAGGCGGCGAAAGCCCACGGACTTGCGGTGGTCGAAGATGCGTGCCAAGCTTCCGGTGCCGTCGTTTATGGCCGACCCGCCGGCACCTGGGGGGACGCGGGTACCTTCAGCTTCGGCGGCAGCAAACTGCTCACCGCAGGCCGCGGCGGCGCCGTCGTCACGCAACGGGCCGACGTCGCACAGCGAATGAAAGTGTACTGCGAAGAAGGGAACGACGCCTTTCCGCTGAGCGAACTACAAGCGGCCGTGTTGTTGCCGCAGTGGCAAAGGCTCGGCGAACGACACGTGCGCCGCGGCGCGGCGGCAAAGATGCTGATCGAACTTCTGGCAGGCATCCGCGGGATGCTTTGCCTCGCCCGTTGGCCGGAGCAATCGGAACCGGCGTTTTATAAGTTCGGCATCCGCTACTTCGCACCGGCGATGAAGGGCGTCATACGCGGCGCCTTCCGTAACGCAATTCGTGCGGAAGGCATTGCCCTCGATGCCGGATTCCGAGGCTTTACGAAGCGAGGGGGCGCGCGCTGTCGACGTAGCGGCGAGCTGCCGATCTCCACCCAATTCAGCGAACAAATACTCGTTCTGCACCATCCGGTTCTTCTCGAAGCCGACGACGTAATCCGGCGGGTCGCGGAGATCATTCGCGACCTTGCCGAGGGCATTCACGAATACAGATACGAGCAATATGACATGACGACAAATTCGGACGAATCCGCGAACGACGAGGAGCGATTTTGAAGTTGCGCTTCCTACTCACCAATGATGACGGAGTCGACGCTCCCGGACTGGCCGCGATGGCCGACGCGGCGAGCGAATTCGGCGAGTCGATCATCGTGGCGCCCCACGTCGAGCTATCCGGCTGCAGCCACCGCGTAACCGTCGACCGGCCGTTGGAACTGCAAGAACTAGGCGCGGGGCGTTATCGACTCGACGGCACGCCCGCGGATTGCGTACGCGTGGCGCTCGCGCATCTGAAACTCGAGGTCGATTACGTGCTTGCGGGGGTCAATCCCGGCGGAAATCTGGGGGCCGACGTTTGGATATCGGGCACCGTGGCGGCCGTGCGCGAAGCGGCGCTGTGGAAGGTGCCGGGGATTGCTGTGTCGCAATATCGGCGCTCGCGCGAACCGGTGGATTGGCTGCGAGCAACGGCGTGGACACGGAACGTCTTACGAGAACTACTCGCGACAAAGCTCCCTGCCGGAGCCTTTTGGAACGTCAACTTGCCTGATCCGCCGCGCGACGCGACAGGTCGCGAGGCGCAGGAGCCGACGTTGGTACGCTGTCCGCTCGATGCCGGTCGACTAGACGTGCGTTATGAATCCGTGGGAGAACGAGTCCTCTACCGCGGTCGCTACCAAGATCGACCGCGTACTCCGGGGTGCGACGTCGAACAATGCTTCGCGGGAGCCATCGCCGTCACGCGACTCACCGCAGACGCACCTTGAATAGCGCGCAGCGCAAATACAGCGCGAGCACGAACGACTCCAATCACCTGCCCCAGCAGGGCGAGAAGCAACATCGCTACTTCGCCGACCGCAGTGATTTTTCGATGATTTGCGCGATACGGTTCTCGCCGACATGCTTGCTCGTCGGCTGCTGCTTGACTGCGGCGACTTCCGAACGGGCCGTACGAGCCGGGGCATCGATTTCGATGCCTTCCAGAATCTCACGCAACTCGCCCCGCATGATCTTGCAATCGGCAGGAGCTTCGATTCCTAGGCTCACACGGTTGCCCGAAAGACGGTGAACCGTCACCACAATGTTGTCGCCGATGCGAATCTGCTCCCCTTGTTTGCGGCTGAGTACTAGCATGATCGCGTCCTCCATGACCTGTTACTTCGGCACTTGGGTGATCGTTGCCGTATTGCGTGCCTGCAGTGCGGCGGACTAAGCGAGCCCTCGCTCGCGAAGTAAGGCAAAAGATATGCAAACGCGGTGCCGATCGGCAGCGGTCGTGCCGACCATGGCCCGCGGCAATTAACAACAACTTGCAAGCCAACTACTTACAGCGAAACCCGGCCCTAATCGCCGGCAATGCCGGCGTGCGAGTAATCGCCTGAATTTGTCTCAAGCCGGGATAATTGTCTCAAGTTTGGAGCGTGCGTGCTCAGTTTTCGCGCGCATGCCGGCTTGTTTTCGACACGTCCGCTCAGACGTCGACCGCGCAAAAACCACATCGACGGCGATGCGTTCCCCCAACCTCGTCGACGCAAATCGGCTGCCGCTTTGTCCGCAATTGCGAAGAATTTCGTCCGGAAATCGTCGAAAGTCGGCAAACTGATCTAGAGCACGAAAAAAACTATCAACTATAGTTGAGGGAAGACGCGACATTTCAGCAGATGGGCGTTCCGAGCCGCGACGATTTCGGCCATGGCCGGATTGGTCACAAGCCGTCGGATTCGCCCGGTCTTGCTCCCCAAGGAATCGGCCGTCGTAAATGCCTAGCACTTTCCATCAAGCCCTCGCGATTCCCTACCGCGTCAGCCACGGACGGCTGGAGATTTGCTTGGTGACCTCGCTTCGCAAGCGGCAATGGGTGTTTCCGAAGGGTTTCATCGAGCCGGGCGAAACCGAGTCGGAAGCCGCGTTGAAAGAAGCCTGGGAAGAAGCAGGCCTGTGCGGCCGGATCGTCGGCGATGCACTGGGCTTTTACGAACGCAAAAAGCTCGGCACGAAGCGGCGAATCGTCTGCTTCTCCATGCTCGTCGTGCAAAGCCGGCGCGTTTGGAAAGAAGCGGCCTGGCGCGAGCGTCGCTGGCTCGCCGCCGAGGAAGCGCTCGCGGCGCTCGGTAAGTGCGAACAGCGCGAGATTCTCTCGACTGCGATACGGCGGCTGGAACGCCGCATCGCCCGCGCAGGCTAACCCGCCGATTCTTCGAGGTCCGTCGTCCCCGCGCGGTCGCGATTATTCCGCGCTCGTCGCCTTGATCATGACGTCGGCAATCTTGATGCTCGCGCCGTTTTGGCGCTTGCTCTCGTCGGCCGCTTCCATGAAAGCGATGAGTTCCGTCGTCAATTCCGGCGACACCGGCGGCGTGCCCGTCTTGAAGAACTTCGCGATCTCCACGAGCATCGGGCCGTAGCCGCCGCCCGGACGATCTTCCGTCGGGCCCGCGGCTTTGCTGCCGAACACCATTGCTCCGTAGCCCGACTTGCCGCTGCGGATGCCGCGGAACGTGCCGACGCGGCCTCCTTTCCAGACGCCCGTCACGACGTGCGTGTCGGCAGTCGCCGTGCACGACACCGACTCACAGCCGGGTCCCATGATGGTGAACAGAATCTCGACCCCGTGGATGCCGTACCAAAACAAATCGGGGTGATGCTCTTCCAGAGAGCAGGGGCCGTAGGCGACGCAGCCGATCACGTCGCCGAATTTTCCTTCGGCATGCACGGCGGCGATGCCGGGATAGAACCGTAACGACGAAGTGGAGAAGCAGGGCGTGCCGGTTTCTTTCGCCAGCCGGAAAATCTCAAGCGTATCGGCCAGCGAGGCGGCGATCGGCTTATCGATGAACATCGGCTTCTTCTTGTCCGACTTGCGATTGGCTTCGAACACCATCGTGGCCTGCGCCAAGTGCGGCCGTCCGTCGACGCTTTCCAACAAAATCGCATCGACCTTCGGCAGCAGCGCGTCGATCGAGTCGACGATTTCCACTCCTTGATCGCGCAAGGCCTTGGTGAAGCCCTCGACGCGCGAACTGCTGGAAGAAATGTCGGGCGAGCCGCCGGCAAACGCCGCGACGACGCGCAATCCGGCCAAGGGGCTATCCCCCGCGGCTTTGTTGATCGCGTTGGTAAACGCCGTCACGTGCGAAGTATCCAGGCCGATGATGCCGACCTTCATCGGCTCCGCGGCGTCGATCGCGAGAGCCTGCGCGGCGACCAGCGCCAGGGCAAATAAGTTCGTGCGGCAAGCGAGCATGCGGTAAACTCCGAGAGGTCCGGTAGCGGGAGGCGTGAACGGCGAGCGAACGCAAAGCGTTCAGAGCACTGCGCGCCGTCGGCCGACGCGCAACTCGCCGGGTAGTCTAATCGGGCCGAAACACGAGGTATAGCAGCCGTGATTAAATATCATTTGTTTCGATCGGGTCTCGCGGCGCCGGCGGCCTTGCTCTTCTGCCTTGCAGCGTGCGCCGCCGACCCGACGCCGTCGACTCCCGACGCGCTTGAAGAACGGGGAAGCCGGGAGTTCCGCGCCGGGCGGTTTGCGGATTCGGTCGCGGCGTTCGACGAGGAAATTCGCCTCGATCCGCGGCGCGCCCCGTGGCATTGGAAGCGAGGCATTTCGCTGTACTACGCGGGCCGCTACGCCGACGGCGCGAAGCAATTCGAAGGCTACCAAACCGTCGACGACAACGATGTGGAGAACGCCGTCTGGCGCTTTCTCTGCCAAGTCCGCGATCCGGCCGTCGGCCTCGAACGGGCACGCAAGCAGATTCTGCCGATCAAAAACGACGGCCGCGTTCCGATGATGCAAATCTACGCGCTCTATCGAGGAGACGCACAGCCGGACGACGTCGTGTCGGCCTGCACCGCCGATCAACCGAGCGACGCGGTGCGCGATGCGCGGTTATTCTACGCGCGGCTCTATCTCGGGCTCTATTACGAAGTGTTGGGCAAAGTCGACGAGGCCCGTCACGAACTCCTGGAAGCGAAGCGGTTGCGCATCGCGCATTACATGGGCGACGTGGCGGTCGTCCACACCGACCTGCTCACGGCCAAACCGCCCGCTGCGAAGCGATAAACGGCGCGCGGTGAACGAAATTCACCACCGCCGGCGCGCATTTTCAGAAGATTCTCCTAACAGGAACTAGACACCCCCCTATCGAAGAGGTTATAGCTACAGGCCGAAGCAACACCCCTACTTCAGACGGTAGAACAACCCGGCCCGCGAACTATGCATCAATCGGAATCGATGCCCCACCTCGACTACCGCGACTTGGACCGGGTCGTGGAATTGCTGGATGAGGTTTCCGATCCGGTTGACGATCTTGCGATGTCGGAACGCAAACGCCGGTTCGCCGTCGGACTGGCGCGGCTCGTGGACGCCGACGTCTATATCTGGTCGACGACCGTCGTCAACCACGAGACGCCGGGCGACTTCATGACGACCTGCGTCATCGACGGCGGTTGGCAATCGTCCGAGGAACAAGGACGCGTTTACGAGGTCTTAACCTCGATCGAATTTGGACGCGACGGCCTCACCGGCGCGTACCAACTCATGCTATCCGGTACACGGGCCACCTTGGGGGTCGGGGAATTGTTTCCTCCCCAACACGAAGAGCGACTTCACGGCATTTGGCGCGATACGGGCTTCGATTCGTTTTTGATCTGCACGCACCCGCTCGATCACAACTTTTCCAGCAACCTGGGCCTCCATCGCCGCGTGGGGCGACCGCCGTTCGACAAACGAGAAAAGCAACTCCTTCACGCCGTATACCACGGCGTAACCTGGCTTCACAGCTACGGGGCGAACGAGACCGTCCGCGCAACGACGCTGCTCCTTTCGCCGCGCGAACGGCAAACGCTCATCTTCGTCCTGGCGGGGTACAGCCATAAAAGCATCGCCGAGCGCATGCAGATCAGCCAACACACGGTCAACGACTACGTCAAGCAACTCCACAAGCACTTCGGCGTCACGAGCCGTGCGGAGCTCCAAGCCAATTTCTTTCTCGGCATTCCGGCGCCGGCCGATCGCGACTGACGATCATCGACGGTTCGCGCCGACCGTGACGGGCCAAGCTCGGAGTCTGTCCGCCGGACTACTAGCTCAACAGCCCGCGCACCACCTCGCCGTGAACGTCGGTCAGCCTGAAGTGCCGGCCTTGAAACTTAAAGGTCAGCCGCTTGTGGTCGATGCCGAGTAAGTGCAGTAGCGTCGCGTTCAATTCATGCACATGCACGGGATCGCGCACGATGTTGTACGAGAAATCATCGGTCTCGCCGTAGGTCGTGCCGCCGCGCACGCCGCCGCCGGCCATCCACATGCTAAAGCAGCGAGGGTGATGATCGCGGCCGAAATTCGTCTCCGTAAGCGTGCCTTGACAGTATACGGTGCGGCCGAATTCCCCGCCCCATACCACCAGCGTTTCGTCCAAAAGTCCGCGTTGCTTCAGGTCGCGTAAGAGAGCCGCCGACGCCTGATCGACGTCGCGACATTGCAGCGGCAATTGCTTGGGCAAATTCGTATGCTGATCCCAGCCCATATGAAATAGCTGCACGAATCGCACGCCGCGCTCCGAAAGCCTGCGGGCGAGCAAGCAATTCGCGGCGAACGAACCGGGACGCTGCACGTCGGGACCGTACATATCCAGCACGTGTTGCGGTTCATCCGCTAGGTTCGCCAACTCCGGCACCGACGCCTGCATGCGGTAAGCCAATTCGTACTGCGCGATCCGGGTTTCAATCTCGGCGTCGCGCACGGCCTTGTCGTGCAAGCGATTGAGCGCCGCCAGATCGTCGAGCGTATCACGACGCAGCGACCGATCGATCCCCGGCGGGTTGGAAAGATAGAGAACCGGATCCCCCTGACTGCGAAACTTCACCCCCTGATGGCGCGACGGCAGAAAGCCGCTTCCCCAGAGGCGATCATAAAGCGGCTGATCGTTCGGGCGGCCGGTTCCGCGCGAGATCATGGCGATGAACGCCGGCAGATCGCGGTTCTCGCTCCCCAGACCGTAGGAAAGCCACGCCCCCAGGCTCGGTCGTCCCGCAAGCTGTGCGCCCGTGGTGAGAAAGGTAATTGCCGGATCGTGGTTAATGGCTTCCGTATGCAGCGTTCGGACCAGGCAGAGTTCATCCGCCACCGAAGCCGTATGCGGCAGCAACTCGCTGATCCAGGTGCCGCCGGAACCATGCCGCTTAAACTGGTAGGGCGTGGCGACGATCGGAAACTTCGTCTGCCCCGAAGTCATCGTCGTCAGGCGTTGTCCGCGCCGCACGGAATCCGGCAGATCGTCGCCGTGCCGCTTCTTCAACTCCGGCTTCGGGTCGAACAACTCCAATTGCGAGGGAGCCCCGGACTGAAACAAGTAGATAACCCGCTTCGCCTTGGCCGCGACGGCAGGCAGGCCGGGCATCGGGGAATCGGGATTCTCTTCGGCCAAGAGCGAGCCGAGCGCGGTAAGCCCCAGCCCGAGCCCGGCGCCGGCCAGCAGCGTACGACGCGAAACGCCGGCGACGCGCGGTGATTGAACGCGGGAAGTGCTCTTGTACATCGCCAGATTACTCGCGGGTGACAAACTCATCGAGGTTCAGCAAGACGTTACCGACCGTCGTGTACGCGGCCCACGCGACGACGTCGAGCGATTTGTCGAGAGGACTCTCACCGATCGCCGTCAACTTCGCGGCGGCCGCGGGATCTCGTTGGTATTCGGCGAGCCGACGCTCGAACCCCGCCGTGAGCACCCGCAGTTCATCGGGCGTCGGTTGTCGAGCCGTCACCAACCGAAAGCCGCGCGCGATGCGCGTCGCCGGGTCGCTCGCCGAATCACGCATCATCCGCGCTCCGAGGGCGCGAGCCGCTTCGACGAACGTCACGTCGTTCAAGAGATTCAACGATTGCAGCGGCGTATTGGTCCGCGATTGCCGGACCACGCACGTTTCGCGCGCCGCCGCATCGAACGTGGCGAGCATCGGCACCGAAACGGTTCGCTTACGATAGATATACAAGCTGCGACGATAGAGTTCCGCGCCGTGATCTTGCTCGTATTTCACGATGCCCGTGCCGAGTTCTTCCCACAATCCGGCCGGTTGATACGGCTTAATCGACGGTCCGCCGACCCGCTCGACCAACAATCCGGAGACTGCCAACGCCGAATCACGGACCGCTTCGGCGGAGAGCCGAAACCGAGCGCCTCGGGCCAATAATCGGTTCTCCCGATCGCGCGCCGCGGCGGCGCCGTCGACATGCGACGAGCGCCGATAGGCGGCGCTCGTGACGATCTGCTTGATCAAGCGTTTCACATCCCAACCGTCGCCGGCTTCCATGAAGTCGACGGCCAACCAATCGAGCAGGTCGCGATGGATCGGCCATTCTCCTTGTACGCCGAAATCTTCGACGGTCTTCACCAAGCCGACGCCGAACAGTTGCTGCCAAAAGCGATTGACGGCGACCCGGGCCGTAAGCGGATGCCGGCGATCGACCAGCCAGCGAGCAAGCGCTAGGCGGTTCGCCGGCTCTCCGGGCGGAAGCCCCGCTCCCAAGGCGGCGGGAAGTCCGGCCTCGACCGCTTCGCCCGGCTTGTCGTATTCGCCGCGCGTGAGCACGTGCGTCTTGCGGAGGCCCGGCACATCGCGCATGACCATCGTGGTCGGTAGCTCGCGATGCAGCTTGCGGACCGCCTCTTCCGCGAGCACCGCGGCGTCGCGCCGTCGCCGCAGCGATTCGGGCGCCGCGAATCGCAGATAATACTCGCGCAATTTGACGGCGGCGGCCGGATCGGCGCTGCGTCCGAATTGTTGGGCCAGGGCCCGAATCGAAAGGTCGCAGTACACGATCGCCGCCTCGGCGGCGGAAAGCGCGCGGTCGTAGAATCGCAAATCGGCGATGCGGCCTTGGTAGTTGCCCGACGTGCCTCCCGCGCCGACGACCAGCGGCTGCGTCGTCTTGAACTTGTTGCTGAGCGTATCCGTCACGACGCGAGCCTTCGCCGGACGGCCGTCGATAAAGAAATGCACTCCGGCGGCGTCGCGCGTGCCGTCGTACGTCCAGGCGACGTGGCTCCAGGCGTCGGCCGGCAGCGGAGTATCCGCCTCCACGCGCACGACGTCGTCGAGAATGCGCCCGGAAAGCACGACCTGCGGTCGCCCTGCCACCAACCGGAGTTCGATGCCGTTCTGCGACATGGCATCGTCCATGGCCGCATAGACCGTGGCGTCGGCCTGCGCGGGAGGTCGCAACCAGACGGCGGCGGAGAACTCCGCTTCGCTGTCGAACTGGGGAACGTGATCGAATTGAAACGAACCGCGACCGTCGAGTTGGAGGGCCCAGGCGAACGGCCCGAGACCGTAGCTCGGTCGGCCGCTTTCGCTGTAAGTCGGCTTCAAGTCCTGGAGCGACGGCAGAGTTTCATCGAAAGGAATCCGGAGCGTCAGCCCCTCGGTGATCGTCCAACGGGCCGGATCGCGCACGGCCTCCGCCGCCCAAGCCGCCTCGCCGCGGGCTACTGCCGGCTGCGCGGTCTCCCACGCCTTACCAGCCCGCTCGACCTCGCGCTGCAGCTTTGCCAACCGAACCTGTTGTTCGTCGGTCGGAGCCATGATCGTCGGCGGCGAATTATCGTCGCGCAACGCCTTGCCCGGTTCGGGCACGCGGTTGAAGAAATCGAAAAGCTGGTAGAACTCGCGCTGAGTAATCGGATCGTACTTGTGATCGTGGCAACGTGCGCAGCCGATCGTGAGCCCGAGCCAGACGGTGCCCGTCGTCTCCACGCGATCGGCGACGTATTCGGCCAAAAACTCTTCGGGAATGATGCCCCCTTCGGCGTTCATCCGATGATTGCGATGAAACCCGGTGGCGATTTGCTGAGCGAGCGTCGGCTGGGGAAGCAAATCGCCCGCAAGTTGTTCGATGGTGAATTCGTCGAACGGCTGATTGCGATGAAACGCGTCAATGACCCAATCGCGCCAACGCCACATCCGACGCGGGCCGTCGGTCTGGTAGCCGT
>CAZWDN010000032.1:0-25090 GCA_964633125.1 uncultured Pirellula sp. | reverse complement strand
ACTTCATCGAGAACCTCGTCAATCGTTCCCGCCGATTCTCCCACGGCGACCATGCGTGCCAGCATCGGCATGAAGGCATGCGGCGCAGCGAGCGGTTCGGCGAGAGTGCCTCCTTGCATCACCGCCTGGCGCGCCGCGGTGACGCGACTCGCTAAATGGCGATTACCCAGGAGTTCTTCCGTGGTGCGGAGCCCTTCGAGCAACGTAATTCCGCTGCGTACCAGAGTGCCCAGAGCGCGCGAAAAAGATGCCGTACCTGCCAGACGTACCAAGTTGCCGATGACCGGCGTTCGTAACATCCGACGGTCTACGGCAAGTCGACCGACGGGCGTGCAGTATAGGGCGATGAAGCCGACGGTCAATATCAGTGCGCCGATGAGAATATGCGGCAAATACAGGCGTACCCAGTCGGAGACGTCGACGAGCATCTGCGTCATCGGCGGTAGCTTTCGGCCCATCCCTTCCAAGAAGCCTTTGAGCTTCGGAATCACGCCGACGACCATGAACCCGGTGACGGATATCGCCGCTATCAATACGAGCGTCGGGTAGGAAAGCGCCGTGATGAGTTGACTGCGGAGGTTACGTCGGCGCTCCAAGGTATCGGCGGCCCGTTCGACGGCCTGCTCCAAGCTTCCGGTTTGCTCGCCGACGCGCGATAGCTGTACCAGCAACTGCGGAAAGACGCCGGCCTCCTGCATCGCTTCGGCGAACCCGGCTCCTTCTTGAATACGCGCCGCGGTGTGCGCCCAAGTGCGTTGCAGGACCCGTCGGCTGGCCTGCTTCGAGATCGCCTGCAATCCCGTCAACAGCGTGAGTCCGCCGCGGAGCATTACCGCGAGTTGCTTGCAACTCATTTCAATGTCGATGGAGCGCGGCGGCAGGTGCTCCAACGGATTGACTTTCGCCCAAATCTCCGAGAGCGTTAGGTCCGCCTCCCCCGCCTTCACGTCAACCGGCATCCAGCCGCGCTGCCGCAAGTTCTGTACTGCCAGCGCTGCGGAAGCCGCTTCCAAGCGTCCGTTGTGCGGACGGCCGGCATTGTCGCGCGCTCGAAAGTGGAAGGTGGGCATGGCGGGAAGACGGAAGACCGGAGACTGAAGGACGAAGACCTACCAAATAGTGACGGCGCTAAGTGCTTCTTTTACCGTGGTGAGGCCCTTGGTTAGTTTTTCGAACGCGTCATCGTGGAGCTTTGGAACCCCTCTTTGACGAGCGTGGCCGGCGATAGTCGCTTCCTCGGCCCCGTCGGCAATCTTGCGAGCCAACTCCTCATCGACCGGGAGGAGTTCGAACACGCCGAGCCGGCCGGCAAAGCCGCGGTTGGCGCAATACAAGCATCCGCCGGGCTCGAAGACCGTCGCACCGACTTGATCCGGCTTATCCAGCGCCACGGCCTCGGCCATGGTGAGCTCGCGAGGCTTGCGGCAATGCGCACAGAGCCTCCGCACCAAGCGTTGCGCGACGGCCAAGCGAACCGTTGCCGCCGTGAGATAGCGGTCGACCCCCATATCGCTCAAACGCGTAATGACGCTGGCCGCGGAGTTGGTGTGCAACGTGCTCAATACCAAGTGGCCCGTGAGCGAAGCCTTGATGGCGACGTCGGCCGTTTCGCGATCGCGAATTTCGCCGATCATGACGATGTCGGGATCATGGCGAAGCACGCTGCGGAGCGCCTTGCCGAAGCTTACCTTGTCGCCGGAGTCGACCTCGACCTGCGCGACGCCCGGGATGCCGTACTCGATCGGGTCCTCGATCGTGACGATGTTCCATTCTTCCTGCGCGATGAGCTTGCGCAGCGCCGCATAGAGTGTCGTCGTCTTGCCGCTTCCGGTCGGCCCTGTGAGTAGGATCATGCCGTGCGGCTTCGCAATAGCGTCTTCAAAGAGATGGAGGTCTCGTTCGAACATGCCGAGCCGTTCGAGCGTCAACGTCTCCGTTTGCAAGGCGAGCAATCGGAGCGTCATGCGCTCGCCGTATTTGGTCGGCAACGTGGCGACGCGCACGTCGACCGAATGCCCGGTTTGGCCCGACTTGTGCGAGAACCGGCCGTCTTGCGGAGCGCGTTTTTCGGCGATGTCCATGCCCGCCAATACTTTGAACCGGCTCACAAGACCGGTATGCAGCGAGATCGGGAGCTTGCGATACTTTTCAAGCTGACCATCGACTCGAAAACGCACCTGCACGCCGTCTTCATAGGGATCGATATGCACGTCGGACGCCTGACGCACGATCGCGGCGTGGAGCAGTTCGTCGCATAGGCCGGTCGAGTCCTTCGCGTCGGCATCGGCTTGACGAGGGTCGATGCGCCCGCGCGTTTGCACGATGACGGGCGCCGGGTTCTTGCCGTCGCCGAAAATGCGACAGAGCGCTCGTTTGAGCGACTCCGGCTCCGCGCGCTGGGCGCAAACCGGCTGCTCGAATAAGCGTTGCACGGCTTGCAACGCGCCGACGTCGTTCTCATCGACGCAGGCGACATATACCTGGCCGTCCATTACGGCAAACGGCAGAACCATGCGCCGCAAAGCCAGCGCCGGAGGGAGCCGGAGCGCAAACGCCGGGTCGACGCGGACTTGGTCCATGTCGAGTGGCGGTTTGTTGACGTCGGTCGACGATTCCGGGGCGATGCTCATTTAAACGTTCCGGCGGGACGGATATGGGGACCGCGAGGGGTTTGCATCCGTGCCAATCGATCACGTACGACGTTCGGATTGCGAGACATCGCCGCGGCGGTTTGCTCGCTGATCCACTTATTGAACCAAAGCTGCGCCAGACTTTCGTCGGCCGTTTGCATGCCGGCACCGCCGCCGGATTCCATCGCGGAATAAATCTGAGACGCCTTGCCGGTGGCGATGAGATTGTTGACGGCGCCGGTCGCGGTGAGCACCTCGCTGACGACCACGCGACGACGGCGCGGAGTGCCGTCGGCCGCGGGCTCCAGTAAACCGCGTTCGCCGTCGGCGACGACTAAGTGCTGGGTGATGATGCAACGCAACACGAGCGAGAGTTGTCGGCGAATGCCGTTTTGTTCTTCGGCCGGAAACACCGACACCAAACGCTCGATCGTGCCGACGCAGTCGCCGGCGTGTACCGTCGTAAACACCAAGTGTCCGGTTTCCGCGGCGGTGATCGCCGTGCGAATCGTATTGAGGTCGCGAATTTCGCCCACGAGAATCACGTCGGGATCTTGCCGCAACGAAGCGACCAGGGCGTCGTTGAAGCTCCCGGCATCGAGTCCGACTTGCCGCTGATTCACCAAACTCATCGACGAGCGGTGCAGGTATTCGATCGGATCTTCAATGGTGACGATGTGCGCACGGCGCGTTTGGTTGACGCGGTCGATGAGCGTGGCCAAGGTCGTGCTCTTACCGGCGCCGGTCGGGCCGGCCACGATTACCAATCCGTCGGGGAGCGTGCAAAGATCGTAAAGCGACTCGGGCAGGCCGAGATCGGCAAGCGTGCGAAATCGATCTTCCAATCGCCGCAGCGCGATCGAGAGCGCTCCTTGCCGACGAAATACGTTGAAACGGAACCGAACGCCGTCGGGGGCCGTCAGTGCCCCGTCGACCGAACCGGTGGTATCTAAGGTCGACGGATCGAAGCCGCGCATCAAGATCGCCGCGATCGCTTCGGTCGTTTCCGACGAAAGCACTCCGTGCACGCCCTGCGGTTCGAGGATGCCGTGCACGCGCAGATACGCCGGCAGGCCCGGCGCAATGTGCAAATCGGATGCGTCGAGCGCGACGCACTGCTCCATGAAATGCGCGAGTAACTTTTGCGCGTCGTGTTCGACGGGCAAAAGCATCGACAATTCATCGTCGTCACGGTGGTTCGTCGATCCGTTTAGATCCATAGCAGCAAGGTCCAACTACGCCATTGGGTTTCGGTGCGGCTTTCCGACATCGTGAGGCTGATCGGAATGATCGGCGAGTCGGAATCTCGCAACGCTTCGAGCGTCTCCAGCACGTCGGCATAGCGGCCGTAAAAGCGAATGCGCCAGACTCGCTGTTCGCCGCCGGCACTCGCGGAACTTGCGACGGGCGGCGGCGAGAACGGATTCACGACCGTGCCGGCCGGCGGTCCCGCCAGCGTCTTAAGAACGTCGTCGAACGAGGGGGAGAGACGGGTGGCTTCGCCTTGCAGCGACGATTCTTCAAACGGAAACAGTCCGCGTTCCCAGAGCATTCCCGAAAGTTTACGCAACGCCTGCGTACGCATGACGGGAGAAATCGAGCCGACGTTCGCCAATTCCTTGCGGCGTTCCATGAGCATCGTCGTCGCCGCCTTGAGGTCGTCGGCTTCCTTTTGCAATTCGGCAAGCTTCATTCGCTGCATACCCACGGCCTCGGGACCGACGGCGGCGACTTGCGCCGCTTGCAAGCCGGCGCGCACCTCATCGAGGGTCTTTTGTTCGTTGAAGAACAAAAAGTAACCGACGCCGATCAAGATTGCCGGAAGCAGCATCGCCAAAATGCGATCGCGATTTGATTGTTCCATGAACGCGCCTAACTTGGAGGTCTTCTACGGACGACTCGCGCCGACGACCGTGTCGCGGCGTTGCGCGGCGTCCGTCGCCGGCAATTGCTTTAATGAATTGAGGTCGCGCAGGCGAAGTTCAAACGTCCAGGGACCGCCGTCGTCGCTCAAATTGCGAGCTTGCTGCATCGGCGGATCGACCGTCCAGCCGTGCCGCGCCAAATCGGTCGACATTCCTTCGGCCAAAAGACTGATGTGTTCCGGATGCATCGTCGTGCCGGTGAGCTTCAGTTCCGCCCCCGTGCCGTCGATTTTTTGCAGTACCCAATCGTGCGTGGAGTCTTCCGACAGTCGACGCATGAGTTCGGCCAACCGACGGCGATGCGCGTCGAACACGTCTTCGGCGTGCCGCACTTCGTCCTGCAATTTCGCGTGCTCTTCTTGGGCCTTCTTTTGATCGGTTTCCAGCTTTTTGATTTGCTGTGAAATGCCCGCCAACTCCTGGCCGGGCGCTTCCACGCGGGCCCTTTCGGCGGCGATTCGACCGTTTTCCGACGCAATCCACTTGGCGTGCCCCCAGCAGGCGCCGAGCGCGACGACGCCGAGCACCGCCGCAACGGCCATGCGTTGCTGCTTCGTGAGCGGACGCACAAGCGGTTCGACGACGGGAACGGCCGGCGCCTTCTCGGCCAGAGCAATGTTCCAACCGCCGAGCCAGCGTCGAAGAAGCGATTCATCCGAGAGCGACAGGTACTCGTCGGGAGCGGCGTCGACGGGAACCTCTCCCTCGGAGACGAATGCCGTCACTTGCGCCGCGCCGGATTCGGCTCGCCAACCGTCCACGCTCGCAATCCACGCCGACGTGGCCCCCGAGTCATCGACGCGGCAGCGCGAAACGAGCCCTTCGCGCGCCACGACGCGCACGGTCGCGCCCGGCCAAAACTCCACGCGCCCCGTGAGCACCGCCGGAGGATTCTCTTCCGGCAGGTGCGGCACTCCGCCCGGATGCAGTACGCCTCCGAAGCTGCCGCCCGCCTTGCGCACGGCGTCTTGAATTTGCTCGCGCACGGAGCCGACGATCGACGTCATCCAATACGTCCGCTGGCCGGCGGTTTCCGCCAACGGCACGGCGGCGGTCGCCGCGTCGAACGCGCTCATCCCCGACAGCGGCTCGGCCTCAAACGCCAACGCCTGCAGCAACTCGGCCGAACTCATCCCGTGAACGGTCGCCGCGGCGAGCGAAAGCGTATGCGTCCACACGTCCGCCGACAGCACGAAAACGCGCCCCGGCTTGCGACGTTCGGAAGCCAACGCCATTTCCACCAGCGTCGCCATGTCGTCGATATGCGGCCGTTCGCGCACCGCCAGCGCTCGCGGCGTCGTCGACTTCGCGCCGTCGAAATCGGCGCGGATCAGGCGATCGCGTGTCAGGACGACAAGTGTGGTGGAACGTGAGAACATGGAATCAGGCGGCGGCGAATGGGAGCGAGGAATTTATGAGGTGGGTTGCGTACGTTACGGCATGGGATCTGTTTGGGTGTCGCCGGTCCCGGTAGCGGAGGCGCGGAAGACGAGGATGTCGACCGTTTGCGACGAGCCCGGGAGTACGTTCACGCGAATCGTCGGCGAATAGGTCGTACCCGCAACCGAAGCGGGCGCCGTGACATTGGCGACGGTAACGGCATAGCTGCCGGCCAACCATACCGGCGGCGACGCGCCCGGCGCGGCGGCTAGCGTGTAAACGCGATCCATTCCTTCGACGAGCGTGGCTTGCGGAGTGCCGATCGCTGTGGGGGTCGAGATCGTCACCGTGGGGGTCGTCGAGCTGATGTCGACCGCATGCCCCTGCGCATCGACGGCGTAGAGCCGCACGCGCAGCTCGCGCGCCGTAAGCTGCGACACCGGAAGGCGACGAACGACGTCGTCGGCGGTCGCCGGCACGCCGTCGATTCCGTCGCTTGAAATCAGGAGCAAGTCCTGCAAGTTGTCGAGTGCCGCTTTCGAATTGCCGAGCGAATCGGCAAACGTAATCCGAGGAGAGCGATTCCAACCGTCGATGATGATCGGCGAATTGCCGGGAACCGTCAGGTAAGGGCCCTGCCAGCTCGGGTCGGAATATGCGTTGACCGACAACTCCGCAAGCGTCGTCGGCAAGCGACGTAGATCGGCAACGAATCCCGAAACGGAAGTCGAGCCCGACGACTGCGTGATTGTAAGCAGCGACTTCTGCATCGAATCCAGCGTTCGTTCGGTCGTGTCGATGCGAGACTTCTGCGCAACAGGCTCCAGCGACTGGACGGCGAGCGTCGCCAGCACGGCCATGATCGTCACGACGACGAGCATTTCCAGCAGCGTAAAGCCAATGCGAGCGCCGACTGAGTTCCGCATATAAGGCCGCAACGAATAACTCATCGGCTTAAAGCTTCCTCGATCGGATCAAGAGCGCGAGGTCGTCGCCCGAGTTTAAGCTGCCGTCGACGTTGTAACTCCAGGCGTCCATAGTGCGGTTCGGGCCGGCCGAGGTGAGGTATTCCGAAAGAATCGTGTCGGAACCGAGTGTTTGGCTCATCAGTTGAACGGTGTACGGGCTGCCCCAGGGATCGTTGAGCGTTTGGTCGTTCAAAAGACCCTGGTTAGCCGTGAAGCCGCAATCGCTCCACGTGCGCGTGTCGTTGGGGTCTTTAGGAAAGCGGCGGGCGGTAATCGTCGGGTACTTGGCCGGAGTCGTGCCGACGTACGGACCGTTCCAGCCGACGCGCGTCGTCGCGTCGTAGTCGTTGACCGACGTGTAGGTGATGGACGTGCCCGAGCCGTACATTTGACGAGGATTCACGAACAAGAAATGCAGTTGCGGCAAGGCGGCGCTGCCGCCGCGATTGGCGTCGGCGACGTTGGCGCGAGGCAGATCTCCCATATCGACGAGATACCGATTGGTGATCGTGTCCCGCAGGTCTTGCATCGACTTGCGGGCCACGGCGGCGCGCGTTTCCTCGTTCTGGGCATTCATGCCGGGAACGACCATTGCCGTGAGCACCGCGAGAATGGAAACGACCATCACGAGTTCGAGCAGGGTGAGCGCCCTGCGAGATTTCGCGAACCGCGGGGTGGAAAGCGTGTTTTTCATGACATCTCGCAATCTGTCTGAGATTTATTGAGAACCGGATAACTGAGCGAAAATGCAACTTCGACGGACGAGAACAAATGCAAGGTACTAGGTGTCGGTGTCGCGAGAGTTGTTGTATTGTTCGATATTTGCAACTCGGCTTGAACCGTCGGGCAAAAGGCACCCGAGAAAAGTCGCCGTAAACTTCGCGGAAGCGTCGGCGGACGAACTGGGAATCATGTAGACGCACAGAACACGTGCGTAGTAGTGCGTCGGATCGGCGGACTGCACGAGCGGTACCTCCGCAACGGCGGAACCGCGCAAGTTGGAATAGGCGCCCAAGCCGAGCACGACAAACTCGTTGTTCGCCGCTAAGTCAGGATGCCCCGTGTTCAAGCCGAATGCCTCGCGCAGCACCGTGGCCGCGTTGGTTTTGGATAGAACCTGCACCTTGCCGCCCGCCGCAATCGAACGCGCCGTGGCGTGGGCCACATTGGCGCTCAGGCTCTCGTCGGCGTCGTAAACGCCGTAAATGCCGGCATCGGTTAAGCTTTGGGCCTGGACGGCGGTCAGTTCGAGGGGCGCGGCCAAGAGCGGCGGCAGCAGCGGTTGCAATTTGCCGAACGATGCGCCGCTTGTATTGATAAGCGAGTCCCAACCGGTCGGCTGAGAATCAAAGCGGCCATAGTGCGTTCGCACGGCCCGGGAAACATCGTCCGCAACCGTGGCATTGGTCGCGGCGTTGGTTTGGTACCCCAAGCCGGAAATGATCGGCACGATCAATCCTGCGAGCACGACCAAAATCACCAAAACGACGACGAGCTCCAACAGCGTAAGCCCACGGCTTCGCTGCGGCAGGATCAAGCTCGAGTTTTGGCTTTGTTGGGTCATGGAAATCACGGGGCGAACACCGACAATCGTCCTCGGCAAACCCTCCGCTAGACGCCCATCCTTGTCCGGGCAATAGCTCAACTGCGATCGCAGACCGTACGCCTCGGAATGCGTTTGGCGACTTACTCCCCTGCGGCCGACGTGCAGCCTTCGGCCGCGCGACGGATCGAGACGGAGTACCTCACGCTTTACCTGCTACTTCAGGCTGAACACAGTCTAATGATAACGAATCTCAATTTCAATGTTCACCCCCGGCTAATTCCAAATGTCTGCCCATCAAGCAGTTACGGAAACCGCCTCCGGAGCCGTCGCCAGCCAAACGAGGGGTGGCAAGGCTTAGGACTGGAAGCCCTGCCACCCCTATGCAAGTTTGCCGACTAGCTATTCGAGTTGTTGAAACTGTCGACATTGCTTCTTTGGCTGGAACCATCGGGCAGAAAACTGCCGACGTACTCCGCCGGGAAGATGTCGGTGGCGCCGGCAACCGGGATCTTGTAGACCACGAGCACGCGCGCGTAATACTGAACGGGATTGGCCGATTGCACGAGCGGGATTTCCTGCATGGTCATCCCCTTAATCGATGTGGGGCCGCCGAGTCCTGCGACAACGTATTCGTAGTCGGTCAGCACTTGCTTGCCGCGTCCGTCTTTGCGGTATTGATTGATGCTGAACGCCTTGTCGATAAACGTGCTGCCGTGGCCGGACGTGATCGAATCTTTCACGAGCATCACCACCTTCTTGCCGCTCGATAGATAGCGAAACACCGTGCTATTGTCGCTCGCCGGCGCCGTGCGCGCTTCGTCGGCATCGTGAAAGCCGGTGATGCCCGCCAGTTGCAGGCTTTGCGCTTGGCCTGCATCCAGCGCGACGATCTGCAACTTCGGCTTCGTTACGTCGGTAGTTTGCGTCAGGTTCGGGTGAAGCTTTGAAAAGTAAGCATCCGAAGCGGTGAGCAAAGAGTCCCAACCGCTCGGCTGTTTGTTGTAGCGAGCCTCAAATAGGCCGACCGATCGATTGACGTCCTCAACCACACTGGCATTGCTCGCAGTATTTGCTTGCGAGGCGACGCCGGAGAGTCGAGGGACGACCAACGCGGCAAGCGCCGCCAGAATTACGAGCACGACGACAAGCTCCAACAGCGTGAGGCCTGCGCGAACGGCTGTGTTGCCGGGAAAAGAAGAAGACTTACGTTGCATCAGAATAATCCTTGAATCGTTTAGTTTTTCGAATTGCCTAGAAACGGAACTCGCGAACTCGACGTGCGCTCTGAAAGCGCGCGAGTGGCGAGTCCGCACGAACCGGAACTCGGCGAATGCGCGAAGCGCGCGCCGGCCCGGCGAAGTGCGGAGGGCGATCCGGAGATGAAAGCGAGGAAGCTCGCTCTCTAAACGATTCGAGGCGGCGGTTTCGCCGTCGAAAGAGAAGCCGATGTCAGATTCGACTCGGAGCCGGGTATGAAATCCTGAACTTGCTCCAGACGAAGAACGGAGTCGTCGAAGGCCTTGATCGGCAAGCTGACGGGAACGTTGAGCCACTCGGCGGCCGCTGCGCCTCGGCAGCGAGCGGCGGCTAGATACGAGATCCAGCGCGGCTGTTTGACGGGCGCGGCCGTCGACGTCGCGGTTTTGCTCGCCCCGGTGGAACAGCACGACTTCGCGACGACGGGCCGTGCGGAGCAACAACTTTTTCGAACCGGCGACCGATTGCCGTTCGGCCGCAATTCCGCTTCGGCAACGACGAACGCCGGAGGCGTGACGCCGTTGCGGCGAGCCCACGCCAGCTTCTCGGCAGTGCTGAAACAACAGCACGATTTCCAGCACTGTTCGGCCGATCCGCAGCCGCAGCGATGGCCGCTGCAAGGATGGAGCGTCGATGAACCGACTCCGCTTTCCATCGCGGCATAAGAGCAGGAGGGCAACGGCAGGCCGACGGCGAGGGCAAGGTAATTCAAAAGCGCAACCAGAGCGACGCCGCGGCGCAAGCCCGGCCACCGTCGTCGCAAAATCGTAGCGAACTTCGCCACGGCTGGAATTGCTCCCGCAAGGTACGCCTTCGAAGAATCGATTTAGCGTACACCAAGCCCTGCGACCGGTAAAGTTGCCGGGTGCCGCAACAACCTGCGACCCCCTCGCACTGCGGTGGCTAGTTAGCCCCACACCGTTGCGGCATGCCCACGTACGAACAGGCCGAAGCGCCGCGCAAGGCGGCGTTCCGGCGATGTTCGGTAAGTGCGAAGACCGAATCATTGATTACTTTGCGCAACCTCATGAAATCCGACGATATCCTTTTCAGTCGTTTCCAACTCATCGTCTTCCATCGCGACGGCGGCAATGAAGCGGGCGCGTTCCGTGCGCTGCACTTCCACGCCGTCGATCTGGAAAATCACGCCGACTCGGCAGTACGTGTTCGCCGGCGTCATCTGCTTGTTTTGCGGCACCGACATCGGCGCGTCTTGAATGACTTGCCCGACCATTGACGTCCGCGGCCCCACGCCGAACACGACGAACTGGGCCGTCGGATCGGCGTCGCGAATGGTTTGCAAGAAGCTCGGATTGGATGTGGCGATCGTGGCCAGATTGAGCTTGGCAAACTTCGCGCTCTGAGCCGCTGAAGTCAGATCGCCGTTGGAATCAAAGAGTTGCAATGCGTCAGCCGTCGGCGTTGCGCCGGCATAGGGACGCATGGTCGGATGAAAGTCGTTGGTCGTGATTACGGTACCCGACATTTTTTGCAACCGTAGAACACCGACGCGCCCAAGCGCCTTGAGTTGGTCGTCGGTCAATGTCGCCGCCGTGACAAAACCGCCGAACACATTGCCGCCGTCTTTCGGCAGGTAAGTGGGGAACGTACTGCCGTCGGTCAGCAGATCAAAATTGTCCGGGTAACTGTAGTACGACGCCTGATACATCTGTACTGCCTTGGAAACTTCGCCAGTTTGCGTGGCGTCCGTCGCCTTGTGCGCCCGACGCAGCAGGTTCGGCAACAGCGGGGCAACAATCCCGGCAACGGCCGCCAGGATCGCCAAAACAACCACCAGTTCGAGCAGCGTAAGACCGCGACGCCGCCAAGTGTTTTGCGCGGCTCCCAAACCAAACTTCGTACTCGATATGTTCCAACTCATGTCCGTACTCCAGGGGCGAGGGGCTGCAGACTCCGCGTCGCTTGGACGCCGGTTGCGGTTGCATGGGAAGGCAAACCGCTAAGGCAAAACCCGTTCCTAAGGGGCACGAGCGTTCTATCTATCAGCGTTGTAATGCTTAGCATCAGTCCCTTGCGACTTCGTCAGCTGCGGGTGTGCTTCTGACCCGCTTTCACGATAGTCACGCCACAAGGCATGGCGTCGGAATCGTCGCGTACGGCGATTTATTCACCGCCACGCAAAAACGAAACAGGGCCGCGACGGCTTGTTTCGTCGCGGCCCCAAGTCAAGCGTACCGCATGAAGAGTAAGGGGTTCTTCATCCTTAGACCACGAGACGCCGCGACGCAAATCCATTTGTGTCGCGGCGCTCGCAGAAATCTAACCTAACAATCGCTCCACTAGTTCAAGGCGTTGCCGCTCTTGTACAGATCGAGACGGGCGGTGACCTGACGTCCCCGATGATCCGTGATCATCTTGAACTTCGCCGGTGCGCCGCTGCCGTAGACTTCGAAAATGGCCAAGTATCGGCAATAGGTCGTGGCCGGATCGTCGGCGGCCATCGAGCTGATCGGGGCGCTCGTCATGACCTTGCCGATCATGTTCGACTTCGGACCGATGCCGAACGCAATCAGATTGCTGCCGGTCGGAACTTGTCCCGCGGAAAGTTGCGTCGTCGACGCCGGCACGGCGGGGACATAGCCGGGCTCGCCTTCGACGCCGACGGCCGGAGTTCCCGGAATGAACGTGGCGCCGCCCGGATACACGGCATTGCGGATGGCGGCGCCGATGCCGCTAGGATCGCCGCCGGTGGTCTTGACGCGAGCGACCACGAGACTTCCGGAAGCGCTTTGGTTGTAGATATCGGCGACGAGCGTCCCGCTGGCGCTGGCGTCGGTCGCCGAGTCGTTATGTCGATAGCCGTATTTGAAGCCGCCGTCGGTGAACGAGCGATACCAGCTGCTGCCGGGGGCTCCGGGGCCGGGAATCGTAAACGGCTCCAAAAACGAGGCGGTGGTGCTTGATTGAAGCTTGGAATAGAGAGTGCCGCTCTCCGTGACCAGCATATCTAACGAAGGGTATTCGTTGGTCGACGACTTGAACGTTTGCAGAATCGTCCCGACGTCGGCTTGCGTGCCGGCCGACGTCGCGTGTTCGGCCTGCCCCTTCAAGAAATCCAGCCGAGGAATCACCATCGCGGCCAACACGGCGACAATCGCCATGACGACTACGAGTTCAATCAACGTAAGTCCGCGACGCGCGGCAAAGCTCCAAGAGTTCTTCATCCGTCTATCTCCCAAAAAATGCGTACCAAGTGAAATCAATCGATGACGTCAAAACGCCCGCTCCGTGGGCCGAACAATTTGGCGAGAGCCAAGTCTGAAAGCGCTTGCTTACCGCCCGGGGAAGCGAGACGCTTCGCAAGAGAACAAGTCCCGGAAAATCGAGTAGCGCTAGGTCCGATGCCTCCTCTCCCAATCTCGGGCTCCCTCGCGATTACGCTCGGGGCCGACGACTGTGGGCTTGCATTGACCTAGCGCGGAGCGCGCGGAGCTAAGAGAGCTCGCGACGCCCGCCTCGGGACCTGCTAATGAGAATTAGTGTCAACTGCAAGATGATTCTAAGCATGAATCGCCCGTCGTCAATCGCCTGCGGAAAAAATCAGGATAATACGTGAAATTGAGTGCCTTCCACGACTGCATTCGCTCAGTGAGGGCGTTGACGCTCCTGTTCATTGCGGTAGCATCTGTAGTTATTGACATTGAATCTCAATCAATTGGTTGTCATGTTCAGTATCTTTTTCTGTGCCCTATTTGCCTCCGTGCCGGATGCCGAGTGGCCGAGTTTTCGGGGCATCGGAAATGATGTTTCCGCGATCCGAGACCTTCCGCTTTCGTGGAGCGACGATGAGGGAATTGCCTGGCAAGCACCGCTCAGCGGATACGGACAATCGAGCCCGGTCGTTTACGGAAGGAAGGTCTTCGTCACTTCGGTCGACGGTCCCGAGAAGGAACGCGGCATTACTTCTTGCTTCGACCTGAAGACCGGCGCTAGGCAGTGGAGCGCCGAAGTCCCCGCCTCTCAGAACGTCCCTTCCAGCGACCTGGTCAGCCGCGGCGCGCCGACTCCCTGTGTCGATGCCCGCGCCGTGTACGTCTTTTTTGAAAGCGGCGACGTCGCCGCTTTCACGCACGACGGTCGACGACTCTGGCATCGCAAACTCGCCGTCGATTACGGCAAATACCAGGGCAATCACGGCCTCGGCGGTTCGCTCGCGCAGTCCGCCGTCGCAATTTACTTGCTCGTCGATCACGACGGGCCGTCGTATCTGCTCGCCTTGGATAAGGCGACTGGAAAAAACCTGTGGAAGACTGAGCGATCGTCGAGAACCTCTTGGAGTTCCCCGCTGTTTGTCGACGGTCCGCAACCTTTCGTCGTCATTAGTTCCAGCGGTTCGGTCGAAGCGTATGACGCGGACACAGGCAAGCCGTTGTGGTCGCTTCCCGACGTCGAAGGAAATACCGTCGCCTCGCCGACCACCGCCTCCGACCTGCTGATCATCGGCTCGAGCGATCCCGGACAAACCCTCGCGCTGCGCAAACCGGCGGGCGACTCGGCGACGCCCGAAATCGTTTGGCGACTGAAATCGCTCTCCGCTTCGTTTAGTTCGCCGCTGGCGTATCAGGGACATGTCTACGTCGTGAACAAGAGCGGCGTTGCGGCTTGCATCGACGCCGAGTCGGGCGGTACTCTGTGGAGCGAGCGGCTCCCCGGATCCTGTTGGGCCACGGCGGTCGGGGCCCTGAATCGTATTTATTTCTTCGGCAAAGACGGCGTTACAACGGTCGTCTCTTCCGGTTCGAAGTTTGAACGCCTTGCCGAAAACCGCCTCTCGATCGACGAGGGACGCGTGTACGGTGCGGCGGCGGTGCCCGGCGCTCTGGTGCTGCGCACCGGTAAGAAGCTCATCTGTGTCGGTAAACCCTAAGCTGAGTGCTTCGCAAGTCGTGTGGTTGCTACTCTCTTTCCTCCTCATTGCTTAGGACTTGCTCCATGGATTGCCCTCATTCCCTCTCGCGGCGATACGCCGTGTTCGCAGCCGTGTGCGCTGCGTTCGGTTTTGTAACCTACGATCATGCTCGAATCGTCGCCGCCGAACGCGTCGCGGCGGCCGCGATTCCCCCTTTGCCGGAACCGGTCGCGAGTTTTGGCGCGACGGTCGCCGACGATTGGCTGTATGTCTACAGCGGCCACATCGGGAAGGCGCACGCGCACTCCAAGAAGAACCTCTCGCAAAAGTTTCAACGGATTCGTTTGAACTCGGCGGGCGCATGGGAACCGCTTCCCGCAGGCCCCGGCTTGCAGAGCGTCGCGCTGGTTCCCTACGGCGACAACGTCTACCGCGTCGGCGGTTTGTCGGCCTTGAACGAACCCGGCGCGGAAGAGCAGCTCGTTTCCGTCACAGATTTCGCGCGCTACGAACCACAAGCAAAGAAGTGGACCGCATTGCAACCGCTTCCGGAAGGTCGTTCGTCGCACGACGCCGTCGTCGTCGAAGGAAAACTTTATGTTCTCGGCGGTTGGAACCTCGGTAAAGAAGAAGCGTGGCATAAGCACGGGCTGGTTCTCGACCTGACGAAAACCGACGCCAAGTGGGAACAACTTCCCGAACAACCGTTCCAACGCCGCGCGCTGGCCGTCGCCGTGACGGGCGATCGGATCTACGCCATCGGCGGAATGAATTCCGACGGCGAACCGTCGACCGACGTCCACTATTTCGACTGGAAGAAACGCACTTGGGCGCAAGGTCCGAATCTCCCCGGCAAAGGGATGGCCGGCTTCGGCACCTCGGCCGCGGGCATCGACGGCAAACTCTTCGCCACGACCTTCGACGGCAACGTCTACCAACTGAGCAACGACGGCAACGCTTGGAATTCGATCGGCAAGCTGCAAGAACCTCGATTTATGCATCGCGTCCTGCCGGGCGTCGGCGAATCGCTCGTGATCGTCGGCGGAGCATCGCATAAAAAGGGGCACCTCGACTCCATCGAGAGCTTTCCGATTGTTGCGGATCGGCCGTAGGCGAACCTCGTACTCATGCGGAGGTTCGCACGATGACCGACGAAAAACAACCGACGCAGGAGGATGGCAAGCCTGCTCCGCCGCCGCAATCCGTCAAACTCTTCCGCTCGGAAGAACTGTTCGACGGAGAACGGGTCGTATGCATCGAACACGACGGCGCGATTTATCGTTTGCAAATCACTTCCCGCGGCAAACTTATCTTGCAGAAGTAGCGCCTCTGCTCGAAATCACCCGACGGCCGAAGCGAACCTCGTCATGAGCGCTTCGGCCGTTGTTTTTCCATCTCGGGGAATTCGGGGACGCCGCTCAGTTCAACAGCTTACGAATCGCGGCGAGGTCGACAGATTCGCCGGTATCTGGGAACGGGAATGAGAACAATTCCCATTCTTCAGTAAACGTCGCTTGCGCACCTGGCGCCAACACTTCTCGCGGGCCGATCGGCTCCAACTCGATGCGCGGCCCCTCCGGATACCAGACTGAAAGCGTCAGCCCGGCAGCTTCGTTGTAAACCCGATTCGGATCGGCCGCGAAACGCTTCACGAGTAGAAGATCGCACGGCATTGCGTATGCCAATCGTCCCGCATAGGTATCGAAGCCCAGCTTCGGCTTGCGCGGCGGCGCCAGAATTTCCAGAAAGCCGTCGCGTTGCCGAATACGGTCGTCCTGATTGCGCACGTTAATGATCGCACTATCTTCATACATCGCGTATTTGCTCGGGAATCGGCTCGGCCGGTCGCCGAGCGGAATCAAGCAGATGCCGCCGCCCGGCGAAAACGAACGTCCCCAGTGGCAGACTTCACGAGTCGTCGGACCGATGTTGGTGAGCGTCTGTTCGCATTGCAGCCGGCTCCCGCCTTGGGGCGATTCGGCCAGTCGAAACGTGCGCCGCACTTGCATGCCCGCCGCTTCTTCGCGAGGGCTCGTCAACTCGACTTCGAACGCCCCGAGAATCTTCGCCGTCCACATGCCCGACCAAATCTGCGGATGCGGAGTCACGACGAGTTCCGGCCCGTAGTCGAAGCGGCCCGCCGTCATGGCGGCGCCTTTTGCGTCAGGCCGCCATTCATTCTCTTTCGCTTCATCGAGAAAGAGCGCCTGCTTGCCCGCGAGCGAAAACTCCAATACACGTCCGCCGGCTTGCGGGCAGAGCACGACGCGTACATCGCCCTGTTGCATCTCGATCGCCTGATCGTACGCCGCAAATTTCGTCACGCGGGCCGGAATATCGGCCGCGGACAATGGGCCGACGAAAGTTCCGCAGGCCTGGGTCAATACGAAAGCCGACAAAATACTTCGCAAGCAACCGGTCATGCGATACCTCCGGTGTGGTTCAAGTTCGCTTGCGCGCCATTGTACCAGAGGGGCCGGCCAAATCCTCGGCTCTCTCGCGAAGCTGATTTCGAGTGCTTCGCGTCGTCTCTGCGGCGACGCAACCAACGCGTCACACCGCCGACCAAGTTTGTCGCAGCAAGCAGGTCGGCGGATTGGGGCCGCGGAACTGCCAATTCCACGATTCGCTTCCCAGCATGCAAAACAGCATGTCGAACGTTTGTCGCGGGCTGCGGCAAGCGTTGGGAACGGACGACGCCAAGATCTTTAGCCCCTTCCAGGTCGGCAAAACTCCGCGAATGCGGCGGAGCCATTCTTCGCTCGTGAGTTGATAGTCGTACGTGCCGTCGACGGTTTCCAGCAGCCGAAACTTCCCGGCCGCGCAGCTTTCGAACTGACCAAGCACGGGATAGAAGCCCCCGAAGGCGCGCGCAAGCCACGCCCAGTGCCAGTCGTCGCCGCCGCGTTTGTGGCGCCAGGGACTCGCCAAGAGCGCCTGCGGCTCCGGCGGCCGAATGAAATGAATCGTCGTATTGATCAACTTTCGCACCGACGACCGCGGATCGATCGCACGACGGAAGATCCCGAACATCTGCTCGTAGATCGTGTTGGTCAGGCCTCGCGCCGCTTCCTCGGGCTGCACGAAGTGCTCGATCGGGCCGTTCGCAACGACCGCATCGAACCGTTCCGTAAATGAATCATCGAGCAGCTTGTAATCCAGGCAACGAACGTCGAGCCCGCGTTTGCGGCAGAGCCGCACTTGCTCCGGCGAGATCGTGACGCCGATGCCGTGGGCGCCGCGCCGTTTCACTTCGTCAAGCAGCGTGCCGTTGCCGCAACCGACTTCCAGGATGCGCATGCCGGGGCTGCACTCGACTTGATCCAGCACGTAGTTCACTTGATTGTGCTGAGCCTGTTCGTACGAGACCGTCGGGTCATCACGGTAGATCCCTTCGGTGTAGTCGAGCAATCCGCAGGCGGGGAAAAAGCGGTCGAAGAGCGAGTAGCAGGTCACGACGGTCGGAGCGTGCGTGACGAACTCCGATGCCGGCGCGTTTGCCCGACCGGCAGTTTCCGCAATCGGACGGAACGCAACGGGAGACGGCGCGGTAGCCATGATGGTCCCTCGCAGATGCCGCAGATGAAAAGCAGCCCCGACCCGCGTTGCCGCATTCTCTCACGGCGGCGGTCGGGATGCACTCAAGCAAAGCGTGCGCCGAGTCCTATTGTTACATCCGCTCGCGGAGGTGGCTGAGATCCGCCGTCTCGTTTCGACAAGGGGAATAATGAAGATGCGGGAACTGTACGATGTAAGCAAGCCGATTGCGGCGTTCGAACAACGACCAACCTGCTCAACTCCCGAGCGCATAAAAAGGGACCGGCGACGAAACATGTTCGCGGCCGGTCCCCTTCGATTCTTCACGAGCAAACTTGCCCTAGCTTAGCGGCGAACCATCAGGTTCGAGGCCGCGGCGCGGAGCGTGCCGTTGCCGAAGCGACGGGTGCGCGTCGCAACGGTCGTCGATTCGGTCGCGGCGCCGTCCGAAGCCTTGTCGGCGGCGGCGGCAGTCTTGTCGGCGGCCGGAGCCTGGGTCGGCGCACCGGCGACGGCCGGAGCCGGCGTGGTCGTGGCGGCACAAGCGCCCGCGGCACACGCGTTGGTCGCGCAGCCGGTCGAGCAGCAGCTCTTCTTGGCGCAGCAGCCGCGAGCCGGCTTGCAGCAACGACGAGCAAACGCTTCCGAATCCAGCGACAAGGCAACGACGCAAACCAAGCTCAGCAGACCGATAACGAGATGACGAATCATGGAAGATCCTCCTAAATACTGAAGAGCCGAATCAGGCGGCGTCGCTACTCCGTTAGTGCGACGCTTCGACAACCCACGGCTCAGTCCTCACCATTTTCGAGATATGTCCGTCTTGAGCAACAAGTGCAGCTTGCCCAGCCTGCGCGGGCAAAGAATAGTTCTCTTAAAAAAACGCCATTGGCGTAAAACTGCGAAAGATACGAAAACAACGCGAAGTTTCTCCACGACCGCGCGTCGCGACACTATGACAAACTGCCGCCGTCAAATAGATGGCTCTATTCCGACGTCGTCGTCTCGTACAGCCGCCACTTCAGCCAGGCCTGCAGCGAGGCCGCGAGGCGACCGTAACCTTCCGGGTTCGGATGCACGGCGTTGTTAGGAGGATAGCCGGTCGTCACATCGATATCGAGTTCCGTCGGCACGACGAAGATGCGCTCCGCTTCACGGCCGCCGAAGTGCGCGAGTTGCCGCTCGACGAGCCGCGCCTGAATCTTCCGCCAGCCCGAGCCGGGGTACTTGTCCTTGTAGTTGATCTTAAAGGCCTCGTCGCGCGAGTTGGCCGGCGGCGTCAGGCAGACGGCCAAGTCGGCCTCCGGCGCCGCGGCATGAAATGCCGCAAGCACGCGATCGGCATGGGCGAACACGCCGTCGATGTGGCGATCCAACGCCGCCGGGTCGTTAGCGGGCGCGCCGAAGCAGTCGTTGATGCCCAGTAGGAACGTCACGACGTCCGGCTTACGCCCATCGCACTTTTCCGCGAAGTAGCGCGGCACATCGAGGCCCGGCTTGCCGTCTTTCCCCACAAACACAAACGGGCTGCTATGAATCCGCTTGGCCAAGTCCGGCTTCGGCTCGTAGCGTGTTTCAAACGTTTCCCACCGCCAACCGCCGTATCCTTCATGCGCCACGCCGGCCACGGCGCCGGCCGGCTTATGCGTGCCGAGCATCGTCCACTTCGGGTTGCCGGGCAGGCTCAAGAGCCGCGCCCATTCGTTGGGATAGAGCGACGCGTGGGTGAGGCTATCACCGACGATCAACAGATTCAGATCGCGACCGGCGCCCGCGTCCGCCGGGGCGATGCAGAGTTCGGTCTCGGCGACGTCGTCGAATGTCCCATCCTCCGCAGCGGCGAAGACGAACAACTTGTGCTTCCCGACTTGCGCGGCCGTCGGCGCCAGCGACCAATAGCGTCCGGTTCGCGTTCCGAACGGAGGCGCTTCGGCGGACCCTTCGCGAAGATCGAATTTCGTGATCAGAATCCGTTCGCGAGCGATCGGCGGAGTCGATTGCACATTGTCGAAGTAGATTCGCAACTCCTGTCCGACGACGGCATAGCAACGCGGCGGTACGCATAAACGCGTCTTCGCTTGCTCGGGTGCTTTCACGGCCGGCGCCGCGCCATGCCCCGGAGTCATGTTCGCTATCGTCGCGAAGCAACCTAATACAACCGGCAGAGAATATAGAATCGATTGCTTCAAAACGGTACGCATGCTTACGCTCCGAAAGTAATGGATCGCGCGAACGCTCATGTTATTCATCGAACTCTCTTGATGCACGCAATTCCGGCCGATTAAGATATAAGCCCGCCCAAGCGTGTCGACCCGCCCGGCCGTTCCCTCCTCAGGGCCCAGCACACGATGCCCCTCCCTCGCAACTCTTCCGCTTCGAAATCGGCCGCCGCGCTCGATCGCCGCGCCTTTCTCGTCGCGTCGACCGCCGGTTTCGCCGGCCTTCGCTTCGGTACGCCGCAACTCGCCGCGGCCGCGCGTACGGCGGAAGCCGCCGCCGGCGGGCGCAAGTCGAAAGCCAAGAGCACGATCCTCTTCTTCCTCTGCGGCGGTTCGTCGCATTTGGATATGTGGGACCTCAAGCCGGACGCTCCCCTGGAATATCGCGGGCCGTTCAACCCGATCGCCACCAGCGCGCCGGGCCTGATGATCGGCGAACACCTTCCGCTCACGGCCAAGCAAGGCAAGCACCTTGCTATCGTTCGTTCGCTCCGCGGCTCGGTGAACACCAACGATCACCACGCCGGTTACTACTACAACCTGACCGGCCACGCGGCCGACGCCACGTTTCTTTCGCTCGGCAACAACCGCACCCCGATGCCCGACGACTGGCCGTACATGGGCACGGTCGTCGGTTCGCGGATGCCGGCGAGCGACGGACTCCCCAACGCAATCACGCTGCCGCACATGCCGAGCCGCGCACCCTACACGCGCCCCGGCCAGTTCGCGGCCCGGCTGGGCATCGAGCACGATCCTCTCTACGTCTACGGCAGTCTCGACAAGCCGCTGGAATTCCAAGCTCCCGCTTTAGTGCTTTCGGGCGACGTCGACGCCTCGCGACTCTCGTCGCGCAAGCATTTGCTGGCGACGCTCGACGGCGCTCGGCGCGATTTCGACGGAGTCGCCGATAAGCGGAAGTGGTCGCAGTTGCAAGCTCGGGCGTTGTCGTTGCTCGGCGCTTCGCAAACCACGGCGGCGTTCGACGTCGCCGGGGAACCGCAATCGCTCCGCGAGCGCTACGGCCAAACCGTCAACGGCATGAGCTTGCTCCTGGCCCGTCGCTTGGTCGAAGCCGGCGTGCCGTTCATCACCGTCTTCTGGATGGAAGACAACGACAAGCTCGGCAAGAAGTGCAAAAGCGCCGGAAGTTGGGATACGCACGGCAACAACTTCAACTGCCTCCGCGACGACCTGCTCCCCGAATTCGATCGCGGTTTTTCCGCGCTCGTGGAAGACCTGAACGATCGTGGCCTGCTCGACGAAACGCTCCTCATGGTCACCAGCGAAATGGGGCGCACGCCGAAGATCGGCGACCGTCGCTCGGGCGGCGTCGCCGGGGCCGGCCGCGACCATTGGACCCATTGCCAAAGCATCGTCCTCGCCGGCGGCGGCATTCAAGGGGGCCAGGCCTACGGCACGACCGACAAGCGGGCCGAGTATCCGGCCGAAAAACCGGTGACGCCCGCGCACATCGCGAAGACCGTTTATCACGCGATGGGCGTCGACGACCTGGAAGGCAAAGACAAAGACGGCCGCGTCTTCAATCTCCTCGCCGAAGGGGAGCCGCTGCTCGACTTGTTCTAGAGCACGACGCCGTTCCCTACAGACTCTTCTCATCGACGTAAGTTCGACTCGCGTTGCGCGACTTACGTCGATTCTCATTTTCGCCCTGCGTACATAACTCGAGTTATGTACGCACCCCTTGTGGGTTTTGGGGTTGTGCGTAGATAACTCAAGTTATGTGCGCAGGCCGTTTTCGACCGTCGACGTAAGTAGGGAACACGAAGAACTACTTACGTCCAAGTAGTAGGCACACTCCGTGTGCCGTCGGTCGTAAAACCGACGACGCTTGAGACGACCGTCCAAGACGCTGCTGCTTCACGGCACACGGAGCGTGCCCGCAACATTTGAATTGCCAAAGATCACCCCGCACGGTAGCGAAACCGGCGGGCGATCTCCAGGCGATTTTTGGCCGGCCAAATCGGCTCTTGCTTTGCGTCGGACGGTCCTATTTGCCCGCGTAACCTTCCGGCTTGTCGGGCCGGGCGGCGCCGCGGGCCGCGGCCAAGTGCTGCTTCACGGCACCGACGAGCATCCACGACGGTTCGCCGATGCAGAGAAAGTTCCAGCCTTGCCGGGCGAGTTGCTCCGCGTCGCCGATCATCCACATCGGCTTCCCGGCGGCCGCGGCCGTCGAGCGGAGCTTGGCGAGCGCCTCTTGTAAGACCGGCGCATCCATTACGCCGCATACTCCCAATTCGGCCGAAAGATCGTACGGCCCGACGGCGAGCGCCGACGTCATTTCATGCGCCGCCAGAGCGGCTGCATTGGCGAGACCCAGCTTCGTTTCGACCTGCGGCATTACGAGGAAGTGATCTTCGACCGTTTCCTTCCACGCCGGATAGCGAAAGTTCTCGACCCAACGATTACCGACGCCGCCGGGACGCCGCCTACCGCGCGGCGGCAATTGCACGGCCTCGCGAACGACGTCGAGATCGGCCGGCGTTTCAACGCTTGCGAGTAAAAAGCCGCAGCAGCCGAGATCGATTGCCAGCCGCAGGTTCGCGTAGTCGTTGGCCCGCGGGCGAATGAGCACCGGGAAGTTCAATCGGCGCCCGGTCGCGCACACTTCGGCGACGAGTTCCGGCCCGTGCGGTCCGTGTTCCTGGTCGACGATCAGGTAGTCGAGCCCGGCGCGCTGCGAAAGCTCGACGAGATCGGTCCAGACGTGGTCGGTCGCCAACAGGCCCGTCACAAGCTCGCCCCGCTTCACCCGCTCAAGCAACAACTTCGCCGGCTGCATTTCAGTTCCTCTTTATTCACCACGGAGGACACGGAGGAAATGCGGATGTAATCCGGTCTTTTCGCCCTCCGTGTTCTCCGTGCCTCCGTGGTGCAAATCTGGTTTTGAGTTAGTTTCCCGCGTCCGCTTCTTCGAGCAATTTCAGCAGCGGTCGGTAGCCGTATGCGTTCATGACGGCGATCACCCCTCGATCGCTCTGGCTCCGCGCCACGGCGGCCATGGCATTGCAGGCGTTGGTCACGGAATCGATCGCCTTTTCCAGTTCGGCGATCTGCGTCTCATTGTCTCCTTTGCGCTTGGCGATACCGGCATTGCGGACCGCCTCGACGGCGTTCAGGTACTCAAAGCCGAACTCAAAACGTCGGGCGTAGTAGAGCGTGAATGCCCTGCCCCCTTCGCGAGCTCGCGTGTTGGCTCGATACATCTCATTCATGGCGTTGAGATAGTTTGTGCGAGCCTCACTCCACCAAGCCGGAGGCGGCTCATCAGATTGGAAGTGCTTCCGAAAAAGCTCCTCATTCAGCGTTTGAAAATCCGGGTATTTCTCCAACTCCAACGAAGCCTTTTCGCAGAGATCGAAGGCTTTCATCACATTCACATGCACTTCGGGGCCCAGGACCGGCGTCAGCCACTCTTCGCATACTTGGGCGGGCGTCGCCTGCTTGTCGAAAGCGCGTCGCCGCACATAAACAGTCGCGAGCGCCGCATCATCGAGGCACGCGAAGTCGATATAAACGGTGGGAGGCGTCTTGGGGCTTGCAAGGTATCGCTGGTGGAGCACGTTATGCAGCATGCATGGAAGCAGATTCACATGCTTCGCGTCTCTGCCGCCGTGACGATACTGAAAACTAAACTTTTCCGCTTCGCGAAAAACGTCGGCTCCGAGTTGCGAGATTGCCAATAAGCGGGCCTGAGGGTCGGCGTCCGTCGGAATGTCGGGATTGGCGAAGTACTTGGCCCCACGAAATGCCGCTCGTCCGATCGTCTCGCCGGAGACGGGAAACTGGTGCGGCGTCAAGTTCCAATCGTTCGGAGTCTTAAAGTAGATTCGATTGAACTTGGCGGCGGCGAAATAGCGGCGCTTCTGGAGGAGTTCGTCGGCCGACCAAACTTCCGGTCCGAGCGGTCCCGCGATGTTGCTAAACCAAAATCGCTCGGCGCTCCCTTGTTGAAGATCTGACGGATCTTGCGTCGGCCTCGGAAAGCGAAGATCGATCCCCTGTAGGGAGAATTGCGGGTTGTTGATGGGATAGAGGTCGCCGAACGGGAAATACCGAATGCCGAAATGCCAGCCCAGTTCGTAGGCCGCCCATAGCGTTGCAGCGCGACCTGCGCCCGCGACGATCAGTGCCGGCTTCCCGTCGACTTCGAGCGACTTTAGCCACTGACCGCTTGTACCGATATGCGGTTCCGGCCACTTGATCTTGTCGCCGACCGGATGATTGTACGACTCGCCGAGATAGATAATGTGTTGCGCATCGGCGGGCGGCTTACCCTTGTGAATCCGCACTTCCGCGGCGAAGAGCTTTTTTAGTTGTGCCGCCATCTCTGTGGCGGGGAACGTCTCCACCTCAAGCACGTTCTCGCCAAATTTCGCGTTCTCGGCAATGACGATATCGATCGTCGGCCCGGCGGCGAATGCAGGAGCGGCAATCGTGGCGCAGAAGACTGCAAACAGTGCGATACGTAACATGAGCGTGGTGCGTCGTGGGGAGTGGAAGATCGGAGGCGGCGCTACTTGTCGCCGAAGCATAGCAGCGATTTTTTCGTGCGAACGAAGATGCGGCCGTTGGAAATCGCCGGCGTGGCGATGCAGGAATCACCCATGTCGTTGCGAGCGAGGATTTCCAGTTCCGGACCGGCCTTGAGCACGGAGACGAAGCCGTTCTCGCCGGTGACGAAAATCTTGCCGTCGCCGGCGATCGGCGAGGCGTAGTAGTCGCCGGCGTTGCGAA
>CAZWDN010000031.1:0-25102 GCA_964633125.1 uncultured Pirellula sp. | reverse complement strand
AAGTTTCGCAATGCTCGCTATTTCCATCGAAGCCCTGATTAAGATCGCGCTGCTGGTCGGCGGTCTGATGACCGGCGCGGCGTACTTCGTTCTGCTGGAACGGTGGATCGCCGCCTGGGTGCAAGATCGTAAAGGCCCTAACCGCGTCGGCCTGCCGCTCACGAAGATCAAGCTCTTCGGGCTCGGGCAACCGTTGGCCGACGGTTTGAAGTTCATCTTCAAAGAAGAAGCCACGCCGCGACACGTCGACAAGATTCTCTTCACGCTCGCTCCCATTTCGATTCTCGCCGCCGCGCTGGCGATTTACGCCGTCATTCCGTTCGGCAGCGTGTTGCCGAAAGAGGGCGTTCCCGGCGTCGATCATCAAATCAATCTAATCGTCGCGCCCGGCATTGACGTCGGCATGATCTACGTGTTCGCGCTCTCGAGCATCGCCGTTTACGGCGTGATCCTCGGCGGTTGGGCCAGCAACAGCAAGTACAGCTTACTCGGCGGCCTGCGCTCCAGCGCCCAGCTCATTGCCTACGAACTGCCGATGGGCTTGGCGATCGTCGGCGTCGTGCTGATGACCGGTTCGATGCGATTGGAAGACGTGATCGGCGTACAGGCCTCGACCGGGACGTGGTTCGCCTTTTCGCAACCGCTCGGCTTCGTGATCTTCGTCATCGCCTCGTTCGCCGAAGCGGCTCGCTTACCCTTCGATCTGCCGGAAGCGGAACAAGAACTCGTCGGCGGTTACCACACCGAATACGCCGGCATGCGATTGATCATGTACCTCATCGCCGAGTTCCTGCACATGATCACGGCGTCGTTCCTCATCGCCATTCTCTTCCTCGGCGGCTGGCATTTCTGGGGCATCACCGGCGGCAGCGCCACCGACGTCACGTGGTTCCAGGCGATTGCCCGCATCGTCGTCCTCAATATCAAGATCTTCGCGATCATCGTGTTCTTCATGATGATCCGCTGGAGCTGGCCGCGATTCCGCTTCGATCAACTCATGTCGCTGGCGTGGAAAGTCATGCTGCCGCTCGGGTTGGTCAACCTCGTCGCGGTCGCTTGCCTCGTCGAATACCAACCGGTGTTGGAATCGAAGCTCGGCTCGCTCGGCATCACCGCCGCCATGTGGGGCATCGCCCTAGTGGCCTGGATTGCCGCCGGCATCTTTGCTCCGCTCCATTCCGACAACTCCGCTCGCAAAGACGACTTCGTACTCGACGCCGAACGCCGCAATCGCGGACTCCGCCCAAGCGTCGCCGGCACGAGCGCCACAGGATCCCACTTATGAAACCCGATGACGCCCAGGTCAACTGGGTCGAAGAGCCGAAGCTGGGGCTGACGGGCAAAATGTATTTGCCCGCCATCATCCAGGGTTTGGCCGTAACGACAAAGCATCTCTTCGGCCCGAAGATGACGGTGAGCTTCCCCGAGCAGCGCCCGGAAATCGGCAATCCGCTGATTTACCGCGGCGTGCATCGGTTGAACAAAGACGACCAAGGGCGCGTAAAGTGCGTCGCCTGCTTCCTCTGCGCCACGGCCTGCCCGGCGCACTGCATCGACATCATCGCCGCCCCGAGCCCTTGGCCCGACCGCGATAAATATTGCGAGAGCTTCACGATCGACGAACTCCGCTGCATCTTCTGCGGCATGTGCGAGGAAGCCTGCCCGGTCGACGCCGTGGAGCTGACAAGCCTGTTCGATCTGACGGGCCGCAGCCGCGAAGAGATGATCTTCGACAAAGAAAAACTCCTGAGCGTGTACGACATGACGAAAGACGCCGAGCCGATGAAGTCGCGCACGATGGGAGCGTCCCCATGACCGGAATCGACAAACTCACCCTCATCGCTTCGCTGCTTTTGGGCCTCGGCCTCTGGATGCTGCTGCCGCGCGGTTCGACGCGCGGCAAGGCGTTCGGCCTGGTGCTCACCACCGCCGCCATGGGACTCTTCGCATACAAGCTCTTCCCGCTCGACGACCTTGTAAGCGACGCCGTGTTCTATGTCATGGCGGCCGTCACGCTCGTTTCAGCCGTCGGCGCGGTGACCATGCGGAGCCCCGTCTATTGTGCGATTTGGTTCGCCCTGACGTTGCTCGGCACCGCGGGGCTGTTCTTCTTCCAAGGGGCGCAGTTTCTCGGTGTGGCGACCATCGTCGTCTATGCCGGCGCGATCCTCGTGACGTTTCTCTTTGTGCTCATGCTCTGCAATCCTGAGGGGCATTCGCTTTACGACCGCTTAAGTTTTGAAGCCGGCATTTCCGCGATCACCGGAGCGCTGTTGGTCGGCCTGCTCACTTGGACGACTGCCGCCACGGTGTTTACCGACGGTCCGGCGACCGCCGGCGCGAAACCGGCGGAAGGTCCGGCCCCGGTGGCGTTCGCAAGCTCGTACGAAGCGCAAGGCAAGAGTATTCTCGCGGACAACCACGTCGAGCGGCTCGGCATGGAGCTCTTCACGCGGCATTTGCTCGCCGTGGAGGTTGCCGGCACTTTGCTCCTCGTCGCGTTGGTCGGGGCCGTAGCCATCGTCGCTCACGGTCGCTCGGCGACCGATCTCGGCCCGGCAACGGAGGAGGGACGTCGCAATGCCTAGCGAACACGCACTCAGTGAAATCCATCTCCTGCAAAACTACTTGCTCATCGGCGCGATTCTCTTCGCCATCGGGCTCGTCGGCTTCCTCGCGCGACGGAATATGATCGTCATGTTCCTCGCCGCCGAAATGATGCTGCAAGGCGTTTCGGTAAGCCTCGTCGGTTGGGGACGATTCCACAACGACTGGGGCGGCCAGATGCTCGTCATTTTCATCCTCACCGTCGCGGCTTGCGAAGCGGCGATCGCGCTGGCGCTAATTCAGATGTTGTTTCAACGGGGCGGCAACCTCGACATCGCTCTTTGGCAACGGCTGCGGGAAGAGAATCAGCCGGCGTACGTCGATCGCGAGATTCCCGAAGATTTCGACCCGAAGCAGGTCTTCCCGACGCTCACTCCCGCCGGCGTCGATCCGCAGATTCGCGAAGAAGAAACCATTCACCGAACGCACGTTTAAGTCACACGATCTCGGCACTCATACATCGAACCGTCGCTTGCGCGGCGCGGAATTGGAATGTTCAATAGTATTGAAAAGCTGATGGTGCTCGTCCCGGCGTTGCCCCTGGCGGCTACGTTCGTCACGGCCATTCTCGGCAAACGCTGGTTGAAGGAACGGAGCCATTGGCCGGCGCTCATTTGCATAGGCGCGGCGTTTCTCGTAAGCCTCCGGCTCTTGTCGCTTGTTGCGCACGACAGCAATCAACCCGGCGTGCGCGCGTTTGAACGTACGGTGACGCTCGGCACCTGGGTGCTGGTGGAAGATGCCGCCGAGGTCGACGGCGTTGCGCGCGATTTCGTCGTCGATTTCACGCTCCGCGCCGATCCGCTCACGGCGATCATGCTCACGATGGTCACCTTCGTGGCGACGCTCGTCGTGATCTACGCTTCCGGCTACATGCACGGCGACGCCGGCTATTGGCGGTTCTTCACCTACGTCGGGCTGTTCGTCTTCTCCATGACGATGCTCGTGTCGGTGAGCAACTTCCTCTTACTCTACGTATTCTGGGAGGCGGTCGGCGTTTGCAGTTACTTGCTGATCGGATTCTGGTTTGAAAAGCCGGAGGCGGCCGCGGCCGGCAAGAAGGCGTTTCTCGTCAATCGCATCGGCGACTTCGGGTTCGCCCTCGGCATCTTCCTGATCTTCCTGAACTACGGCACGCTGAACTTTCACGACGTGAAAGACGCGTTCGGCAATCTTGTCGGCGCGCCGGGAGTCTTCGGCGACGTTCGCCTGGCCGGCAACGCGTATCTCGCGGGCGCGATCGGCACCGCGATTCCGCTGCTGCTCTTCGTCGGCGCCTGCGGCAAGAGCGCGCAGTTTCCGCTGCACGTTTGGTTGCCCGACGCGATGGAAGGCCCCACCCCCGTCAGCGCGCTCATCCATGCGGCGACGATGGTCACGGCCGGCGTCTATATGGTCACGCGATGTACGCCGCTTTACGCGGTGTCGGAAGTCGCCTTGATGACGGTCTCCGCCGTCGGCGGCTTCACGGCGCTCTTGGCGGGCCTCATTGCGCTCACGCAGAACGACCTCAAACGCGTGATGGCGTACTCCACCGTTAGCCAACTCGGGTACATGTTCCTCGGCCTCGGCACCGGCTCGCTCGCGGGCGTCACCGGCGGCATGTTCCATCTATTCACGCACGCCTTCTTCAAGGCGCTCTTGTTCCTCGGCGCCGGCAGCGTGATGCACGCCATGCACCACGTGATCGACATGCGCCGCTTCAGCGGCCTGCGGCACATCATGCCCTGGACGCACAAGACCTTTTGGTTCGGCTGCTTGGCCTTGGCCGGCGTGTTTCCGTTCGCCGGCTTCTACAGCAAAGACATGATTCTCGGCGCCGTGCACGACAAGGCCCACGGCCACATGAACGTCTACACGGTTCTGTACTACTCAGGCCTGTTCACGGCGTTCCTCACGGCGTTTTACACTTTCCGCGCCTTGTTCCTCACGTTCTTCGGCCCGTTGCGCACGCCGCCGGAAGCCCATCACCCGCACGAATCGCCGCGATCCATGACCGTGCCCCTGATGATCCTTGCCGTGTGTGCCGTGGCGGTCGGAGCATTCGTCGAATTGAGTCATGCGTACACGCTGCTCTGGCACACGCCCTCGCTCACGGCAGGCGCCGTCGGCGCCACGGCCGCTCCGCTGCTTGCCGCACATCACGGACTCGCGATGCACATCGACGTCGCGGCCTTGAGTACCGTCGTCGCGGCGGCCGGCATCGGGTTGGCGGCGTTCATGTATCTCGGCAAGCGTACCGAAGCCGAAACGCTCGCCGAACTCACGAGCACGCGCCGCGGGCTCTGGGGCTATCAACTCTCGCTCAATAAGTTCTACTTCGACGAGATCTACCAAGTGTTGTTCGTGCTGCCGCTGCGCGGCGTCGCGGCGCTGAGTTATCTCGTCGATCGCTACGTGATCGACGCCTTGGTCAACCTGTGCGGTTGGGTGCCGCGTGCCGTCGGCGGTCTGCTCCGATCGCTGCAAACAGGCATGGTGCAGTTCTACGCCCTGGCGATGGTCCTCGGCATGCTCGTCCTGCTCGGTTCGCTTCGCTTGGCCGCCGTGTTCGGCAATTGATCGTGCTTGCTCCGAAATCGTCACTCGCAAAACTTAACTTCCGTCCGAGGCTTTCGTGAACGAACTGGTCGTCGCCATTTTGCTGCCGCTCATCGGCGTGGGGCTCATTTGGGCCTTGTCCGACGGAAGCCGCGTCGTCGCGCGCTGGGTCGCGCTGGCCGTCTCGCTCGTCACGCTCTATTGGGCCGCCAAATGCGTGCTCGCTTCGACGTTGCCCGCGTATAACGTTCCTTGGTTCACCTCCAGCGGCGTCGATATCCGCTTCAATCTCGGCCTCGACGGCCTGAGCCTTTGGATGTTCGCGCTCAGTGCGTTGTTGTCGGTCACGGCGATTCTCGTCAGTTGGGAAGCAATCACCGAACGCGGCCCGCTCTTCTACTCGATGCTGCTGATTCTCGAATCCGGCATGCTCGGCGTCTTTGCCGCTCGCGACGTTTTGTTGTTCTACGTCTTCTTCGAGTTCACGCTCATCCCGCTCTTTTTCCTGATCGGCGTCTGGGGCAGCGAAGATCGTCGCTATGCGGCCGTGAAGTTCTTCCTGTTCACGCTCGCCGGCAGCATGCTCACGTTCCTCGGCATGTTGGCCATCGTGCTGCTGCACGCCGACCACAATCCCGAACTCGGCATCACTTTCAGCATTCCCGAAATCACCGCCGGACTGGCCAAGTATCCGCTTTCGAGCGCGCAACAGTTCTGGATCTTCTTGGCGCTCTTCGCCGGCTTCGCCGTAAAAGTCCCGCTGTTTCCGCTGCACACTTGGTTGCCGTTGGCCCACGTGCAAGCCCCCACCGCCGGCTCCGTGTTGCTGGCCGGCATTCTGCTGAAGATCGGCACGTACGGTTTTCTCCGCTTCAACATGGCCATGCTCCCGGTCGGCACCGTCGAGTGCATGCCGTGGGTCCTATGGCTCTCCGCCGGCGGCATTCTTTACGGTGCATTCGTCGCACTGGCGCAGAGCGACGTCAAACGCCTCATCGCCTATTCCTCGGTAAGCCATTTGGGCTACTGCATGCTCGGCCTCTTCGCCCTCAATCGCCTGGGCATGCAAGGGGGCGTATTGCAAATGATCAACCACGGCATCAGCACCGGCGGGCTGTTCGCCGTGTTCGGCATGATCTACGAACGGTATCACACGCGCGAAATTCGCGAACTCGGCGGCCTCGCCCGGCGCATTCCGGTGCTGTCGCTCTTTATGCTGCTGTTCACGTTCTCCAGCATCGGCTTGCCCGGCATGAACGGCTTTGCCGGCGAATTCTTGATCCTGCTCGGTATGTTCCAACGCGGCTATGCCCAAGCGCCCGCCTTCTATCAATACCAATGGACGGCGATCGCCGTGCTGGCGGTGTTCGGCGTCGTGCTCGGGGCGTGGTACATGCTTTGGCTTTACCAACGCGTTTTCTTCGGACCGCTCAAGGAGCCGGCCGACCACGGAGCGCACGATCACGCGGCCGCCGGCGCCCATGCTCACGCCGATGCGCATGCCGGTCACGGCCATGATGCGCACGGCCATGATGCCCATGGTCACGACGACCACGGCCACGGCGTCGCCCCGTTGCCGCCGTCGTCGGTGCGCGACATGAACGCCCGCGAGTTCTGGGCCTTGGCCCCGCTCGTGGTGCTCGTGTTTTGGATCGGCGTCTTCCCGCAAACGTTCTTGGCGCCGATGCAGGCCGACATCAACGCCGTGTCGACGACCGTCGAATCGGCCTACGCCGCGCATCAGTGGCCCGCGAAGGACTCCGAAGTCGCTTCCGGCGCCCGCCCCTCTCCCACAATCGCCCAATCGCAACCGGCCGCGCCGAACGCCGTAGCCGCCGAGACTTTGGAGTTTGCCCGTGTCGAGTGATACCGTATCGATCCTCCTCCCCGAACTCATCGTCGTTCTCACGGCGACGTTCATCTACGTCGCAGGGGCGTTCCTGCCGGGCAAGAAGTTCTGGGGCGCGCTCGCCCTGGTCGGCGTCGCCGCCGCCGGCTTCGTATTGGCCGGACAGTCGGACAAGGCCGCCGCCGTCGTCGCCGCGAATGAAGCCGGCCCGTTGGCCGTCGATCTCATGGGGCGCTATGTCCGCGGGCTCGCCCTATTAGTCGGAGCGATCTTCGTGCTTGCCGCCGCGCGTCCGCAAAACGAATCACTCATCCCGGAATACGTCGGTACGGTCTTGATGGCGGTCGCCGGTTTGATGCTGGTCGGCGGCGCGCGCGAGTTGACGTTGCTCTTCCTCGGCATGGAACTCATCTCCATCCCGACGTACATCTTGCTGTATCTCGGACGGCGCGACGGTGCGAGCGCCGAATCCGCGGCTAAATACTTCTTTCTGAGCGTGCTTTCTTCCGCAGTCACGCTGTACGGTTTCAGCTACCTATACGGCGTCGGCGGCTCGACGCGGCTCGACGTCGTTCAGGCCGCGATGTCGAAGGCCCTCGTGACGCCGCAGACGACCGGTTCGCTCTTTGCGCAACTGGCCCTCGTTCTGATCTTTGCCGGCCTTGGTTTCAAAATCGCCGCCGTGCCGTTTCACTTCTACGCGCCCGACGTCTATCAAGGGACGACGCACGTCAACGCCGGGCTGTTGGCCGTGTTGCCGAAGATCGCCGGCATCGCCGCCTTGGTGCGCATCGCGTCGATCGCGATGCCGGGCGTCGAAGAGACCGGTCTTCGCGTAACCATGATCCTCGCGTTGCTCACGATGACGCTCGGGAACGTCGTCGCGCTTTGGCAAAACGACGTTCGCCGAATGTTGGCGTACTCGTCGATCGCCCACGCCGGCTACATGCTCGTCGGTTTGGCGGTCGACTACGCCGCGAATAAGAGCGTCGACCCGACGCTTTCGGACGTCGACGGGGTCGGCGCCGCACTGTTCTACGTCGCCGTGTACTCACTGGCCACGGCCGGATCGTTCGCCGCTTTCGCTTATCTCGGCGGTCGCGACAAGCAAATCGACACGCTGGATGACTTGGCCGGCGTCGGTCGCAGATTTCCGGCCGTCGCACTGGCCGTCTCGGTCTTCATGTTCAGCCTGACGGGCCTGCCCCCCTTGGCCGGCTTTTGGGGGAAGTTCGCCCTCTTTTCGGGCGCGGTGAAGGTCGGCCTGGCCGGCTCGGAGTCGGTCAAGCTTTCGAGTTGGTTTATCGTGTTGTCGATCGTCGGCGTGCTCAATGCCGCCGTTTCCGCGGCCTACTACTTGCGTATTATCGGCGTGATGTACTTCCGCGAGTCGTCGAATTCGGCCGCTCGCGGCGAAGGCGGATCCGGAGCACGGCTGGCCGCTTTCGCTTGCGCGCTGCTGGTGATGGCCGTCGGTCTCGCGCCGAGCCGGCTTTCACAAGATTCCCAAAATGCATCGAGGTCGGCCCGAGCGCCGGCAAGCGCAAGTGCGAAAGTCGCCGACGTAGCGCACGTCGGCGACGTCTTAAGGTAGCCGCAGACGATTCTTCCGCGCATCCGCGTCTCCCGGGGCGTAAACTGAATCTATGCCTCCACGTCCAGGGATTGCGGAACTTGCACGCCTGCTTGCCGCCGCCGCCGATCCGTTCTATGTGGTCGACGAGCGCCGCCGAATTACGTACGTTAATGACGCTTGCGGGCGCTGGCTCGGTTGTAAACCGCAAGAGTTGATCGGCCGCGAATGTCGCTACGCTCCGGTCGAATCGACCGATGTTCTGAATGACCTGACGACGAGCCTTTGCCCGCCGCCTGCGGCGTTCGCCGGAGAGCAGATCACCGCGGAGGTCGTGCCTCCGCGAGGCGACCAGCGATCCGAACACTCGCCCCGGCTCGCCATGTTCATGCCTTGGCGGCTGTCCGCTCCGGAAGCGTATGCCGTCGCCGTTTGGGTTCCCGAACCGGAATGGATGGAACGCAATGCCGCCGTGCGGCGCCACGCCGCCGAGGAGGCGACGAAACTGCATGCCCTCACCGCGCGACTTCGCCGCGAGGCTGCCGGCCGCTACGCGCTCGGTCGACTTGTGGGAATCAGTCCGAGCATGCAGCGGATTCGTGCGCAAATCGGCGTTGCCGCGGCCTGCTCGGCGCCACTATCGATCATCGGTCGGCCCGGCACCGGCCGATCGCGCATTGCCCGGGCCGTGCACCATGCTCAAGCGGCGGTCGCCGCCAAGCCGTCGGACTCCGCCGATGCGCTCCCGCTGGTGCCTCTTGAATCGGGCGTGTTGAACGCCGAACTTCTGCAAAGCACGATTCGCGGGATGATTCGTGCCGCGCGCGGCGTCGGAAGAACCTCCGGCGGCACGCTACTCTTGGCCGATGCCGATTTGTTGCCGCTCGACGCGCAGGCCGAGTTGGCGGGCTTCCTCAAGCTCGTTGAACTTCCGCTGCGCATCATTACCACTTCCAACGTGTCGCTCGAACGCCTCGCGGAAGCCGGACGATTCCGCGCGGATCTTGCCGCTTGGCTCGCCGTCATGGTGATCGAAGTCCCGCCGCTGGCTTCACGACCGGAAGACGTCGCTCCGTTGGCTCAGCACTTTGTGGAAGAATTAAACGCCGCGGGCGAACGACAAATCGGCGGGTTCACTGCCGAGGCTCTCGATCGCCTCGCGGCCTATACGTGGCCCGGCGAAGCCGTCGAACTCGCGGAAGTCGTTCGTTGGTCGTACGAGCGGGCGGAAGGGTCGCTGATCGGGGCGGAGCACCTTCCCGCTCGACTGATATACGCCGACGATGCGCAGCGCCACGCTGCGTCGCCGCCGGAGACGATCGACCTCGACCGCTTCCTCGGTGAGATGGAACGCGAACTCCTTCAACGGGCCCTTGTTCAAGCAAGAGGGAATAAGACGACCGCCGCTCGGTTGCTCGGTCTCTCGCGCCCGCGTCTCTATCGAAGGCTCATCCAGCTGGGCTTGGAGTCCGACGCGATCGTATTCGAAGAAATCGAGCCGACCGAAAGCGACGGCGAAAGCCCGAAATCCTAGCGACTCGTAAGCCGCCGCCGGCCAAAGCGGCCCTGGCGATCAGGCCTGTTTCCGCCTAGAATCATCGGTTCGTAGAACGTCGTGGGGGGCTTCGCATGCCGCTGCCGTCGCTCATCGTTTATGAAAGCACGGGGGCTTGGGCGCAGGCGGTGCGGCGAGAGCTCGGCCGGGCCGGCTTCACACCTGTTCCGCGTGTCGTCGAATGCCGTTCGTCGGTCGAATGTCGGAGGTTTTTCTCCGGTGCGTCCGGCGTCGGTGGAGCGGCTCAAGCGATGTTCGTCGTCGAATCCGCTTGCGACCGTGCGAGCGACGCCTGCGAACTATTGCACGACCATCTGCGACGGTTTCCTCGCGTGCCGAGGTTCGTTGTAGGCGCTGCGTCGAACGTCGACTACGAACCGCTGTACCGTGAGTGGGGCGCCCTGGCGATGTTGACGTCGCCTCGTGCGCTGAGACCGCTCGTCAACGCATACCGGCGCTATTGTGAACTATCGCACGGCGAGCGGCTCGACGACCTTACCGAACAATCGCAATCCCTTACCGAACACTTTCAAGCGTCCCTCCCCTGGGGCCGCGTCGCTCGCTAACCCAATCGCCGAATAACCTCATGAGTTCCGTTCCTACCGCCGCCGATATCCTGGCCGCCGTGGCCGACTTCCAAGATCCCGAAACCGGCCGCAACGCAGTGCAGCAAGGACAGATTCGTGACGTCGAGTCCTCGGCCGACGGCGTGCGGTTGACCTTGGCCCTTACGTCGCACTCCGCGCCGCTTCGCGCCGAAACCAATCGCGAGTTGGAGCAGTTGTTGAGAGGAAAGTTTCCGGGACTAAGCAAAATCGAAATTCGCTCCGCGGTGCATGACCGTCCTCCCGTGCCGATGGGGGAAATCGGGCTGTTGGCCAAGAGCGTGATCGCGGTCGGCAGCGGCAAGGGGGGCGTCGGCAAGAGCACGATTGCCGCAGGGATCGCCTACGGGCTGCTGCGGGCCGGTTGCAAGGTCGGCATTCTCGACGCCGACGTCTACGGTCCCAGCATTCCGCATTTGCTCGGCCTGCGAGGCCGCGCCGACATTACCGAAGACAAGAAGATCCGACCGCACGACCTCGACGGCCTCAAAGTCATGTCGGTCGGCTTCATGGTCGACCCCGATCAACCGGTCATCTTGCGCGGCCCGATGTTGCACGGCGCCATTTCGCAAATGCTCCGCGATACCGCGTGGGGGCAACTCGATTACCTGATTATCGACATGCCGCCCGGCACGGGCGATATCGCGCTGTCGCTCTCGCAAATCCTACCGTTGACGGGAGCCGTCGTCGTTTGCACCCCGCAAGACGTCGCTCTGCTCGACGCGGTAAAGGCCATCGCCATGTTCCGCCGCGTGAACATTCCGGTGCTCGGCATGGTGGAAAACATGAGCTACTTCCTCTGCCCCGACAACGGCAAGCGATACGACATCTTCGGCACCGGCGGCGCTCGGCGCAAGGCCTTGGAATTGAACGTGCCGTTCCTCGGCGAAGTGCCGATCAATATCCAGATTCGCGTAAACGGCGACGAAGGCAAACTCGCCGGCAACTTCACGAACGCCGACACGGCCCCGCACTTCGAAGGCATCATCGCGACGCTGGCACGGCAGCTTCGTCAAACAATGCGGACGACGAAGCCGTTGCCGACGCTGAGCATCATGAAGTAATCGGCACCCGACACGAGCAGCACATGTCGCGCACCGTCATTAACTTCTTGCTGGACGTCGCACTTCTCACTGCCTTCGTTGCGTTGGCGGCTACGGCAGTGATCATTCGCTTCATCTTTCCGGTCGGCACGCAAGCCGATCATTGGATGCTGTGGGGCTACGGCTACGACGCTTGGGTCGGCATGCTCTTCAACATGCTGGCCGTGCTGGCCTTGGGTATTCTCGTGCATGTCATGTTGCACTGGAATTGGGTTTGCGGCGTCGTCGGGTCGCGGCTGTCGAAGTGGCGCGGCCGCACGGTGCGCATCGACGAGGCCAACCAAACGATATACGGAGTTGGATTGCTCGTCGTGCTTTTCACGCTCATGGGGCTAACCGTCGGAGCGGCGGCTTTGAGCATTTCATCAGGGGCCGAATCGCCGCCGCCGGCGCCGATCACTTCAACGGGACGTTAACGACCGGTAGATCGCCGATGCCGCGGCGCCGCGCGTGATCGGCGCCGTTCCCGGCGGCAGATCCCTTTCGTCGAGTCCCGTCAGTTCCGCAAATTCCTTCGACGAAACGGATTCGCCGGCGGCCGGAGCGGCGGCGGTAGCGTTTGCGATGCGTCGTGCCAGAGCGTTGCCGTCGTGTTTGCCGGTCCGCAAGGTTGCGCAGCCTTCGGCCCAGAGCCGTGCCGTATCGCGTGTAAGCGGCGCCGTGGGGCGGGCGTCGTAGTCGGCGAAGAACCCTTTCGTACCGAGGTATTGAATCGCGGGCACCCATTCGTCGCTTGCGCTCACTTCGAAATCGTTGAAGAAGCTCACGAGGTGACGATCGTCCGCAAGGGCTCGCGTTAGTGCATCGCCGCTGAGTTTGCCCGGCAACGTTTGCCTGCGCATCGCCAATGCGGCTGCGACGCCTGCAGCCTCGCCGGTTTGCATCCACACCGGCTCCAACCGCACGGCGCCCCAGGCGATGTGCGTCGCCGACAGACATACCGGAACGATCAGATTGTCGATATCCGTGGGAAGCATTGCCCGATAGGGAATCTGCCCAGGCCGCGACTCCTCGGTCAGAATCAATTTCCCGTCGTAATGGTAGCCGGGCCGGCTCTCCGTCGTACACGAGTGCGAATCCATGTACCAATCGGTCACCGCCACCGAGTCGCCGTGGATCGGCGTACGGCCGAAGCCCGCGGCGAGCGAGTTGTCATGCTCCGTGTAGACATGCCGCCCGACGAGTCGGCGAGTTTCGCGCACGTACATCTCGTAGGGCAAGTGTCCGTTGTCGAGATACTCGTCTTTCGGCAGTCCCCAACGGCGGAAGTCCTTCTGCTTCGCGGCCGGCACGGATTCATCGTTCTGCAAAAACCAAATCAAACCCAAAGCGAAGTCGAGATGCCGCTTCGTAATGCGCTCACGCGTCGGCCAATCCGCCTCGGGATACGCGTGGTTCTCCCCGGGGAGAATCGGACTATTCATGTGCGACTTGTGATTCGGGCCGCCGTTCGTGGCGATGCTCTTCCGTTCGTAATCGACGTACTCCGCGCGGTCATAGCCTTCGGGGGGCGACGTCAGCATCACACGGTTGGCCGGGTCGCTCGTGACGCAAAGCCGCATATTGTAGGCTTGCACGGCGCCGTCGGCCGAATACGGGCTCTGCGGGTCAATCGAGCCTTGCTTCGATCCGTAAGGACGGATGTTGAGCTTGCCGTCGACGGCGTCCCGCGGCGCGGGGCCTTTGTCGATATTGGTGAACACTTTCCCGGCGTGCGGTTCGTCGTATTCCGCCCGTGCCTCACGACCGACCCGATACTCGGCTTTCGCCAAAGCAAGCAAATCCCCTTCGTACATGGCATCGACGAACGTACCGCCGCTGACCGTGGCGAGTTTGTCGCCGGCAAACTCTTGCAACGTCGCGCTTTGCAATTCCGCTCCGTCGCGCTTAACCGCCGCCGGATAGTAGCCGAGCAAGGTCGTGATCTTCGGCTCCGCCGCGACCAGTCGGGAAAACTCACGTTCGGCGATATGCGGTTCGACCCAGCCGATCGGATAGTGCGTGTGGGTGTAGCGAACGACCTTGTAGTCGCGTGAATTCTCGCCGTACGTCGTACGGTAGTGCGATTCGATATTGTGCAGCAATTCGCTAAATATCGGCGCTCGCGGGCCGCCGTAGAGCGCGTCCCATTGCATAAGTCCGTTGGTCATCATGCCGCCGAGGTGTTGCGTGTGTTGCACAAGCAACACGCTGCAACCGTCCCGGGCCGCGCGCACCGCACATGCTACTCCGGCGGGCGATCCGCCGATAACGACGACGTCAAACCGGCTGCCGTCAACTGCTTCAGGTGTCGCGGACTGAAGCTCCGCACCGCGCGTCAATGAGGCGCACGCCGAAGTCGCGACGAGCACGAAGGCGATCGCGTGTACATGAACCGACGTACGCATAAGGCATCTCCCCGGCTGCTACTACTTCTTCACGGCGGCGTTAGTCTTCCACTCGAGCACTTGGCCGTCGTCGAGCAGGCGACGACGCAGCTTTTCATAATCGACCTGCTGGACGGAGCACGCGTCGTCGATTGCCATGCAGGCCGCCGTGGCCGCCGATTGGCTGCTCGCCATGAACACGGGCTCCATGCGAATGCTGCTAAACGCCGTGTGGCTGGCCGACAACGCGAAGGTGACGAACAGATTGTCGCATTCTGCCCCCTTCGGAACGATCGCTTCGTACCCGATTCCGTACGGCGGCGCTCCGTCGCGGCCGCCGGCCGTTTTGCCTTCGCGTATGACGACGCCGTCTTTTACGATTCGGCGAATCTCGTGTGTGTCGGTGCCGTACGACCCGAGCGAAATCGGCTTCGACGCAGTCGTACGGCCGAAGGTGTGATGCTCCGTAAGCACGAGATCGGAAACCATGCGCCGCCCCTCGCGAATATAGAGTTGATGAGGCCAGCCGCCGGTGTCGGGAAACTCATCGCGCGGCAAGCCGAAGCGACGCATCTCGACGCGCACGCGACTCGGCACGCGACCGTCGGTTGCCAGGAAATGCAAGAGGCCGCGATGGTAGTTCTCGTGCTGCTTGGCGATCTCCGCTCGACGGGCGTAATTCGCTTCGGGCCACTCCCAATTCGCTCCCGGCAGATTGCCGCCAAACGTCGCCGTGTTGAAGTCCCATTTGTCGTTGGGCAGCGGGTCGTACTTCGAAAACCAGCGCAGGTCGACGTCGTCCCCCATCGCCTGGCAGCCGGCGATAAAGCGGGCGACAATCTCATAACGGGCCGCATCATAATCGGCCGGCGGTGCGATCGGCAGCCGATCCGCGGCGGTCGTCAAGCAGAGTCGATAACAATACGCTTGAATGCCCGGTGCCGGATCGCCGAGCGTGCCGGGTTCGCCGGCATTTATAAGCGGCAACAATCCGCTCTTGGGATCGCCGGGCACGCGAAAAGGATCGAGCGGCAGGTCGCGATCCCAAACGCCTTGCCCTCCTTTCACGCGTCCGTTCGGGCCGGGCGAGAGATGGTTGACGCGGGGGCGGTACTTTTCATCGTAGTAGATGCCGTTGTATCGCTCGCCGTACTTTGCGTTCCCTTCGCGCATGACCGTGTACGTCACGCCGGCGGCCCCCATCAGGTCGCCTTCGTAAGTCGCGTCGATGAACATTTTCGCACGAATGACAGGCCCGTCGGCGGTATGTAGTTCCGTAATTCGAGCACCGCTCTTGGTCGCCTTGGTCAATTGCGCTTCATGAACGACGACGACGCCCGCCTCGCGTACCATTTCATCAAACACCGCTTCGGCGGTATGCGGCTCGATGGAATAGGCCCCGCCGGTGGCGGGCCCGCCCGCTTTGCTTGAGAATGGTTTGTCCCAGGCAAGCTCCTTACCATAGCGATTTACCAAGCGCGTGAAGTATTCCCGCGCCAATCCGCCGACCGAGCGCGGGTCGCCGATATCTACGGCGCTCAAGCCCCCGGAAGTCATGCCTCCCAGGTGTCGCCCCGGTTCGACGAGTACTGCTCGTTTTCCCATCCGCGCGGCTTGTACCGCGGCGACGACGCCGCCCGACGTGCCGCCGTAAACGCAGACGTCGGCCTCGATTACACGGTCGGCGGCAATCGATTCGGGCGGGCCGTCGAGGTCGGATACTTCCGCTCTGCGCGACGCCGGATGGTCCAGTACGAATTGCTCCCTGCTCCAGGTGCGCCCCAGGTCGCGACTTCGTTTAAACACGATGTCGTGATTGCCGATGTCGCCCGGTCCATCGTTTCTCTTCTCGACGACGGCAAGCAGCGATCCGTCGCCGGCAGGCAACAGCGACGGAATGCGATAATTGGGTCTATTCTCCGGCGCCAGCGGAAAAACAGCCGTCGTTTCCAACAAGGGCACCGCAGCGGTCGCAGTCGCCGCCAAGCCGCAAGCGAGAACCGCGGATAGGAGAACGCGTAGCATAAACCCCTCGGGCAAGCTGTAACACACTCTTCGCTCAGGGTGCGGAAACGCGACTATTTCGTCGACGGCTGCGCCGATGTCGACGCTTGAGGAACGTCGCGGCCGTCGGTAACCCATTCCATATTGAAACGCGCCAGCGTAAGGCCGGCGTAGCTGGTCGATTTCTTCTTTTCCGTATCGCTTTTGCGCCCCGTTTCATAGAGACAGAGAACCGTGCCGTCCGGGAGTACGGCGAGATCGCTATAGGCGCTGTAGCTCGGCTCGAGAACTTTGTTCACTTCCCACGTCTCTCCTTCGTCGTAGCTGACCTTGATCGAAATGTTCTTCCGATCTCGCGACTTCCCTTCCTCTTCCTTGCCGTCGAGACGGGTAAGGTTGTGCGGATTGGCAAATAGGATGCGATTCTTATCGCCGGCCGGCTTGGCCGAAAAGCGTACGATGCTCGCCATGCAGACCGGTTCGAGCAACGCGTCGTGAAACTTCGGCGTCGACCAGCCGGAGGCGCCGTCGGCACTGACGGTCACCAAGCGGCGATGCTTCAATGATTCGCTACGGACGTTGAGCATGACGCGACCGTCGGCGAGTTCGACGATCACCGTTTCGTTCGGGTTGACCCATTCTTCGGTGTTGGGGACGGCGACATCGCCGGCCTTCCAGCTGCGTCCATGATCGTCGCTGTAGACGGTCGAGGTAACGGAAGGGCGATGGGCATGGCCTCCGGTGCCGGTCGAAAGCCAAATCGGCACGACGAGTCGGCCCGTACGAAGTTGAATCCCGTGTGCCGGCCCGGTCGCCAGGACCTTCCAATCGTACTCCGACCGAAACTTCTCGAACGCGCCGGTAATTTCGACGGGCCGGGAGAACGTCCGGCCGTCGTCGTCGCTACGAATATAGAAGCAACGGCAATATTCGAGGCAGAAAAGGAAATGCACCGAACCGTCGCGATCGGAGAATCCGACGGCGTTGTTATAGGTGACGTCGGACGAGTCGGCCAACTTCTGCGCCAGCGCGACGGGGTTCTTGACGTGAGGACCCGGAACGTCGGCAATTTTCAGGGGCGGCGAGAATGTCCTCCCACCGTCGGTCGAGCGGCGGAGCATGATGTCGATCGTGTCCCAGTCGCTCTTGCCGGTACGGCGGGCTTCGCAATACGCCAGCACGGTTCCCTTGGCGGTGACGATGAGGCCGGGGATGCGATAGAGCGCATAACCATCCGTCCCGCTCGCGAAAATCGGGACGTGCTCCAGCATCGGCTCCGCGGCGGGAGCCGAGGTCCCAATGCCTGCGATTGCAAGGCATATTGCCGGCAGCAGGGCCGACGTCGTTTGACGGGTTTTGAGCATGGCGAGAACTCCTCGTTGAGCGAATATGCGAGTTTGTAAGTTAGCGCAAGACCTTGGGACGGGAACGCTTACCGATCGGCAAGCGGAGGCACACGGGAATGATGCGCCGATAAGGATCGGGACGCTCGCCGCGTGCGGCGGCTGCAAGCATGCGACCAAGTTCGGCGCCGTACTCCGTGGGAGTGATCGTGGTTTGAGTACACGCATAAGCAGTTGGACTTTCGGCAGCGTGGGCCACATCGGCAACGGCGATCACGGGGCGACGTTTGGCCGATAGTCGCAGCAACTTCGTCGCCGACTCGACGCCTTGAGCCAGCGGCACGGAGCGACACAAGCAGCCGACGCGGGCTGACGATTTCGCTAGTTGGACGGCCGCTTCCGCGGCGATCGCATCTTCGTCGGTCGGCAAGCATCGAAGCACGACGTTTGCCAACTTAATACCGGCCGCGGCTAGAGTTGCATATGCGCCGTCGAGCATGGCGTGATCGCCGGCCGTGATGCGATCGCGGAGTAGTACGAGAAACTGCCGGCAGCCCTGCTTGAGCAAGTGCTCGGCTAAGAGCGTGCCGATTTGCCGCTGATCACGTTCGACGCTCGGTATTCCGGTGATCGATGGTTGCAGAGTGCCGCTGACGACCGCGGGCAATCCGGCGGCGACGACAAGCCTTTGCGCGGCGACACTGGCGCGAATCAAAACGAATCCGGCGGTTTGCCGTGCGCGTAATACATCGTCGATTAAGCGTTCGACGTATTCCGCTTCTTCAGATTGCGGACGGAAATTGAATTGCACGTCGACCCCCGGCAATGCGCCTTGCAGGCCGAACAATACGCCGTCGGCCCAGAGTCCTTCGGTGCGAAGGTGGTCTTCGCGAATCACGATATGCACGCGCCGCAACGTCGCCTGCGCCTCGTCGGCGGCGATAAGCGTTCCTTGCCTTTGCCGTCGCCGAATGAGGCCCCGTTGGGCCAGTAGTTGCAAGGCACGATTGACGGTTGAACCGCTGACTCTCAGGAGTTGAGCCGTTTCCGCCGTGTTCAAATAGGGATCTCCCGGCCGCAGGTTGCGCCGACGAATATCGTCGATGATCTGCTGGGCAACGGCGGCGATCTTAGGTCCGGCAACGGTAGCCATGTGAGGCGATGGTCGGGGCGATTCTGGGGAGGCGTAAATATTATTACTGTTGCGATAAGATATGCGAACAGACGGCGGTGTCAAGCTTTTTCGAGCGACGCAAGGTTGACGCGCGTTTTCCGCGTCAGGACGTCTCCCCGCGCAAATAATGTCCGCTCGGAGTCCGTCATTAAGCCAAGCAGTTCCATGTGTATCGCTGCGAACGTCGCACCCCGGTTTCCGTTGTTTCGAGGACTTATATGTCGGCCTTACGACCTGGCGCCGTTGCGCTGATACTTGTAATTTCAGGGGCGTTCGGCGGGTCGGCGGCATTTGCGGCCGCAGCACCTCGGCCCAATGTGTTGATCTTCTACGCCGACGATCTCGGTTATGGAGAACTGGCCGTGCAGGGGTTCACGAAGGATATCCCGACGCCCAATATCGACTCGATTGCCCGCAACGGCGTTCGCTTCACGCAAGGCTATGTGGCCGCGACCTATTGCAGTCCTTCGCGTGCGGGCCTTATGACCGGACGTTACCCGACGCGGTTCGGGCACGAGTTCAACGCCGTCGCCCGCCACAGCGGTCTTTCGTTGCAGGAAACGACGATGGCCCAGCGATTGAAGTCGCTCGGTTACGCTACTGCCGCCATCGGCAAATGGCATCTCGGCGGTGAAGCCTCGCGCGACTACTACCCCACAAGCCGCGGATTCGACGAATTCTACGGCACTCTGAACAATACGCCCTTCTATCACCCCACGCAATTCGTCGATTCGCGGAAGTCGCTCGACGTGGAGAGCGTCGACGATAAGAATTTTTACACGACCGACGCATACGCGGCCCGTGCGGTCGATTGGCTGGGTAAGCAAGGGGACAAACCTTGGTTCTTGTATTTGCCGTTCAATGCGCAACACGCGCCGCTTCAGGCGCCGAAGAAATACCTGGATCGGTTTCCGGGTATTGCCGACGAAAAGCGCCGCATCTTCGCGGCCATGTTGTCGTCGATGGACGATGCCGTCGGCGTCGTCATGGACAAAGTGCGCGCGATGGGACAAGAGAACGACACCCTGGTGTTTTATATCGCCGACAACGGCGGCCCGACCCAAAGTACGACCTCCGGCAACGGCCCCCTGCGAGGCTTCAAGATGACGACCTTCGAAGGCGGCCCGCGGGTTCCCTTCATGATGCAATGGAAAGGGAAACTTCCCGGAGGCAAAATCGATACGCGTCCGGTCATGAACCTCGATGTCCTGCCGACTGTTGTCGCTGCCGCCGGCGGCAAGATCGACCCGGCCTGGAAGCTCGACGGGGTGGATCTCCTCCCTTATCTCAGCGAAGGCAATACCGCACGACCTCACGAGACGATGTACTGGCGCTTCGGCGATCAGTGGGCGATACGTCACGGCGACTGGAAACTCGTCGTCAGCCGGGGCGGTTCCGGAAAGCCGGAACTCTACAACCTTGCCGACGACGTCGGTGAGTCGCGCGATTTGGCAAGCGCCGACCCCTCCCGGGTTGCCGAACTTCAAAGGCTTTACGGTCAATGGAATGCCGATCAGGCGACGCCGACGGCCGTCGATTCCGCCGGCGCCAAAAAGAAGGCGAAGCGGAAAAAGTCGTCCGCCGCCGTGCCGTAGTTGCGGAGGAGCCGGCCGACGGCGGCGTTTTCCGCGAAGGCTTCCAAGCAAATTATCAGATAGTTTCGCCCGTTGATGCGGTTTCCCGATCTCCCCCCAACCGGCGATCTTCGTGATAATGTCGGCCGTTGGCTTTGGCGCGGCAGCGGTACGCCTTGCACCGCGCTGAAGATCGTGGTCCTGTTGGTAGCTACGGAAAGCTTGGTGGTTGCTCGTGGAAGCCGGCCCGGTCTCGATAATTGACGACGATCCGATGGTCAGGACGTTGACGGCGCGAATCCTCGCGGATGCCGGCATCGCAACGCTGGCATTTGGGACGGCGACCGAGTTTCTCGCGTCGGATGCGCCCCAAATTTCGGCCTGCGTCGTCACGGATCTGCGCATGCCCCAAATGGACGGCGCGGAGTTGCTGCGTCGCTTGAGGGCCGACGGCAATTTCATATCCGTAGTTTTCGTCACCGGTTTTGCCGATATTCGCACGGTAGTCCGGCTCATGGCGGACGGCGCTCTCTCGCTCCTGGAAAAGCCGTACAACGCCGGCGAACTGGTCCAGGTCGTCCGTCTGGCGGCGGAGCGTACCGAGAAGCAGCGGGAAGAGCGTCGTAACGTTCTCGAAGCCCAGCGCCGGTTCGCCCAATTAAGTGAAGAGTCGCGCAGCGTCGCGGAGTGCATGCTGGCGGGTTTGTCGAACAAGCTGATCGTCTCCAAGCTCGCCATTAGTCCGCGCACGCTCGACCGGCGTAAGCAGATGGTCTTTGCGACGCTAGGCGTTTCGACCGTTTCCGAACTCTTTGCGTTGGCCGCTCGGGCAGGCATTCCCGGGGTGCATTCCCTGCCGCTCGCGGAATAATCCGCATCACGCGATTTCGCAAGCCGCCCGCGTTTCCGCAGGTCGCTCTTGCGCAGCGCGAGATGGCGCTTCCGGGTTCCCCCGATTTGCATCACGTGCGCATTCCCGCACGTCGGGCAGGTTCATTCCTCCCGTTTGTGTGCAGGCGCGACACAGTTTGCCCGCGATTCAAATTTCCAGGGATTTACGGGCATTTCACGTTTCCGCGTTCTCAAGATTTTGACGTACCTTCGCCACATCCAACCGCTGCAGGCGTCCGATGAAACTTTGTGGCGATCAAACTTCGTTCAACCGATAGGTTGAAGCTTAGAAAGGTACCGCAAATGTCCGATTCGAGGCTTATCGCATTTTGCATCGGGCTCGACATCGCGACGGCTGCCGATGCAACCGCGCTATTTTCCCGATACGCCTTGGAAACGGTATCGTTGGCCTCTTGGGAGGCCCTGTTGGCCCGGGCCGACGTAACTCGCGCCGGTTGCATCCTGGCGAATCTCGATTCCCATACCGATTCCGGCGTCGTCCAATCCATAGCCGAACTGCACAATCGCTCGCCCCTCAGCTCGATCTTCCTGGCGACCTCGCCCGCTACCCGGCTCGTGGTGCAGTTGCTGCGCATGGGGGCGGTTGAGATTCTCGATTGGCCCGTGGAAGCCTCGCGACTCGAGTCGGTCGTTGCCGAAGCTTGCCGCGATTCCATTGCGCGACAAACCGAATCGGCTCGGTCCAACGCCTTGGCCGTGCGCGTCGCACAATTGCGACGCGAAGAGCTTGAGGTGCTCGACCTGATGCTCCACGGCAAACTCAACAAGAACATTGCGTCCACCCTCAACATCGCCCTGCGCACGGTCGAGGCTCGCCGCCAGAGGATCTTCACGAAGCTCGGCACGCGCAGCGTCGCCGAAATCGCCGTAATCATGCGACAATTCGGCGAAAGCGGCCCGCGCAGGCCGCACTTTCTTTCGCGGCCGGCAAACAACCTACCGACACAAGCCGCCGCGCAACGACGCAACCTCGCTTAGGCCGTCGTTCACGCTCGCTCCTCGTTTCGTTCCCCCACGCAAAACACCGTCATCGAGCGCGGTCCGTGGGCGCCGATCACCAGCGATTGTTCGATGTCCGCCGTTTTCGACGGCCCCGAGAGAAACGCTCCGTATCCCGGGCCGGCAAATCGCAATCGCTCGTAGGCCTGCGGCATGTTGTCGACCAACGCCGCGGCCGGCACGACCAGCACCAAGTGCTGCGCAATAAAATACAACGCTCGGTGCCGCACGCCGGCATCAGTCACCCACACGGCGCCGTTCTCCGCCACGGCAATCTCGCCCCGCAGAATCGCGAAGTCGACGTCTTCCAACGCGTGCGGATCAGCCACCGTCGCTAAGTCGACGTTTCCCGGCGTAATCTCCGGCACGAACGAGGCGACGCGCTTCGCCGCGCCGTAGGCCGGGTGCTCGGCAAGTTTGCGGGCCGCCTCCGCGCCGTCGGCGACGAATTCACAACGCCCCCCGACGCTCGCCAGCACCGTCGCAAACTGCGCGCGGCGATCGTCGTAGCGAATCCACGCCTGATCCAAGCTCGGCGCCGGCTTATCGGGCAATGTCCGGGCGCGCACCGCCCGCAGAATAGCTTCTCTACTTCCCATGGCGCCGCTCAAATTGTTCGCGGAAGCTTTCTTGAGGAAACTCCGGCAGTTCGCGCCGCTTGCCCCAAGCGTTCAGTCGGTTGTAAACCATAAATCGCGGCAGCTTCGGCACCACCTTCCGCGCCAACCAGCCCGAAGCCGCGTAAAGTTTCGGGCTCCGCAGCACGCGGCTCATCACCTTCATGCCCCAGCTTTTCGAGCGCGGCAAGAGCCCGCGATGGGCGATCTCCTTGCGCCACGTAAGCAACTGATGGTGCAGATCGATCTTCACCGGGCAAACGTCGGTACATGACCCGCACAAACTGCACGCAAACGGCAAGCTGCCGTGCTCCTTCGCATCGCGCGACGGCGCCAAAATCGACCCGATCGGGCCCGGCACCGTCGATTCGTAGCTATGGCCGCCGCTCCGTCGATACACGGGGCAGGTGTTCATGCAGGCCCCGCAGCGGATACAGTTGAGCGACCGCCGGAATTCGTCGCTCCCCAGCAGATCGGTCCGGCCGTTGTCGACCAGCACGATATGCATCTCGCCTCCCGGCATCGGGCCGTGGAAGTGCGACGAGTAGGTGGTGATCGGTTGCCCCGTCGCGCTACGGGCCAACAAGCGGAGAAACACGCTCAGATCGGCGGCCCTCGGAATCAGCTTCTCGATTCCCATGCAAGCGATATGAATCTTCGGAAGCGAAACGCCGAGGTCGGCGTTCCCTTCGTTGGTGCAAATGACGATGCCGCCGGTTTCGGCGACGGCGAAGTTCACGCCCGTCAACGCCGCATCGGCCTGCATAAACTTATCGCGCAGGTGCTGTCGCGCCGCCTCGGCCAAAAACAACGGGTCGGACATCCCCGCGGGCGTATGCAGGTGCTCGTGGAAAATTGCGCCGACGTCTTCCTTCTTCTTATGGATCGCCGGCAGCACGATATGGCTCGGCGGTTCGCCGGCCAATTGCACGATGCGTTCACCGAGGTCGGTGTCGACGACTTCAATGCCGTGCCGCTCGAGGTACGGATTCAAGTGGCACTCTTCCGTGAGCATCGACTTGCTTTTTACGAGCTTCCGCACGCCGCGCTCTTGCAAAATGCCGTGTACGATCGCGTTGTGCTCGGCCGCGTCCTTGGCCCAATGGACTTTGACGCCGAGCTTCTGCGCCTGGCTTTCGAATTGTTCCAAATAGTCGCCCAAGTGCGACATCGTGTGCGCTTTGATCGCGGCCGCCGTCTCGCGCAGCAATTCCCATTCGGGCAATTGCCACGCCGCTTTGTCGCGCTTGCTCCGCACGAACCAAAGGGTCTCGTCGTGCCATTTGGCCCGCGGCTTGTCGGCGATGAATGCCAGGGCAAGATCCGGATGGTTCATGCCTTGTCCCCCGCCAGAATCTCGGCGACGTGCATCACCCGGATCGGCTTCTTATCGCGGCGAATGATCCCTTGCAGGTGCATGAGGCACGACATGTCGTTGGCCGTCAGCACTTGGGTGCCGGCCTGTTCGTGATCGAAGACCCGATCTTCCCCCATCATGCAAGACACCGCCTCTTCCGCGACGGCAAACGTGCCGCCGAAGCCGCAGCATTCGTCGGGCCGTTTCAGCGTCGTCAGTTGCAGACCGTCGACCAGCTCCAAAAGCTGCTGCGCTTTGCCGAACGACTTGCCCACGAGTTCGCTGGCGCTGCCGAGCCGCAACTCGCGCAGCCCGTGGCAACTTTGATGCAGGCCGACCTTGTGCGGAAACCGAACGTCGAGTTGCTTCAGGCCGACGACGTCGACCAAAAACTCACAGAGCTCAAACGTCTTGGCTTTCAGTTCCGCGAAGCCCGGCTTGCCGGCCAAGTAGTCTTCGTAATGGTGCCGCACCATCGCGACGCAGCTTCCCGAGGGAGCCACGACGTATTCGTAGGGTGCGAAGATCTCGAGAAACCGTTCCGCCAACGGCCGGGCCTCGTCCGTGCAGCCGGTGTTCGCCATCGGCTGACCGCAGCAAGTTTGCAAGCGAGGAAACTCGACCCGACAACCGACGCGCTCCAAAATCTCCACGGTCGCCATGCCGACGCGCGGAAAGAGCTGGTCGACATAACAAGGAATAAACAAACCGACTTGCATCAGAACGCGCGAGGGCTCGAGGAATCCGGAAAGGTAATTGGTCAGACCGCTTGGCATTATAGTCACAACGCCCCAGCGGCGAGAGGGGGGCGGCCTTCGAGAAAACAGGCGGCAAGGGGCGTTCGTTCGTGCGCAGATCGCTAGCCATCGTGAACTAAAAAGTTCCGTCGCAGGATCGTTGAAATACAGTAAAAAGTTCGTGCG
>CAZWDN010000030.1:20919-25457 GCA_964633125.1 uncultured Pirellula sp. | reverse complement strand
AGCATCGCGCCCGAGGCGTCGAGCCCCTTGCCGACGGCGACGTCGCCGTAGCCGGGCGAGTCGGCGACCACGGTTTCCGGCGTCCATGTTTTTCCGCCGTCCGCGGAAGTGCGCGCGTAAAGGGCGCGGGCGTCTTCGCCGATCGTGTGTCCCGAGCCGCGGCTATAGACGCAGACGAGCTTATCGCCGACGGCCTGCAACATCGGCCACGAGTTGTAGCCGCGTATATCTTGGACGACGTGCGGCGCGGCGGGAGCGTCGACGGGCGTGACCTTGACCATCGCCAAGCCGGTGGGGCTGGTGAACGTGTCGCCGGCGTCGCCCGGCTCGCGTTGAATGCGCACCCAGAGGGGCGCGTTGGGCACGACCTCGTAATACGACTCCAGGAGAATGGTTCGGGTATGGAACGGCGCGGCAGGCAGCGCGGTGCGCACGGGCGTGCCGAGAAGATAACGGGCCGTGAACGGAGCGTTTTCCACCATTTGCGAGAGGTGCACTCGGTAGACATCTTCGAAGTCGGGACTCGTCGCCGCGTCGGTGGTCACGACGATCTCGACTTTCACGGCGGCGCACCCGTCGGGCAGTCCGCTCAGAAGTCCGGCGACCGATTGCCCCACGGTGCCGCCCGACAACGACCACACCGGCACATGCACGGAGCCGTGCGACATGAGCACCAGCGAAGGCCGGCCCGTGGCGATCGACAAGTCGCCGGCAGTCAGACAAAGCGGGGTCGGCACGCGCCGTTCGGGTAGCGACTTCTTCTCGGCCGCGCGTGCGCGATCCGCGGAGGCAAGTCCGACGGCCAGTAGGGCGGTTACGATTACGAAGGATTTCATGTCGTTCAAAGGATGTTGCGGCGGAGGTCGAACTATTTCGCTCACCGGCGCGGCGGCAGGCGAGAGATTGAACTAAACCAGAGTATAAGCCGCCGCGTCAGGTGGAGCGATTCGTTCGGCGATTCCACCGGGCCACCCCGCGTACAAGGCAAGCAAGGAGCCCGCGCAGGAAACGCGCGCAATGAAAATAGCCCCGGGCGGCGGGCCCGGGGCTACGTGGGGAGGCGTATATACGCGGCGACGGCGATTAGGCCGTGCGGACGGTGACGCGGCGGGGTTGCAATGCTTCGACCTTCGGCAGGCGGAGCGTGAGGACGCCGCCCTCGTAGTCGGCCGAGATGCGCGAGGCGTCGATCGACTTGCCGAGGCGGAACGTGCGCCGATAGCCGCCGACGGCGTATTCTTCCAGCAGATACCGGCCGGACGCCTTGCGCGGCGCGACCGGGGCGTGCAGTCGCAACTCGCCGTCGACGTAATCGACGTCGATCGTTTCGGCGACGGCGCCGGGCAGGTCGGCCGTGAGGACGAACTCTTGCGGCAGTTCGACGACGTCGACTTGCGGAACGAAGTACCGGGGCGCTTGCGGCGCGGCGGCGCTCGGTTGGGTTTGCTCGACGGCTTGTTGCGGGGCTTGTTGTTCGCAGAGCATGGGAGAAATCCTCGTTATGAATGATGATGCGTGGTTGGCGGTGACGCAGAACCGATCAGGGGAAAGCCGCGACCGAGCGAGGCCGGCCGTCGACAGTAGGCGTTCAACGGAGTTTCCGGTTTCGCTGCGCATCCTGCATCGAGCAGGCCGCGCTCCGCCGCGGCTTTCCCCGAGCGCCGCGCGCGAGGTTCGTCGCGCGCGGCCCTCGTGACTTACGCTTGCTTTTCGGACGGGGTGACGTTGATCTTGCGCGGCTTGGCGGCCGACGACTTCGGCAGCGAGAGCTTCAGCACGCCGTTGACCAGCGACGCTTCGACATGCTCCGCGTCGACTTCGTACGGCAGCACCACGGTGCGCGTGAAGTCGCCGACGGCGCGTTCGCGGCGATGGAACGTCCCGGATTCCGGCGCGGCCGGCGTGCGCCGGCCCTTGAGCGTGAGCTGGTTGCCGACCACCGTGAGGTCGAGGTCTTCGTGCCGGACGCCGGGCAACTCGGCTTCGGCGTAAAGAACGTCGGCGTCTTCCCAAATGTTCAGGCTCGGATAACCGGCGACGCCGAGACGTTGCCAAGCCGATTGGGCCGGGGCGAAGAATTCATCGACGACGCGATCGAACTCGCGACGTGCCTGGCCGACCTGCTGGGGACGAAACCAATCGCGTAAGACATACGACATGGCAGCGAACCTCCTGTGAACATCACCCGATGAAAACAACCCGCCGAGGGACGAACCCGACGCGGCGAGACGAATTTTCGACCGTTTTTGAGGGCGTCAGACCGGCCGGTTGCCGATTTGACGCCGGCGGAATCGGTGTAATGCAGGACGCGTGCCGAATGGCTTTTGTATTTCGTAAGTTGTTTTTAAAAAACGACTTGTGGAATTATGTCGCCATGCGATGGCGGCGGGGTTGGTGCCGAAATGGCAGGTTTCTGCGGGGCGTACGCGACGGAGAATCCGACTTCGGAGAGTCGCTGCCAAATTGGCGGCTTGAGCCGAATGATTGCAAGCTGATGTGCGTCAGACTTACTTGCGCAGAAAGGCGGCTGTGAGTTCTTCGATCACGGCGGCCGACATCGGCACGACTTCGCCGAGCGGGCGACTATTGATGATGGCTTCGGCCGTCGTTTCGAGGACCTCGAGCCGATCGAAGGCGTCGAGGACGCTGGTGCCGCAGACGAGCACGCCGTCGTTCTCGAGGATCGCCACGGGGTTTTCCGGCGAGAGTCGCTCGGCGATCTCCGAACCGTCGCCGAACTGTTCGCCGTAGGGAATGCGGAGGACGTCTTTGAGGAAGATGTAGCTCTCGGGAATGGTGCGGCTATCGAGCGTCGCCGAGGTGGTGCTGAACGCCGTGGCGTTGACGGGGCAGGCGCTGACGACGGCCCGAAACTCCGGGTGCGTTTGGTAGATCGCACGGTGGAGCCGTGTGGCACGGCTGGGAGATTTGCCGGTTTCGCGGCGTCCGCCGTTGACGACCACGAAGTCGTCGAGCGCGACCGTGCGGCGATCGAAGCGGGCCGGCGTGATCAGGAGTTCGTCACCGTCGAGGCGGGCCGAGAAGCTCCCTTCGGTGCTGATGAACAGCCGCTGTTGGTAGCCGCGACGAATGAAGTCGACGAGTTGTCGGCGCAACTCTTGTTCGAGTACGGTCGCCTGTTCGGGGGCAAACTCGGGAAGCGCGGGAATACGCGTGAGAGGCAGCTTTGTTTGTTCGACGTCGAGGTAGCGGATTTCCCCGAGCATCGACGCCTTGACGATGGTCTTAGCCGTGAATTCCAGCGTTTCAAAGCGAGCGAAGGCTTCGGCGAGGTTCGCGCCGCCGACGACTACGCCGTGGTTCTCCAAGACGACGCAATCGTGTCCGGCGCTAAACGTGGCGGCGATGTTGTCGCCAAGCTGCTTACTGCCCGGCAAGGCATAGGGAGCAAAGCCGACCTCGCCGCAAACGTTGCGGGCTTGCGGGAAAAGCCGAGTATCGGGGATGCGACGGCAGACGCTAAAGGCGACGAGCGCCACGGGGTGCGCGTGAACGATGGCCTGCAAGTCGGGCCGCACTTCGTAGATGGCGCGATGGAAGGGAAATTCGCTCGACGGCCGATGCGACCCTTCCACCGAGCCGTCGGCGCGAACGCAGATCATATCCTCCCGACGGAGGCTCCCTTTATCGACGCGGGCAGGCGTAATCCAAATGTTTCCTTCGGCATCGCGGAGGGAAACGTTGCCGCCCGAGGTCGTGGTCATCCGGAAGCGATAGATGCGCTCGATGACGTCGAGGATTTGATCGCGAGGATGCACGAGCCGACGCTGGAAGTCAGGCATGACGACATTCTCGCAATGCGGAGCCCGGGAAAAGACGAAAGGTCGAGCGGCGTCGATGAAGCCGCCAAAGTCTTATGCCGGCCGTGAATGATAGGCAAGCGAATTGCCGCGGCACTAGTAGGTCGTGCGGTCGGAAAGAACCATCCGGTACCGCTCACGGAGATGGTACGTCGTCCAGCCGAGGTAGAAGTTCGCCCCTAAAGAGGCGAACAGCGCGATCAGCGAGAACGTCAACGACGCCCATTGCGACTGCTGGTCGTTGTTGGCGACGCTCCCGATCTTAGCCGTCGTCGCGGCGTTTTGAAGGTTGGGATCGATCGTGGTGCGAGGGTCGCCCGTGTTGGCGAATCGCGGGTCGGTCGGTCCCGGCTGCGTATTGTTCGGGAAGCCGTTGGGGGCCTGTCCGGCGTACTGCGGGCCGTAACCGGGCGTACCGGATGGGGCCGGCATTTCGATGCTCGGCTTGGCCGTCTGCATGCCGTACGACTGCGGATCGCCGAGGCGAGGGCCTTGGGCGTAGTAGTTTGGATCGGTCGGGAGATTGGGATTTGCACCCGAAGGGTTCGAGGCCATGTATTGCGGCACGCCGGTCAGCGGATAGCCGTTGGGACCATAGCCGGGCTGCACATAACCGTTGGGGTTGTAGCCGGTTTGCGAATAGTTGGGAGCGCCGTATTGCGGCGGATTGTACGGGGGGGCGCCGTAGTTGGGTTGTTGGCCGTTGTTGGTCGCGTA